>NZ_JAWOWA010000021.1:0-81588 GCF_033340195.1 Vibrio sp. 1457
CGGATAAATTTGCATCAAAAGCGGTCAAAAGAGCACGTTATTTCTACAGTTCTCTGAATTTATCTGCGAAAAGAGCCACTTTTTCCCAATTGGTGTACTCCACCTCTTTGGTCGTATCAGTTTCGCCACCCGTCATCGACATAATGAACCTAATCATAGTTCTGTCGAACCAGCTGTAACGTGGGTAATAAAGTGCACCAGCAAAAACACCTATTAGCGTTGGTTTCCAAGGCGACTTAATTAGGAACTTGTGAATGTAGGCACTACCTTCAGGTGTATCCTTTCCTTGGTCCTCTTTACGAGCGGTTAGGTTTACGCAGAAAAATGCCACTTTATTTTGCTCCAATTGATTGAGGTTTCGCTCAATAAACTGGTATAGCTTTTTATTAAGATGGCCATAGCGAATAGAGGCGCCTATCAATACTCTGTCGTATTGGCTGAAGTCAATCGTCTCGACATTATGTAAATCCACCAGCTCACAATCGAAGTCTGGAAGTTGTTCATCTATATAGTGGAGAATTTTTTTAGTCTGCCCTTCGCGGGAAGAGTATAGAAATAATGCTTTTGCCACGATTTCCCCTTAGCTACGCCAAAACGTCGGCGTAAGTAGAATAAGTAAGGTAAAGATTTCCAAACGACCAAACAGCATAGAAACTATCAATACCCATTTTGCTTTGTCGTTAACATCACCAAAGTGCAGCGCTACTTCTCCCAAGCCAGGACCGAGGTTGTTCAGAGTCGCAGCCACCGCCGAGAACGCACTGAGCTCATCCATTCCTGTTGCAATCAACCCCAACATACAAACCACAAATACCAATGCGTATGCGGAGAAGAAACCCCAAACTGCATCGACAACACGTTGCGGTAGGGCACTGCCACCCACTTTGATGGTGTAAACCGCACGAGGGTGCACCAAACGTTTTAGTTCACGCGCACCTTGTAAGGTAAGAAGCAGGATACGGATCACTTTCATGCCGCCGCCTGTTGAACCAGCACAACCACCTATAAAGGAAGAGAACAATAACAGCACAGGTAAGAAGAGCGGCCAATCCGCAAAACCTGTTGTCGTAAAGCCCGCTGTTGTGGATATTGATACAGTTTGGAACAGAGCCTGATCGAAAGCATCGTATGTCGATGTGTAAGAGTGATGTTTCAGTAATAATAGAAAGCAAATGATAAATAGCAGCACTTGAATAAACAAGAAGGCGCGAAACTCAGGATCTTTCCAGTAATACTTGGGATGTACGCCACCTGATGCAAATGCAGCAAAGTGCAGTGTGTAATTACATGCAGATATAAGCAGAAAAACCACCGTAATCAGGTTAATCGCGTAACTATCAAAGTATCCGATGCTGGCATCGTGGGTAGAGAAGCCACCAATGGCAATGGTGGAAAAGCTGTGACTGATGGCATCAAATGGCGTCATACCAGCTAACCAAAAAGCCGAAGCACAGGCGATAGTCAGGCTCAAATAGATGTACCAAAGCGCCTTAGCAGTTTCTGCTATGCGCGGCGTCACTTTAGTATCCTTGACTGGACCTGGGATCTCGGCGCGGTAAAGCTGCATACCACCGATGCCAAGTACTGGCAAAATCGCCACCGCTAATACGATGATTCCCATACCGCCGAACCACTGCAGTAACTGTCGATAGAATAGAATCGCTTTAGGTAACTCATCCAAACCAACAATAACGGTCGCCCCGGTCGTCGTGAGAGCAGAAAACGATTCAAAAAACGCATCTGTCACTGAGACGTTCGGATTGTCAGCAATGAGAAAGGGGATCGAGCCTGCACTGCCAAGTACTGTCCAGAATAAGACGACAATAAGAAAGCCATCTCGAGCTTTAAGCTCGTGCTTATACCTGCGGTTTGGGTACCAACAAACGGCCCCACAAAACAGCAGAACAAAAAATGTCGTGACAAAAGGCACACCAGCACCATCTCGATAGATCAGCGCAACGAGTGCTGGCGCAAGCATAGTGACACTAAAGAGTGCGAGCAGTAGCCCGACGATTCGAATAATTGAACGAAATTGCATGGATAAATTGACTAGCGAAGCTGTCCCTGTTGCTTCCTGTTTTTCATTATTGTCCGTCTAGCGGAGTGACAATTGCCTTTGCCCCGCTTTTATTGATGATTGCTTGGGTAAACGCGCTCACTTCTCGAAGCTCAATTTCCACCACTAATACGACCTGATCGCTGTATTCAGCCTCGACTTCTATCGCACCAAATTGCGGCATGATTGATTGTGCGATAGGCATAAACCCATAGTCTAACGTTAGTCTGAGCTTTGTGGTTATTTTTTTCTCAATAGTTTGAAGCAGCTTGAGCGCTTGTTGAACCCCACCCCCATACGCTTTAACCAAGCCGCCTGTACCTAACTTGATTCCACCAGAGTATCGCGTGACCACAGCCGTGATCTCCCCCACCCCAGATCCAGACAGCTGCGCCAGGATTGGTTTGCCTGCCGTACCTGAAGGTTCTCCATCATCACTAAAGCCCCACTTCATCGAATCTTCTGGTCGACCAGCAACAAAGCCCCAACAGTTATGTCTAGCATCAGCGTGTTTAGCTTTGATTTGATCAACAAATGCTTTTGCAGCTTCGATACTTGGCGTGTGTGCCAAATAAGTAATGAAGACGCTCTTTTTAATTTCTTCTTCAAATTGAGCGGGCTCTGCTGGAATCAGATAAGGCTTGTCATTCATAGGATTATGGATTCATGTCTATTTGCCTGAAGTCTATCACGAGTGTGATTTACCCGTCGCATAAGATCTGCCACAGCGCACAATGTTAAACACTTGTTTAAAAAATGTATTGAAATTAAACAATCCACGATCCAAACTAACTTTACTGGTCAAACCAGAACAAAAATAAAACGACTTCCTCGATACCTATTTGCCGAGGTACACGGCGTCGTTGAAATAGGTATACAGACAATCCACGATTGTATGTCATGGAGATAGACAATGATTTACCAAGCCGAAACCCTACAGGTAAAGGAAATACAAGATGGTATTGCAGAGCTAAACTTCTGCTCTCCAAAATCCGTCAACAAACTCGACCTAGCGACATTAGAATCGCTAGATAAAGCTCTTGATGCGCTCATTGCCCATCAAGGCCTCAAGGGGTTGTTGCTCACTTCAGATAAAGACGCATTCATTGTAGGCGCGGACATTACCGAGTTTTTAGGTCTGTTTGCTAAAACGGATGCCGAGCTCGACCAATGGCTGCAATTTGCTAATAGCATCTTTAACAAATTAGAAGACTTACCCGTTCCGACCATCTCAGTGATCAAAGGCCACGCTCTTGGTGGCGGTTGTGAATGTGTGCTAGCAACAGACATGCGTATTGGTGACAAAACCACCAGCATCGGCCTACCAGAAACGAAACTGGGAATCATGCCTGGCTTTGGTGGTTGTGTACGCTTACCTCGCGTTATTGGCGCAGACAGCGCAATGGAAATAATCACCCAAGGTAAAGCATGCCGAGCTGATGAAGCATTGAAAATTGGCTTACTCGATGCAGTTGTAGAGCCTGATGCTTTATACGAATCAGCACTACAAACTCTTAACTCTGCAATTAACGAGAAACTTGACTGGCAAGCACGCCGAGCACAGAAAACATCTCCGCTAACGCTGAGTAAGCTTGAATCAATGATGAGCTTCACCATGGCGAAGGGTCTGGTGGCACAAAAAGCAGGTCCTCACTACCCTGCCCCAATGACAGCCGTTATCACGATTGAAGAAGGTGCTCGCTTTGCACGTAATGAAGCGTTAGACATTGAACGTAAGCACTTCGTGAAACTGGCTAAATCGGAAGAAGCAAAATCACTCGTTGGCCTATTCCTTAATGATCAATACATCAAAGGCATTGCGAAAAAAGCAGCGAAGTCAGCAAGTAAAGACACGCGACGTGCAGCCGTATTAGGTGCAGGTATCATGGGTGGCGGCATTGCTTACCAATCAGCGCTAAAAGGTGTGCCAGTCTTGATGAAAGACATCGCACAAGCGTCGCTCGACCTAGGCATGACTGAAGCATCTAAGCTGCTGAATAAACGCTTATCTCGCGGTCGCATTGATGGCTTTAAGATGGCGGGTATTTTAGCGTCAATCACACCGAGCTTACATTACGCAGGTATTGAGAACTCTGATGTGATTGTTGAAGCTGTCGTTGAAAACCCGAAAGTAAAAGCAGCAGTTTTAAGTGAAGTTGAATCCCATGTCGGTGACGACACCGTTATCACCTCAAACACCTCAACGATTCCTATCAACCTATTGGCAAAATCACTAAAACGCCCAGAAAACTTCTGTGGTATGCACTTCTTCAACCCAGTGCATCGTATGCCTCTTGTTGAGATCATCCGTGGTGAGCACACCTCTGATGAAACCATCAATCGTGTTGTGGCGTATGCTGCGAAAATGGGCAAATCACCAATTGTCGTTAATGACTGCCCAGGGTTCTTCGTTAACCGCGTATTGTTCCCATACTTTGGCGGCTTCAGCATGCTACTTCGTGATGGTGCTGACTTTACGAAAATCGACAAAGTCATGGAGCGTAAGTTTGGCTGGCCGATGGGACCGGCGTACTTGCTTGACGTAGTCGGCATTGATACCGCGCACCACGCACAAGCTGTGATGGCTGACGGTTTCCCTGAGCGTATGGGTAAACAAGGTCGTGATGCGATTGATGCACTGTTCGAAGCAGACAAATATGGTCAGAAAAATGGTAATGGCTTCTACAGCTACACCATAGATAAAAAAGGTAAGCCGAAGAAAACCTTCTCCGAAGCGATCTTACCGGTACTTGCTGACGTTTGTGCCGATAAGCAGGACTTTGACGATCAGACCATCATTCAACGTATGATGATTCCAATGATCAACGAAGTGGTGCTGTGCCTACAAGAAGGCATCATCGCGACTCCGCAGGAAGCAGATATGGCATTGGTTTATGGTCTTGGTTTCCCTCCATTCCGCGGTGGCGTATTCCGCTATCTAGACAGCGTGGGTATTGCTGAATACGTTGAAATGGCAAAACAACACGCCGAGCTAGGTGCGATGTACCAAGTACCGCAAATGCTGATTGATATGGCGGCGAAAGGTGAAAGCTTTTACGGTGCACAACAGCAAGGTTCTATCTAAGGAGGGATTCTAAAATGACTAATCAAACAAGAAATGTTGTCGTAGTCGATTGTCTACGTACTCCAATGGGTCGCTCTAAAGGTGGTGCTTTCCGTCATACACGAGCAGAAGATCTATCTGCGCGCCTAATGAAAGGCATTCTTGCGCGTAACCCACAAGTGAACCCAAGCGAGATTGAAGACATCTACTGGGGCTGTGTACAGCAAACACTAGAGCAAGGCTTTAACGTTGCACGTAATGCCGCGCTACTCGCGGGCCTGCCGATTGAAATTGGCGCCGTGACGGTGAACCGCTTGTGTGGTTCATCAATGCAAGCGCTTCACGACGGTACACGTGCCATCATGACTGGCGATGCTGAAATCTGCCTAATTGGTGGCGTTGAGCACATGGGGCATGTGCCAATGAACCACGGTGTAGACTTTCACCCAGGTATGTCAAAGAACGTAGCAAAAGCTGCGGGCATGATGGGCTTAACGGCTGAAATGCTTGGTAAATTACATGGCATTAGCCGTGAGCAACAAGACGAGTTTGCCGCTCGCTCTCACGCTCGTGCGCACGCAGCAACCGTAGAGGGTCGTTTTAAAAACGAAATTCTACCAATTGAAGGCCACGCCGCTGACGGCACCCTGTTCACTCTAGATTACGATGAAGTGATTCGCCCTGAAACATCCGTTGAAGGTCTATCTCAACTTCGCCCAGTGTTCGACCCTGCAAACGGTACAGTAACAGCCGGTACATCATCGGCTCTGTCCGATGGTGCATCAGCGATGTTGATCATGAGTGAAGAGAAAGCTAATGAACTTGGCTTGAAGATTCGTGCACGTATTAAAGGCATGGCCATTGCGGGCTGCGATCCTTCTATTATGGGTTACGGTCCTGTACCTGCGACGAAAAAAGCGCTCAAGCGTGCCGGTCTTTCAATTGAAGACATGGATGTGGTTGAGCTAAACGAAGCATTTGCCGCGCAGTCTCTGCCGTGTGCTAAAGACTTAGGCCTGCTTGATGTTATGGATGAGAAGGTCAACCTTAACGGTGGTGCGATAGCATTGGGTCATCCACTAGGCTGTTCTGGTTCACGTATCTCAACAACGTTGATCAACCTAATGGAAGCGAAAGACGCGAAATACGGTCTGGCCACCATGTGTATCGGTTTGGGTCAGGGCATTGCGACAGTATTTGAACGACCATAACAGTTCAAGACGTTGTTGTAGTGATCGAGCCAACAATCATAAGCAAATGAACTAGTACTAAAATTTTTAGTATTACACTTAAGGGCGACAATTGATGTCGCCCTTTTTGTTTTACATCAAACATGCATGAAGAGCATACATTAAATGCTCAAGTTTCATTTTATTCATAGACAAAGAAGACATACACTTAGACCAGTTGATATCTTGCTGCATGTGACCCAGAGTCATGCTACCGCACAATCGGAGAACCTTATGTTTAATGCTCTAGTTCTAAATCAAGAAGACAAACGTACTATCGCTAACATCGAGCAAATCGATGAAACACAACTGCCTGAAGGCGACGTTCTGATTGACGTTGATTACTCATCGTTAAACTACAAAGACGGCCTTGCGATCACAGGTAAAGGTAAAATCATCCGTAACTTCCCGATGGTGCCAGGTATTGACTTAGCAGGTACGGTAGTAAGCTCAGAAGACGACCGCTACCAAGCTGGTGACAAAGTTGTCCTTACTGGCTGGGGCGTGGGTGAAAACCACTGGGGTGGTATGTCTCAGCGTGCTCGTCTAAAAGCAGATTGGCTAGTACCACTACCAAAAGGTCTAGACAGCAAGAAAGCAATGATGGTTGGTACTGCTGGCTTCACTGGCATGCTATGTGTTCAAGCACTGCTTGATGCAGGCATCAAACCTGAAAATGGTGAAATCCTTGTAACTGGCGCAAGTGGCGGTGTAGGCTCAGTCGCAGTAACGCTTCTAGCACAGCTTGGCTACAAAGTTGCTGCAGTGACAGGTCGTGTAGAAAAAAATGGCCCGCTACTTGAAAAACTAGGTGCTAGCCGCATCATCGACCGTACTGAATTTGAAGAACCAGCACGTCCACTTGAAAAGCAAGTATGGGCAGGTGCGGTTGATACTGTAGGCAGCAAAGTACTGGCTAAAGTATTGGCGCAAATGGATTACAACAGTGCAGTTGCAGCTTGTGGTCTTGCAGGTGGTTTTGATCTACCAACCACAGTGATGCCGTTCATCCTACGTAATGTTCGCCTACAAGGTGTGGACTCAGTAATGTGCCCAACAGAGAAACGTATCGCAGCATGGGAAAAGCTGGTCGAGCTACTACCAGACAGCTACTTCGAGCAAGCGTGTACTGAAGTTGCTCTTACTGAAGCACCGAAATATGCAGAAGACATCACCAACGGTCAAGTAACGGGTCGTGTGGTTATCAAGCTATAAACACTGACTCAGTGTAAACAGACGAAGAGCCGGCATTGCTGGCTCTTTTTTGTTAGCAGTTCAGTCCCATATCTTCGATACGTTTAGCTATCAGACGGCTACACTCTTCACGCACAATCGTTCTTAACCATTCTTGAGCGGGAGAATGCTCGCAACGCGCATGCCAAATCATCGAGTATTCAAACGGCGTGAATTGGAATGGTAACGGTTTCACCACCAAGTCATAACGCTCGGCAACCAGATACGCCAAGTCCGCTGGCACTGTGATGATAATTGGCAAGGTATCCATGATCGCCAATGCGGCTTCTAAATGATAAGCCCGCAGAACCATTTTACGCTTAGGTTTCTCCATCAAAGCTTGTTCGATCAGTGCCTTAACACCATCACTGATGGCGATCATGGCATGTGGATGACTCAGATAATCATCCAAGCTCATTTCTTTATTCGCTAATGGATGCTGTTTTGAAAGCATACACAGCACCCCCACTCGCCCCAACACTTCACTGCGTAGAGGCTCCACCGGGCCTGTCGGGCGACAAATCGCTAAGTCTGCACCTTCATAAGTGAGCTGATCTGATAAACGGTCGTGTTGCAGTGGTAAGAAGTTGAAAGACACATTTGGTGCTTCTTGGTAAATTCTCGGCAAAGCGAACGGTAATATCGTTTGCATGGCATAATCGGTGGTCACGATGTTGAAAGTCTGTACGCATTGCAATGGGTCAAACTCAACCGGAGATAACAACTGACGTAAAGACTCTAATGGCTCGCCCAATGAGCGATCGATCTCTAACGCTTTCTGAGTTGGGATCAAATGCTGTCCCTGACGAGTAAACAGCGGGTCTCCCAATAAGTCGCGTAGACGACCAAGCACACGACTCATTGCCGATTGACTCAAGTTCAGACGTGTTGCCGCCTTACTGACACTGTTTTCTTCTATCAGTACTCGCAACGCAACCAGTAAATTTAAATCTCGGCGATAGATATCTTCCAGTTCCA
Organism: Vibrio sp. 1457; assembly: GCF_033340195.1. Lineage (NCBI taxonomy): Bacteria > Pseudomonadati > Pseudomonadota > Gammaproteobacteria > Vibrionales > Vibrionaceae > Vibrio > Vibrio sp. 1457. Next base: position 8,561 of record NZ_JAWOWA010000021.1, read on the forward strand.
CGAATTAGCCACTTATTTTGTATGTGTTTGGGTAAATTGTACTCTTTAGGCAAAAAAAATCCCGCCTTTCAGCGGGGAAGCCCAAGAAAAATGGGGATAGTGTCGGAATGAAGTGTCGGTAAAAAATAGGTGAGCGTTATTAAAAGCATTCTGATCCAAGCAAGAAGCGCTAATTTTCTTGCTCAGATGCGCCAGACCATCTGCGCATCTCGATCCAAATCCCAATAATAGTGGCAACCATGCCTACGAGAGGCGTCAAAGAGGTGTCAGCTGGCGTCCTAAGTACCAATGCACAGAACGAGATAAAACACAGCACTGAGTAAATCGTAAGTCTGTCTAACGCTGTTAACATTGCCTCTCCCTTGCCAGTTGTTACCAAATTGTTAATTTAAGGTAAAACAAAAATTTCGGTTTGCCAAGTGGTTATTGAATATTTTTTCAACGAAAGTAAAATTCAACGCTCAGTTAGTTACGAGAATCACACTATGAGCTTTAATCCTGAACTGGCAAACAAGACATTAGAGGCGCAAGGACTGCGCTGCCCAGAGCCAGTGATGATGGTCAGGAAGACAATTCGCAACATGCAAGATGGTGAGATTTTGCTGGTCAAAGCAGACGATCCATCCACGACTCGAGACATTCCGAGTTTCTGCCTCTTTATGGACCACCAGTTAGTTGCGGCACAAACGGAGCAAGTTCCGTATCAGTACCTGATCAAGAAAGGATTGGAATAATCTGGTCGAACTAAAAACGGCAGCCTATATTGGCTGCCGTTTGTTTATTCGTCGTATTCGAGTGTGCGAACTTCTGATTGGAGCTTGTTAAGTTGTTTCTTCATTGCCCGCATCTCTTCATGCATAGGAATGATGTGAGCGACACGAATCCACGCTTCTACTGTCAATCCAGTAAGAACGAACGATCCTGCTACAATCGGTAACCACATATCAGTTAGCACCATCGCTAGTAAACACAGCGCTAAACCAAAAGTGAATAAATAACTCTGACTCTTCGGGGACATCCCCATGTAACGTGTAAGCATAAACTTGCCCTCTCGCTATCATTCACACCATTAAACTACCATGACAAGTATGACACTTATATGTCATCCGTCACGCAACGGAACGATTTAGAGTCAGAGTTTGAACTCGCGCAGCACGCCACTAATGATTGATAACTCACATCATTTCACGTGCAAAAAATCAGAACAGTGCAGCCCCTATTGCCAGAGCAATAAACAAAAATGCGGTGATTTTACGGATCAGCCCTAAAGGCATCTTGTCGGCCGACAATTTACCAATCAGGACCACAGGAACATTCGCCAGCAGCATACCGATTGTGGTACCGATAATCACCAAACTTAACGCATCCGCGTATTGCGCCCCTAAAATGGAAGTGGCGATCTGAGTTTTATCGCCTATCTCCGCAACGAAGAACGCGATAAAGCTGGCAATAAATGGGCCTCGATTAGAAATCTGCTCGTCATCATCCAGTTTGTCCGGGATCAGAACCCAAGCCGCCATCGCGACAAAACTGACCACCAGCACCCACTTTAAAATCTCAGGTGATAGATAGTCTGCGACAACCACACCTAACCATGCAGCCAAAGCGTGGTTGGCAATAGTTGCCAAAAAGATTGCTGCAATAATTGGGATTGGTTTTCGGTAACGACTTGCGAGTAATAGAGATAGCAATTGGGTCTTATCGCCAATTTCTGCTAACGCTACAGTAGTAATTGAAATAGCTAAAACGCTCACGACATGCTCATTGGGGCAGGGATTATTATTTTTAACCGAAGACAAACCTCACGCCCCTACCCCGGTTCGTGATGATTTGTCTAAGGTCTTGCTAAACTTGAAAGGCTTCAAGTCTCGAACGCCATGGTGATTTTGCACCAATTATGTTGACGGACGAACCAGATGAAACAGAAACTTCATCAGGTAAGCTACTCCCCAAAGACAGGCGCAATTCTAGCCACCTTTGTTGCGCTTCTCAAGAGCCAAAGCAGGCAAAAACTCCCTTTTAGGAAAAATACAGCAGATAACGCGGTAAAAATTCATTAAAGGAGAAAATCGCCCACGAATTAATCAAGATTAGCTCTACTCCCATGCTCAATATCTGGTTATACTAGATTGTTAATTTATTCAACCGTAATTACTCTTTATCGCCGTTGTTAGAGTTGAAAAACTCGGCATAGATGACGAATTAACGAGTAACAAGAGAATCGCGCGAACCTGACTTATGCAAAAATACGATATCAAAACCTTCCAGGGAATGATCCTCGCGCTGCAGGATTATTGGGCTCAAAATGGTTGTACCATTGTTCAACCGCTAGATATGGAAGTGGGTGCGGGTACCTCTCACCCAATGACCTGTCTACGAGCGCTTGGCCCAGAGCCAATGTCGACAGCTTACGTACAACCTTCACGTCGTCCTACTGATGGCCGTTACGGTGAAAACCCTAACCGTCTTCAGCACTACTACCAATTCCAAGTAGCGCTAAAACCATCGCCTGACAATATTCAAGAGTTGTACCTTGGCTCCCTTGAAGTTCTTGGTATTGACCCTCTTGTACACGACATCCGTTTCGTAGAAGACAACTGGGAAAACCCAACACTAGGCGCATGGGGTCTGGGCTGGGAAGTTTGGCTAAACGGCATGGAAGTGACTCAGTTTACTTACTTCCAGCAAGTTGGTGGTCTTGAGTGTAAGCCAGTAACTGGTGAGATCACTTACGGTATTGAACGTCTAGCAATGTACATCCAAGAAGTAGACTCTGTTTACGACCTAGTTTGGAACATCGCGCCAGACGGCAGCAAAGTGACTTACGGTGACATCTTCCACCAAAACGAAGTAGAGCAATCAACTTACAACTTCGAGCACGCAGACGTTGATTTCCTATTTGGTTTCTTCGAACAGTGTGAGAAAGAGTGTAAAGAGCTACTTGAGCTTGAAAAGCCACTGCCACTACCTGCTTACGAGCGCATTCTAAAAGCTGGTCACGCATTCAACCTACTAGACGCGCGTAAAGCGATCTCAGTAACTGAACGCCAACGTTACATCCTACGCATCCGCAACCTGACGAAAGCAGTTGCAGAAGCATACTACGCATCGCGTGAAGCTCTTGGCTTCCCAATGTGTAAGAAAGAACAAGCGTAAGGGGTAGAGTAACATGGCAAAAGAATTTCTAATCGAGCTAGGTACAGAAGAGCTACCACCAACGCAACTTCGCACACTAGCTGAAGCATTCGCAGCAAACTTCGAAGCTGAACTAAAAGGCGCTGAGCTTGCTCATGAAGGCGTGAAATGGTTCGCGGCACCTCGTCGTCTTGCACTTAAAGTCGCAGCACTAGCAGACAGCCAATCTGACAAAGTTGTTGAAAAACGTGGTCCTGCGGTTTCTGCAGCGTTTGACGCGGAAGGCAACCCAACAAAAGCGGCTCAAGGCTGGGCACGCGGTTGTGGCATCACGGTTGACCAAGCAGAGCGCATGGTAACAGACAAAGGTGAATGGCTACTGTTCAAACAAGAAGTGAAAGGTCAGCCAACGTCTGAGATCGTCGTTGAACTTGCAGCGAAAGCACTAGCAAACCTACCTATCGCAAAACCAATGCGCTGGGGCAACAAAACGACTCAATTTATCCGTCCAGTTAAGACGCTAACCATGCTAATGGGCAGCGACCTAATCGAAGGCGAGATCCTTGGTGTTGCTTCTGACCGCACTATCCGTGGTCACCGCTTCATGGGTGAGCAAGAGTTCACTATCGATTCTGCTGAGCAATACCCTGCGATTCTAGAAGAGCGCGGTAAAGTAATGGCAGATTACGAAGCGCGTAAAGCAATCATCCTAGCTGACGCACAAAAAGCGGCAGCAGCGGTTGGCGGTATCGCTGACCTAGAAGATGACTTAGTAGAAGAAGTAACGTCTCTGGTTGAATGGCCAGTAGTACTAACAGCGAAGTTCGAAGAAGAGTTCCTAAAAGTGCCTTCTGAAGCGTTGGTTTACACCATGAAGGGTGACCAAAAGTACTTCCCTGTTTACGACGAAAACAAGAAGCTACTACCTAACTTCATCTTCGTATCGAACATCGAATCAAAAGAGCCTCGTTACGTAATCGAAGGTAACGAGAAAGTAGTTCGCCCTCGTCTTGCTGACGCAGAGTTCTTCTTCAACACAGACCGTAAGCGTCCGCTTATCGACCGTCTGCCTGAACTAGAGCAAGCGATCTTCCAAAAGCAACTGGGTACGATCAAAGACAAAACAGACCGCATCACAGAACTTGCTGGCTACATTGCTGAGCAAATCGGTGCTGACGTTGAGAAATCAAAGCGTGCTGGTCTACTAGCAAAATGTGACCTAATGACCTCAATGGTATTCGAATTCACGGATACTCAAGGTGTTATGGGTATGCACTATGCTCGCCACGACGGTGAAGCAGAAGAAGTTGCAGTAGCACTGAACGAGCAATACATGCCTCGTTTCGCAGGTGATGAACTGCCATCAAACGGCGTTTCAACAGCAGTTGCAATGGCAGACAAGCTAGACACTATCGTAGGTATCTTCGGTATTGGTCAAGCGCCTAAAGGCAGCGACCCATTCGCACTACGCCGCGCATCTCTAGGTGTACTACGTATCATCGTTGAATACGGCTACAACCTAGATCTTGTTGACCTAGTAGCGAAAGCGAAGTCACTATTTGGCGATCGCCTAACCAACGACAACGTTGAGCAAGACGTTATCGAGTTCATGCTTGGTCGTTTCCGCGCTTGGTACCAAGACGAAGGCTTCAGCGTAGACATCATTCAAGCAGTTCTAGCGCGTCGCCCGACGAAACCAGCAGACTTCGACCAACGAGTTAAAGCGGTTTCACACTTCCGTGAACTAGAGGCAGCAGAGTCTCTAGCAGCAGCGAACAAACGTGTAGGTAACATCCTAGCGAAATTCGACGGCGAGCTAGCAGCAGACATCGACCTAGCTCTTCTACAAGAAGACGCAGAGAAAGCACTAGCAGAAAGCGTTGAAGTAATGACTGAAGCGCTAGAGCCAGCATTTGCTACAGGTAACTACCAAGAAGCCCTAAGCAAGCTAGCTGACCTACGTGAACCAGTTGATGCGTTCTTTGATAACGTAATGGTAATGGCAGACGACGAAGCACTTAAGAAGAACCGTCTGACACTACTGAACAACCTGCGTAACCTGTTCCTACAGATCGCAGACATTTCTTTGCTTCAAAAGTAATTCATTACTCTTCGAAGTGATTAAGAAATAACTAAAAGGGAAGCTGATGCTTCCCTTTTTTGTTGCCTTCAAACCGATGAAGGTGACGCTTATTATTCATTTTGTGAACAAGACTAAAATTTGTAGGGTGAGACGCGTTTAATTTGTTGGTGTAGAGCTCGGATTGTAGAGGCACAGTTTTGCTATAACTGGACTGTTTATTCGGGGGAAGGACACAATGAAAAAAACAATTCTCGCACTCTCTATCGGTCTACTGAGCGCCTGCAGCCAGATACCAGAAAATGCCATCGTATTAAACGTTGGTGATGACACTGCTGTTTTTGAGGAAAACTCACAAGGCTTACTTGTCGCTGAGCAAAAACTCGAAAAAGGCAGCTACACCTTTACCATTGCCGACAGTAATCAAAGCTGTGGCAGTAGCTTTGCCTTAGCAGAAGAAGATCGCATCAAATTCAATCGTCCATTAAAAATGGATAACTGCGCCACTGACGCACAAATGCCGCTGCGCATCTTCAAAGCCAATACCTATCAATTTACGCTCAATCCAACCACCAATGAGCTGACGGTAAAAATCAAACCAAAACAGAGTCAGGACATCACCTACTCTTGCCCTGTCGCAACTGACACGCCAAAAACCATCAACGTTGCCCAAACCTTTAATGATGGCACTGTCGTTCGTGATGCCTTAACCGGACAAGAAACCACTGTCGCCAATGGCAGCGTCACCATGCAACCGGGTCCTATGAGCCAAGGTCTATTGCTGCTAGAAGAAGTTGAACAGCAAGCCGACAAACCGTTCAGTTGGGACAATGCGACGGTGTACTTCGTCATGACCGACCGCTTCTACAATGGCAACCCAGACAACGACAACAGCTACGGTCGCAGCAAAGACGGAAAATATGAGATTGGTACCTTCCACGGTGGTGACTTATCGGGTCTAACGAAAAAACTCGATTACATCGAATCACTTGGTGTCAATGCTATCTGGATAACCTCACCACTGGAACAAATCCACGGCTGGGTTGGCGGCGGCGATAAAGGCGACTTTAAGCACTACGGCTACCACGGCTACTATCACCAAGATTGGACCAAGCTTGATGCCAACATGGGTACCGAAGATGAACTCAGAACCTTCGTCGATACTGCCCATAAGAAAGGTATCCGCGTGATTTGGGATGTGGTCATGAACCACACAGGTTATGCGACATTAGCAGACATGCAGGAATTCGGATTTGGTCAGCTTTACCTTGATGACCAAGAAGCCAAAGAAGTCCTTGGTGAAAAATGGACCGACTGGCAGCCAAAATCAGGACAAAGCTGGCACAGCTTCAACGACTACATCAAATACGGTGATAGCGAAGCGTGGGATAAATGGTGGGGCAAAGATTGGATCCGCACCGATATTGGCGACTACGATGCTCCGGGCTACAACGACATCACCATGTCTTTGAACTACCTACCGGATCTAAAAACCGAATCGACTCAGAAAACCGGATTACCAAACTTCTTCCGCAATAAAAACACCAATGCGCAAGATGAGCTACAAACCCCACGTGAACACCTGATTACCTGGTTATCCGATTGGGTGCGTGACTATGGCATTGATGGCTTCCGCGTTGACACTGCAAAACACGTTGAAATGGAAGCGTGGGCAGAGCTGAAAGCCAGCACCACCCAAGCGCTTGCTCAATGGAAGCAAAACAACCCGGACAAAGCCTTGGATGACCTACCTTTCTGGATGACAGGTGAAGTGTGGGCACACAGCGTAGTGAAGAGCCCGTATTTCGATAACGGCTTCGATTCCATCATCAACTTCGAGTTCCAATCTGATGTAGCACCAAAAGCGCTGAAGTGTTTCGCTCAACTTGATAATGATTACCGCCGCTATGCAGAGCGCATCAATACCGATCCTGAGTTCAATGTGTTGAGCTACCTGTCTTCACACGATACACAACTGTTTTGGTCAGCTCGCAGCCGCAGCTTTGATGACCAAGCACGTGCGGCAAATGCTCTGATGCTGGCTCCGGGTGCAGTACAGATCTATTACGGTGATGAGATAGCTCGTGATTTTGGCATTACTGGTTCAGACGCCCACCAAGGCACACGCTCAGATATGCCATGGGATAAGATTCATGGCGAACGAGAAGATCTACTGCAACATTGGCAAAAGTTGGGTGAATTCCGTAAACGCCACCCAGCAGTTGCTCAAGGTAAGCACATCACTCGCCACCAAGAAGGTTACTACGCGTTTGAACGCCAATACCAAGACGACAAGGTGTTGATTGTTTACACCGGTGAGTAAATCACACTCTCTCCACCAGCAAGGGAAGCATAAGCTTCCCTTTTTTATTGTTCTTTTTGCCCTTTTGTCTCGTTCCTCTGGTCTGATGACGCACTTTTTTCTTTTTCGGCTTAATTCACACTTTGCGTTAATTACACATTGAGGTAAGGTCAAGGATTACTCGATAAGCCGATAAAACATCGGCATAAACATACACAAAGCAATCACAATGAATTAGGTATAAGTCAGCATGCAGTTCTCAAAGTTTGGTGAAAAATTTAATCAGTATTCAGGTATTACGCAGTTAATGGACGATTTGAATGATGGTCTGCGCACACCAGGTGCCATCATGCTCGGTGGAGGTAATCCTGCCGCCATTCCTGCCATGCTCGATTACTTTCACCAAGCCAGTGAGGAAATGCTCGCCAGTGGGGAGCTCGTCGCCGCCCTCGCCAACTACGATGGCCCGCAGGGTAAAGACGCGTTCGTCAAAGCGCTAGCTCAGTTATTCCGTGAAACTTACGGCTGGGATATTTCCGAAAAGAACATCAGCCTAACTAACGGTAGCCAGAGTGGCTTCTTCTACTTGTTCAACTTGTTGGCAGGTAAACAGCCAGACGGTTCGCACAAGAAAGTGCTACTGCCTATCGCACCTGAATACATCGGTTATGGTGATGCTGGCATTGATGAAGATATCTTTATCTCTTACCACCCAGAAATCGAGCTGTTAGATAACGGTCTGTTTAAATACCACGTCGATTTTGAGCAGCTAACCGTCGACGACTCTGTTGCGGCAATCTGTGCATCTCGTCCAACCAACCCAACGGGTAATGTACTGACAGACGAAGAAGTACGTAAGCTGGACAAGCTAGCACGTGAGAACAACATCCCGCTGATCATCGATAACGCCTACGGTCTACCTTTCCCGAACATCATCTTTGAAGATGTCGAACCGTTCTGGAATGAAAACACCATCCTATGCATGAGCCTATCTAAGCTTGGTTTACCGGGCGTGCGTTGTGGCATTGTGATTGCGAGTGAAGAAATCACGCAAGCATTAACCAATATGAACGGCATCATCAGCCTAGCGCCGGGCAGTGTTGGTCCAGCGCTGGCAAACCATATAATTGGCAAAGGTGATCTGCTTAAACTGAGTTCAGAGGTGATTAAGCCGTTCTACAAGCAAAAATCACAACGAGCGGTTGAACTGCTCCAACAAGCAGTTACCGATGAGCGATTCCGCATCCACAAGCCGGAAGGCGCTATCTTCTTGTGGTTATGGTTTGATGAACTGCCAATCACAACAATGGAACTGTACCAACGCTTGAAAGCGCGTGGCGTATTGATTGTCCCTGGTGAATATTTCTTTATTGGTCAGCAAGACGAGTGGGATCACGCGCACCAATGCCTGCGTATGAACTACGTTCAAGATGATGAGATGATGCAAAAAGGCATTGCGATTATCGCTGAAGAAGTGGAAAAGGCTTACCGCGAAGGTAAATAGACGGATTGAACTCAGCCGTTCTTCTCTTTGAAATTACAGCTTTAAAATAGCGGATTTGAAAACCCCAAACTAAAAAGAGCGCCCATATGGCGCTCTTTCTCATTCTATAACCGGGTGGTTAACTGATTAGTTGTTCTCAATCAGGTTGTTGCCACCGATAGCAATCTTACGTGGTTGCATGGCTTCAGGGATTTCACGAACTAAATCGATATGAAGCAGACCGTTTTCCATTGATGCACCCACGACTTTTACGTAATCCGCTAGCTGGAATTTACGTTCAAAATCACGTTCTGCAATACCTTGGTAAACGTAGTTTTTGCCTTCTTCTGCTTTACGTTCGCCCTTCACAATCAACATGTTTTCGTTTTGAGTCAGATCGAGCTGTTCTTCAGCAAAGCCAGCAACGGCCATAGTAATACGGTAGTTGTGCTCGTCTTTTTGCTCAATGTTGTATGGAGGGTAACCGCCAGAAGTATTTTTCGCTGTATTCGCTTCCATCAGGTTTAGCAGACGATCAAAGCCAATTGCATTACGGTATAGTGGTGAGAAATCTACATTACGCATAAATCTATCCTCTTAATTAAGCAATAGTCTTAGTTCAGATGAGTTCAATCCTACTGGCGTGTTTATGCAAAAACCAACGCCGAACTAAGAGATTCTTATCATTCCACTGGCCTTGGTTTGGCTCGGAGACATGATATTGAATCTAAAGGTTTAAGTTGTGTGCTAAAACGCCATATCCTCTTCTGAGCGATCTCGTTTTAGCGATTTCAGAGGGCTGGTCTTCTAGTCTCTAGCAAGCCAGTCACCCTCTTCATAACTAGATATAAGGTCGTCAAAAATGACTTTCAAGGGAAAAAACAAAAAATTTTTAAAGCATCCACAATCCCCTTGAACAGCTTAGTTCCTCATCACTTCGCGATCAGTGATAAAAAGCCCGCCGTTCTGGAGGGCTCAATCTACACTTTACTTGCGGGAGGATTTACGCGCTTTTACAACGCCCTTTTCTGCCGCCTTTTCCTGCTTTAGTTTGCGCTTTTCTTTTAGACTCAACTGCGGTTGTTTCTTTTCTTTCTTACTCATGACTTCACCTCTATTTATTGGCACAACAGACAACCACACAGCATTTTCTGAGCTGGTGGTTGCGATTGATGAACAATTTCAGTAATCACAAAGCAGCGTCGCTGATTAAAAATTTCCACTTCGAGCGCATCATTTTTAGCTCGACCTAATAGTCGAGACCCCAAATAAGAATCGACCGCGAGCATACCTGTCATGGGTTGCCCCTTGCGCGAGCTGACCAATGTCATGCGATATTGATAGGCGCGTTCAACATCCACTAAGCGAACCGTGTCCCCAACCGCAATACGAGTTCGGTTACGGCAATGGGCTTGTTGCTCGCAGGTTTCAAATAGCGATAACAACCTTAGTGGTGATTGATAGGTTAAAAAGCGACTGGTTAACCACCAAGTTCGCAGCGCCAAGCAGTACGCTGAGAACCAGCGTTCAAACATGATTATTTCCTTCTTAATGCCTTGTCTTACAAATAAATTCAGTGCATTGAACCGGAAGTGCATCACTTCCGGCTTAGTTCAGGAAAGTCATCACCATTTTCTTAGTCTCCTTAATCATCAGCTCTTCAGCACTATAGCGAGCAGAAAAAAGAAAGCAAAAGCGCTCAAGCGAACAAAATGGCGAGAAAAAAAGAAAACAGATATAAAATGGCAGGCTTGATCGGGTTGTTGGCAGTTAGTACCAGAAAAACATCCGCTTTAGCAGAAAGTGGCGATTTTAGCTGGTGGTACAACAAAAAAAGCAGCGATTTCTCGCTGCTTTTTACTATCACGAAAAGTGTCGTTATACGTCTAGGTTCGCTACTTTCAGTGCGTTCTCTTCGATGAAGTTACGACGAGGTTCTACTTGGTCACCCATTAGCGTAGTGAACAGTTGATCTGCGCCTACCGCATCTTCAATCGTTACCTGCATCATACGACGAGTTTCTGGGTCCATGGTGGTTTCCCAAAGTTGGTCTGGGTTCATCTCACCTAGACCTTTGTAGCGCTGACGGCTTAAGCCACGCATTGACTCTTTCACTAACCAGTCAAGCGCTTCTGCAAAGTTTGCCACTGGCATAGTACGCTCACCACGTTTGATGTACGCGCCTTCTTCCAGAAGTCCATCAAGTGCTTCTGATAGATCAGCCAACTTGCCGTACTCTTTCGAGTTTAGGAAGTCGATGCTAATTGCATGTTCGTGCGTCACGCCGTGAGTACGAACCACAATCTTAGGCAAGTTTAAGCCTAGCTCTTCGTGCTGCTCAACTTCGTAGCTGTACTGGCTTGCACCCACTTCTTTCGCATTCAGCTGTTCAATAAGCTGCTTCGTCCACGCTTCCACAACTGATGCGTCATGGCATTGCTCTGGCGTTAGGCGAGGAGTGTAAATCAACTCGTTTACCAAAGCACTTGGGTAACGACGGCTCATACGTTCCGCCAGTTTAATACCCGCATTGTACTGTTGAACAAGCTTCTCTAGTGCTTCACCAGCCAATGCTGGTGCTTCTGCGTTTACGTGTAGCGATGCATTGTCCAGAGCCAATGATACTTGGTATTGGTTCATCGCTTCTTCATCTTTGATGTACTGCTCTTGTTTGCCTTTTTTCACTTTGTATAGTGGTGGCTGAGCGATGTACACATAGCCACGCTCGATAAGCTCTGGCATTTGACGGTAGAAGAAGGTCAACAGTAGCGTACGGATGTGCGAACCATCGACATCGGCATCGGTCATGATGATGATGTTGTGGTAACGAAGCTTGTCCGGGTTGTACTCGTCACGACCGATACCACAACCTAGTGCGGTGATCAGTGTTGCTACTTCTTGAGAAGATAGCATCTTGTCGAAACGTGCTTTTTCTACGTTAAGAATCTTACCTTTTAGCGGTAGGATCGCTTGGTTCTTACGGTTACGGCCTTGTTTTGCGGAGCCGCCTGCCGAATCACCCTCCACTATGTATAGTTCAGAGAGTGCCGGATCTTTTTCCTGACAGTCTGCAAGTTTACCTGGAAGGCCAGCTAGGTCTAGTGCACCTTTACGGCGCGTCATTTCACGAGCTTTACGCGCTGCTTCACGAGCACGTGCTGCATCGATGATTTTCGAACAAACCATCTTCGCTTCTGTCGGGTTCTCAATCAAGAACTCAGACAGTTTTTCACCCATTGCAGACTCAACAGCTGATTTCACTTCAGAAGAAACCAGTTTGTCTTTTGTTTGGCTTGAGAACTTAGGATCAGGCACTTTCACCGAAACAACCGCAGTTAGACCTTCACGCGCATCGTCGCCTGAAGTCGCTGTTTTCGCTTTCTTCGAGAAACCTTCTTTATCCATAAAGCTGTTCAATGTACGTGTTAGCGCAGCACGGAAACCAGCAAGGTGAGTACCACCATCACGCTGTGGGATATTGTTGGTAAAGCAGAAGATGTTCTCTTGGAAACCATCGTTCCATTGCATCGCCACTTCAACTGAAATGCCGTCTTCACGCTCAGAGTTAAAGTGGAAGATTTTTTCGATGATTGGCGTTTTGTTGGTGTTTAGGTGATCAACGAACGCTTGAATACCACCTTCATACATGAAGTGATCATGTTTGTCCGCTTCACGTTCATCAACCAATTTGATCGACACACCAGAGTTCAGGAATGACAGTTCACGCAGGCGTTTCGCCAGAATGTCATAGTGGAACTCAGTGTTAGAGAACGTTTCGGCACTTGGCCAGAAACGAATTTGTGTACCGGTTTTATCCGTATCACCCACAACGGCTAGTGGCGCTTGAGGCTCACCATGGCGGTAGGTTTGCGTATGGATATGGCCACCACGATGAATCGTTAGCTCAACTTTCTCTGATAGTGCGTTTACTACTGAAACACCTACCCCGTGAAGACCACCCGATACTTTGTATGAGTTATCGTCGAACTTACCACCCGCGTGAAGAACCGTCATGATTACTTCTGCTGCAGAGACATTTTCCTCTGAGTGGATTTCTGTTGGAATGCCACGACCATCATCGCTAACGGAAACCGAGTTATCCTCATGAATTGTCACAACGATGTCTTTACAGTGACCTGCCAACGCTTCATCAATTGAGTTATCCACCACCTCGAAAACCATGTGGTGAAGGCCGGTGCCGTCGTCCGTATCGCCGATGTACATTCCTGGACGCTTACGTACCGCATCCAGACCCTTCAGTACCTTAATACTCGATGAATCGTAATTTTCAGACATGAGTTTCTCTCTTCTAGTTTGACTCTATCCTGCCATGTTCCACATGAAACAATTTACCGTTATCGTCCAACATATCGGCGATTTGGCTTTCAGTGATAGAGCTTACAAATACTTGTGCGCCCGTCTCTTTTAAGCAGTCAGCAAGACGCTTGCGACGTTGGCTATCTAATTCCGACGCGAAGTCATCAATTAGGTAAATGCATTGTTTACCGGCCATCTCTGTCAGGTGTTGCCCTTGCGCTACACGCAATGCACACACCATGAGTTTTAATTGACCGCGTGACAGAACATCTTCAACGGGCGTTCCGTTCACTTTAATGCGCAAATCAGCTTTGTTTGGGCCACTAAAGGTGTATCCCAATGCCTGATCACGCTCAAAATTCTTTTCTAGTATCTCGTGGTATGGGGTGTCTTTATCCCAGCCACGATAATACTTCAATTGGATCTCAAATTCTGGCAAAAATGTCTGACAGATAGTTTCTGCGACAGTTTTCATCTGCTCGATGTAACTTGCTCGCCATTGGCTGATGTTTTCAGCCAATCCTGCCATTTCCTGATCCCAATAACTGAGCTCACGATAACTATTGGCGGTTTTCAACAACGCGTTGCGCTGCTTGTTCAGGCGCTTGAACCTTCCCCATGCTTGATAAAAAGCGGGCTCGGTATGAAACACGCCCCAATCAATAAACGCACGACGATGTTTAGGGCCATCTGTCAGTAAATCAAACCCTTCTGGGTGTATCAACTGCAGAGGCAGAACTTGTGCCAACTGCGCTAATTTTTGTCCAGATTGACCGCCTATTTTAACCTCTGTTGAGCCATCACGCTGCTTATTAATGCCGATAGGTAGCTCAAATTGATCCGAGTTCAAAAAACGACCATGAACAAACAGTTCGTCACACTCATTTTGTATCACTCGTCCGGTGAGAGAGCTCTTGAATGAGCGGCCATGCCCGAGCAGATAAACCGCTTCTAAGACACTGGTTTTACCGCTGCCGTTCGGCCCGATAAGAAAGTTAAAGCCTGCTGATAACTCAATATCACAGGCTTTAATGTTTCGAAACTGCTGAATGATGAGACGAGAAAGAGGCATTCAGTTGGCTTATAGACGAATTGGCATCACCACGTACATGGCACTGTCATCGTCGGCATTTTCAATCAACGCGCTAGCGTTAGCATCCGACATCGACACACGTACATTTTCACAACGCAACGTGTTCAGAACATCAAGCACATAGCTTACGTTAAAGCCGATTTCGATGGCGTCACCTTCAAAGGTTACATCAAGCATCTCTTCCGCTTCTTCTTGTTCTGGGTTATTCGCGGTTATGCGCATTTCAGTATCAGCCAGATTCACACGCACGCCACGGAATTTTTCGTTGGAAAGAATCGCAGCACGAGAGAAGGCTTGGCGCAACTCGTCACAACTTGCTATTAGTGTCTTATTGGTGCTCTGAGGCAATACACGGCGGTAGTCAGGGAAACGACCATCAACCAACTTAGAGGTAAAAGTAAAGTTATTCACCTCAGCACGAACATTGGAGCTACCGATCTGAAGTACTACAGGCTGCTCTGGCGCATCCATCAACTTTACTAATTCTTGCACACCTTTGCGTGGCACGATGATTTGCTTCTGCGCAAAGTCCGCACCTAGCTGAGTTTGCGATACCGCCATACGGTGGCCGTCCGTCGCCACGCTGCGTAGCGTGGTGCCGTCAATTTCAAACAACATGCCGTTGAGGTAGTAACGAACGTCTTGATTCGCCATCGAGAACTGAGTTTTGTCGATCAGCGTACGTAGATCGGCTTGGCTCAGTGATACTTCCACTTCGCTTTGCCAGTCTTCAATATTAGGGAAATCGTTCGCTGGAAGCGTTGCCAATGAGAAACGGCTGCGACCAGAGCGAACTTGTACGCGATCACCTTCTAATACAAATGTGATGATCGCATCGTCCGGTAAACCACGGCAGATATCGAGAAACTTACGCGAAGGAACGGTAATGCTGCCCGCTTCAAAATCACCTTCTAGCGTCACTTTGCTTACTAACTCTACTTCAAGATCGGTTGCCGTCATCGACAATACGTTCTCTTCTACTTTAAGAAGTAGGTTACCCAGGATTGGCAGGGTTGGTCGGCCACCTAAAGCGCCCGAAACCTGCTGTAGCGGTTTGATTAAATGACTACGTTCAATGGTAAATTTCATGCTTGGCTCTTTACGCTGTCAGCTCAATAAATGATTTGCTTAGAATACCGTTATTCTAACCGATTACGAAGACAGGGTGCGAATCAAGTTAGAGTAATCTTCTTTAATGTCGTGGCTCTCTTCACGCAGCTGCTCAATCTTGCGACAAGCATGAAGTACGGTCGTATGATCGCGGCCCCCAAACGCATCGCCAATTTCAGGCAAACTGTGGTTGGTTAGCTCTTTTGCTAACGCCATAGCCAGCTGACGAGGACGCGCTACAGAACGAGAACGACGCTTAGACAGCAAGTCCGCTACTTTAATCTTGTAGTATTCCGCCACTGTCTTTTGAATGTTATCGATTGTCACAAGCTTCTCTTGTAGAGCAAGCAGATCGCGCAGCGCTTCACGAACAAAATCAATCGTAATTGGACGACCAGTAAAGTTCGCGTTCGCGATAACACGGTTCAGTGCACCTTCGAGCTCACGAACGTTCGAACGCAGACGCTTGGCAATGAAGAATGCCACTTCATCAGCAAGGTGGATTTGGTGATCTTCAGCTTTTTTCATCAAGATCGCCACACGTGTTTCAAGCTCAGGCGGCTCGATCGCAACAGTAAGACCCCAACCAAAGCGAGATTTAAGACGATCTTCAACGCCATTAATTTCTTTAGGATAACGGTCAGACGTTAGAATGATCTGCTGATTACCTTCCAATAGTGCGTTGAAGGTATGGAAGAATTCTTCTTGTGAACGTTCTTTATTAGCAAAGAATTGGATGTCATCGATAAGGAGCGCATCCACGCTGCGGTAGTAGCGTTTGAATTCTTCAATCGCATTGTTTTGCAGCGCTTTTACCATGTCTTGCACAAAACGCTCTGAGTGCATGTAGACCACTTTTGCGTTCGGGTTGTTATCCACAATCGCGTTACCCACCGCATGCAATAAGTGGGTTTTACCCAAACCCGTGCCGCCGTATAGGAATAGTGGGTTGTAAGCTGCACCTGGGTTATCCGATACCTGACGCGCCGCAGCCAAACCCAGTTGGTTCGACTTACCTTCAACAAAGTTATCGAACTTGTGTTTTGGGTTCATGTTTGAGCGGTGATTGATAGCCGCAATCGCTTGAGCGTCGTCATCCCAGGTTTTGTGTACTGGCTTACGCGCCTGTAATTGCGCAGGTGCAGATGACTCGGCAGCCACATCTGCAGGCGTACGTGTCGGCGCTGGTTTTGGTGCAGAGACAGGTCGGCTCCCCACTTCAAAACGTAAGTTAGGAATATCGCCACCGCAGTATTCCTGCAGTAAGCGAGTAATATTGTTCAGATACTTATCACGCACCCAGTCCAACACAAAGCGGTTTGGCGCGAATAGAGTGAGAGTATTGTCATTGAGCTCCGCTTGTAGCGGACGAACCCACATGCTGAATTCTGTAGCTGGTAGCTCTTCTTGAAGCTGCTGCAAACATTGCAGCCAAAGCGAAGATGACACGGTGCCCCCACTGAGTAATTGAATTATCGGAAAAGACTGGCAATTTTACCTGTTGATAACCAAGATCGCCAGCGATTGATCGACGATCCAGTGAATAAGATCCAAGTTATTCACAATTATTTCTGCAAACTTGATGAGATCAACACACCTTGCCCCAAATTTGCCCACACAACGATCCACAATTGGGCAAAATTCACAAGATCGAGCGATTGGTGATAAGTCTGTGTATTATTTTATTCCCAATGCTGATTTTGTCGATCATTTCGCTAGGTTCAGTTCGCATTTTCGTCACATTTAACATTCTTCTTCTATTATCTAATAACTCACAGGTCTAGGTTATTGCTCTTGGTTATTTATTTAATTGAGCTAACTAACAGTAGTATTTCCAACCATAAAATTATGGAGATGTATTATGAAAAACTGGATTAAGGTTGCCGTTGCAGCCATTGCACTGTCGGCAGCAACCGTACAAGCCGCTACTGAAGTCAAAGTTGGTATGTCAGGTCGCTACTTCCCGTTTACTTTTGTAAAGCAAGACAAGCTACAAGGCTTTGAAGTCGACATGTGGGATGAAATCGGTAAACGTAACGATTACAAAATCGAATACGTAACAGCCAACTTCTCTGGTTTATTTGGTCTTTTAGAAACTGGTCGTATCGATACGATCTCCAACCAAATCACCATGACTGATGAGCGTAAAGCTAAATACCTATTTGCTGACCCTTACGTTGTAGATGGCGCACAAATTACCGTGCGTAAAGGCAACGACAGCATCAAAGGTGTTGACGATCTTGCGGGCAAAACCGTTGCGGTCAACCTAGGCTCTAACTTTGAGCAACTACTGCGTCAATACGACAAAGACGGCAAGATCAACATTAAAACGTACGACACAGGTATCGAACATGACGTGGCGCTCGGTCGTGCAGACGCGTTTGTAATGGATCGTCTTTCTGCGTTAGAGCTGATTAAGAAAACTGGCCTTCCTCTGGAATTGGCAGGTGAACCGTTTGAGACCATTCAAAACGCATGGCCTTTCGTTGACAACGAGAAAGGTCGTAAGCTGCAAGAAGAAGTAAACAAAGCACTGGCTGAGATGCGCGCAGATGGTACAGTAGAGAAAATTTCCGTGAAGTGGTTTGGCGCTGACATCACGAAATAAGAACTCTTTGTACTTTAGGCCGCAAAGTGGTATCACTCTCGGACTAAAATAAACTTACGTAAAGGTGGAACTTGTTTTCCACCTTTTCTTTTCTCTAGCCTTTAGGTAAGCCGTATGGGATTTGACTTTAATTACATGTTGGAACTGCTGCCGATATTGCTGAAATATCTTGGCACAACCATGGAAATGGCGACATGGGGATTGGTGTTTTCGCTGATTTTATCCGTCATTTTAGCCAATATTCGCGTATTTAAACTGCCAGTTCTGGATCAATTAAGCCAACTGTACATCAGCTTCTTCCGTGGCACCCCACTGTTGGTTCAGCTTTTCCTGCTCTATTACGGCTTACCGCAAATTTTTCCATTGATGGTCGGTATCGACGCCTTTTCAGCAGCGGTTATCGGTTTAACGCTGCACTTTGCCGCTTATATGGCGGAAAGTATTCGTGCCGCCATTATTGGCATTGATCGCAGCCAAATGGAAGCGAGCTTATCGGTCGGTATGACGACATCCCAAGCAATGCGCCGAGTGATTTTACCTCAAGCAACGCGTGTCGCACTGCCTTCATTGATGAACTATTTCATCGATATGATCAAGTCAACGTCTCTTGCTTTCACGCTTGGTGTGGCCGAAATCATGGCGAAAGCACAGATGGAAGCCTCATCAAGTTTCCGTTTCTTTGAAGCTTTCCTTGCGGTTGCTCTTATTTACTGGGGCGTGGTGGTGATTCTGACTCGCGTACAAATCTGGGCAGAAGCAAAACTGAATAAGGCGTACGTACGATGATTAAGTTAGAAAATATTCACAAACGTTTTGGTGAGACTGAAGTGCTGAAAGGCATCGACCTCGATATTAAGCAAGGTGAGATCATCGTGATTATCGGCTCAAGTGGTACGGGTAAATCAACCTTGCTGCGTACGGTGAACTTTCTAGAACAAGCAGATGAAGGTCGTATCACGATAGATGACATCTCCGTTGATACTCAAAAACACACTAAAGCCGAAGTATTAGCGCTGCGTCGTCGAACTGGCTTTGTGTTCCAAAACTATGCCCTGTTTGCCCACATGAATGCGCGCCAGAACATTGCCGAAGGTCTAGTGACCGTTCGAGGTTGGAAAAAAGCCGATGCTCTCAAACGAGCGCAACAAATTCTGGATGACATCGGCCTTGGGGATAAAGGCGATAGTTATCCAGCGTCATTATCTGGCGGCCAACAACAACGTGTGGGTATCGGCCGAGCGATGGCGCTGCAACCAGAACTGCTGTTGTTTGACGAACCAACTTCTGCGCTGGATCCTGAATGGGTCGGTGAAGTTCTCTCATTAATGAAGAAGTTAGCTAATCAGCATCAAACCATGCTGGTGGTGACGCACGAGATGCAATTCGCGAAAGAAGTCGCTGATAGAGTGATCTTCATGGCGGAAGGCAATATCGTTGAGCAAGGTTCTCCACAGGATATCTTCGATAATCCACAAGATCCTCGTTTGAAAAAATTCCTTAACCAAGTAGGAATAGAGTAACGATCAAGCATCAGGATCGATTGATCCTTGAGATTTTACTCACACTACGTATAATCGCCCGGCCGGAATTTCGTACTCATTGAGTCATTGACACATTATGTGAGTGTGATTACAATTCCGCCTCTTTGTTGAGAGGCGTCGGTTGTCCTTCTCTATATAAAGAGCTTCTTTATATAAGAAAGCAAATACCCACGCCGGGTTTAACAAGAACCTAAAACTACTGATCAGTAAAGGTAATTATCATGAAACGCACTTTTCAACCTACAGTTCTAAAGCGCAAGCGTACTCACGGCTTCCGTGCTCGCATGGCAACTAAGAACGGTCGTAAAGTTATCAACGCACGTCGTGCAAAAGGCCGTGCGCGCCTATCAAAATAATCGCTAGTTTATTTTGAACACGTACGCGTTTAATCGGGAGTTACGTTTGTTAACTCCCGAGCATTATCAAAACGTCTTCCAGCAAGCTCATCGAGCTGGCTCGCCTCATTTCACCATCATTGCTCGCAATAACAAACTTTCTCACCCACGATTAGGTTTAGCGGTTCCCAAAAAGCAAATCAAAACGGCTGTCGGTCGTAACCGATTTAAGCGTTTGGCTCGTGAAAGCTTTCGTAACAATCAACATCAGCTTCCAAACAAAGATTTTGTTGTGATTGCGAAGAAAAGCGCGCAAGATTTAAGCAATGAGGAAATTTTTAAGTTGTTTGATAAGCTATGGCAACGCCTGTCTCGCCCTTCACGTGGATAGCCATTGGGCTCGTTTATCTGTATCGCTGGTTTATCAGCCCTTTGATTGGTCCTCGTTGCCGGTTCACACCAACCTGTTCCACTTACGCGCTAGAAGCTTTGAGAGCTCACGGTTTTGTAAAAGGATGTTGGTTATCAGGCAAACGTCTATTAAAATGCCACCCTTTGAATGAAGGGGGGTATGACCCCGTTCCACCAGTCCAAAAACAAGACAGAGATAACTAACGATGGATTCTCAACGTAATATCCTGCTCATCGGTTTGGCCCTGGTTTCTTTTTTGCTGTTTCAACAATGGCAAGTTGCAAAGAATCCAGAACCTCAAGCAGTTGAACAGGCTCAATCAAGCAGCACTCTACCTGCACCATCTTTTGCTGATGAACTTGACCCAGTTCCTGGTCAACAGCAAGCTTCTGCAAAAACTATCACAGTAACGACTGATGTTTTAACTCTGTCGATCGACACCGTTGGTGGCGATGTGGTACATGCCAACCTTAACGAATACTCTGCTGAGTTAGATTCATCAGATTCCTTTGTTCTGCTTAAAGACGCTCAAGGTCACCAATTTATCGCTCAAAGCGGTCTAGTGGGTCCTCAAGGTATCGACTTGAGCAGCACAAATCGCCCTCACTACAACGTAAGTGCAGACAGCTTCACAATGGCTGACGGTCAAGATGAACTTCGCGTTCCGATGACATTCACTGCAAACGGCATCGAATACACCAAAACTTACATCTTTAAACGCGGCAGCTACGCGCTTAATGTTGAATACGATGTAGTGAACAACTCAGGCAACAACGCAACATTTGGTATGTACGCTCACCTACGTCAAAATCTAATGGACGATGGTGGTAGCATCACAATGCCTACTTACCGTGGTGGCGCATACTCAACAGAAGATACGCGTTACAAGAAGTACAGCTTTGATGATATGCAGGATCGCAACCTGTCTCTTAACCTAGCCGATGGCCAAGGTTGGGCAGCAATGATTCAGCACTACTTTGCCGCAGCTTGGATCCCACGTAACGAACCAGGTACTAACCTATACACTCGTGTAATTGGCAACCTCGGCGACATCGGCGTTCGTATGCCGAACAAAACTATCGCAACAGGCGATCAGGCTAAGTTTGAAGCAACACTTTGGGTTGGTCCAAAACTGCAAGATGAAATGGCAGAAGTGGCACCTAACCTAGACCTAGTAGTGGACTACGGCTGGTTATGGTTCATTGCGAAGCCTCTTCATATGTTGCTTTCATTCATCCAGAGCTTTGTTGGTAACTGGGGTGTGGCAATCATCTGTCTGACCTTCATCGTTCGTGGTGCAATGTACCCACTAACAAAAGCGCAATACACGTCTATGGCGAAAATGCGTATGCTTCAGCCTAAGCTGCAAGCTATGCGTGAGCGTATCGGTGATGACCGTCAGCGCATGAGCCAAGAAATGATGGAACTGTACAAGAAAGAGAAAGTGAACCCACTAGGTGGCTGTTTACCTCTTATCCTACAGATGCCTATTTTCATCGCGCTTTACTGGGCACTAATGGAATCGGTAGAGCTACGTCACTCTCCATTCTTCGGTTGGATTCATGACCTTTCAGCGCAGGACCCTTACTACATCCTGCCGCTATTGATGGGTGCGTCTATGTTCCTAATCCAGAAGATGAGCCCGACAACGGTAACGGATCCAATGCAGCAGAAGATCATGACCTTTATGCCGGTTATGTTTACCTTCTTCTTCTTGTTCTTCCCATCAGGTCTCGTTCTGTACTGGTTGGTGTCGAACATCGTAACGCTTATCCAGCAAACTCTGATCTACAAAGGATTAGAGAAAAAAGGCTTACACAGCAAGTAACCTTTTAGGAAATGATTGAGAAAGGCGGCCAAAAGGTCGCCTTTTTGTTTTTGGCTGATTACAATTCAGCTAATTAATTGTGATGGCTCCCTAGGTATCTTCCCTATAGCCCAGCTCAAAAGGCAAAATTATGACTACAGATACGATTGTCGCTCAAGCGACCGCGCCTGGTCGTGGCGGTGTCGGTATTATTCGAGTTTCTGGCCCTAAAGCCAACCAAGTGGCGTTAGAAGTCACTGGCAAAACACTAAAGCCCCGCTACGCAGAGTACCTGCCGTTTAAGTCAGAAGATGGCACTGTGCTTGATCAGGGCATCGCACTGTACTTCCCTAACCCACACTCATTTACCGGTGAAGACGTACTTGAGCTGCAAGGCCATGGCGGCCCTGTCGTGATGGATATGCTGATAAAACGCATTCTAGGTATAGATGGTATTCGAGCTGCTCGCCCTGGTGAGTTCTCTGAACGCGCATTTCTGAACGATAAACTCGACCTCGCTCAAGCCGAGGCGATCGCAGACCTCATTGATGCCAGTTCTGAAGAAGCAGCAAAATCGGCACTGCAATCCTTACAGGGCGCATTTTCAGGCCGCATTAATACCTTAGTTGAGTCGCTGATTCATTTGCGTATCTATGTTGAAGCAGCCATCGACTTCCCTGAAGAAGAGATCGACTTTTTGGCCGACGGTAAAGTGGCTGGTGACCTACAAGCCATCATCGACAACCTAGATGCGGTGCGCAAAGAAGCTAACCAAGGCGCTATTATGCGTGAAGGGATGAAAGTCGTGATTGCGGGTCGTCCAAATGCGGGCAAATCAAGCCTGCTGAACGCACTATCGGGTAAAGAGTCTGCAATCGTAACCGACATCGCAGGAACCACGCGTGATGTACTGCGTGAGCATATCCATATTGATGGCATGCCACTACACATCATTGATACAGCAGGTTTGCGTGATGCTTCCGATGAAGTAGAGAAAATCGGTATCGAACGCGCGTGGGATGAAATAGCCCAAGCAGACCGCGTGTTGTTCATGGTGGATGGCACGACAACCGACGCCACCGATCCGAAAGATATCTGGCCAGATTTTGTGGATCGCCTACCAGACAACATTGGCATAACTGTGATCCGTAATAAAGCGGATCAAACGGGTGAAGATATGGGGATCTGCCACGTCAATAACCCTACTCTTATCCGTTTGTCAGCGAAGACTGGTGCAGGGGTTGAAGCTCTGCGCGATCATCTCAAGGAGTGTATGGGCTTCTCTGGCAACAGTGAAGGTGGGTTTATGGCTCGTCGTCGTCATCTCGATGCATTAGAACGTGCCGCACAGCACCTTCAAATAGGCCAGGAGCAGCTTGAAGGCTATATGGCAGGTGAAATATTGGCTGAAGAGCTACGTATCACCCAACAACATCTCAATGAGATTACCGGTGAGTTCAGTTCTGACGACTTACTGGGACGAATCTTCTCTTCATTCTGTATCGGGAAGTAAATAATCGAACGCGCGGTGCTGAGCTTAACTCACACCGCGTTTCTTTTTGTACGGCAAGCCATCCATGAGCTTTAGCCGTCGCATTCAATAAGGAAGAAGTATGATCCACATTATTACAGGCAGCACGTTAGGTGGCGCAGAATACGTAGGGGATCACCTGAGTGATCTACTCAACGAGAATGGATTTGAAACAACGATCCACAACCAGCCTTCCCTCAGTGATATCGAAAATCAAGGTACGTGGTTGGTGATCACCTCTACACATGGAGCTGGTGAGTATCCTGATAATATCCAACCTTTTATCGCAGCATTACAAAATACACCGCCAAAAATGACTGATGTAAAATTTGCGGTGATTGCGATTGGTGACTCTAGCTACGATACGTTCTGTGCCGCTGGTCAACACGCTTATGATTTATTAGAGGATATTGGTGCAACCCCTCTCGCAGATTGCTTTAAAATCGATGTACTGAGCCATGATGTGCCAGAAGACGCCGCAGAAATGTGGTTAAAAGAGAATATCGAACGTTTTTAAACTCACGACTTTCCCTTCAACAGAGTCGAAATTCGGCTCTGTTTTCTCCCATGTGAATAACTCTCCCACCAAATTATTTTGTTTAACCGCTCAAAAACCAACCAAACAGACTGTGGATAACTACAATAAGATCCAGTGATTTTCCTTTAGTTATCCCAATAACAACTTTGATCAATTTCACCCCCTGTGTATAACCACCACTTTTGATCCCAGGTAATCCTCGATCTGATCCAATCATGATCACAAGATATGATCCAAAGAAGATCCATGATCTTGTTGATCATTTTTAGGTTATCCACAGAAACGGTCGATCCTAATAGTAGATCTAATAAAAGATCATATATATAGATCTTATATATATTTATCTTGAAGCTTAAAACGGATAAAACGAGAAAACGTTTTTCTCTCTGGCATAAAGCAGGTAAAATACGGCTCCTTTATCTGTCCATTAAATCCCTTTGAATACCTGAGGTCAGTTCATGCTTTATCACGAAAACTTTGACGTCATTGTTGTCGGTGGCGGACACGCAGGAACGGAAGCCGCGCTCGCATCTGCACGCACAGGACAAAAAACGCTTCTCCTTACCCATAACATCGATACATTAGGCCAGATGTCTTGTAATCCGGCGATCGGTGGTATTGGTAAAGGTCACTTAGTAAAAGAAGTAGATGCTATGGGCGGTTTGATGGCTGAAGCCATCGACCATGCAGGTATTCAGTTTCGTACACTAAATGCCTCCAAAGGTCCTGCAGTACGAGCAACTCGAGCTCAAGCCGATCGCGCTCTGTACAAAGCGTACGTTCGTAATGCATTAGAAAATGCG
The DNA here is from genome assembly GCF_033340195.1 of Vibrio sp. 1457. NCBI lineage: Bacteria > Pseudomonadati > Pseudomonadota > Gammaproteobacteria > Vibrionales > Vibrionaceae > Vibrio > Vibrio sp. 1457. The sequence continues at coordinate 33,656 of NZ_JAWOWA010000021.1, forward strand.
CCTAACTTAACGTTGTTCCAGCAGTCAGTTGATGATCTGATTGTTGAACAAGATCGCGCAGTTGGTGTGGTAACTCAAATGGGACTTCGCTTCCATGCGAAAGCCGTTGTGCTAACCGTGGGTACCTTCCTTGGTGGTAAGATCCACATAGGTATGGAAAGCTCGTCTGGTGGTCGTGCCGGGGATCCACCATCGATCGCATTAGCGGATCGACTGCGTGAACTGCCGTTCCGTGTGGATCGTTTAAAAACAGGTACTCCACCGCGCATTGATGCTCGTACTGTTGATTTTTCAGTGCTAGAAGCTCAGCACGGTGATAACCCAACGCCTGTATTCTCGTTCATGGGCAAACGTGAACAGCATCCGCGTCAGATTCCATGTTTCATCACCCACACCAATGAACAAACTCACGATGTGATCCGCAGTAACTTGGATCGCAGTCCAATGTACGCAGGTGTGATTGAAGGTATTGGTCCTCGTTACTGTCCGTCTATTGAAGACAAAGTGATGCGTTTCGCTGACAAAAACAGCCACCAAATCTTCATTGAGCCAGAAGGCCTAACCACGCACGAGTTATACCCTAATGGTATCTCGACCAGCTTGCCATTTGATGTGCAAGTACAAATCGTGCGCTCAATGAAAGGGTTTGAAAATGCGCACATCGTTCGCCCAGGTTATGCGATTGAATATGATTTCTTCGATCCACGTGATTTGAAGCAAACGTACGAGACGAAGTTCATCCATGGTTTGTTCTTTGCTGGCCAGATTAATGGCACGACTGGCTACGAAGAAGCCGCAGCGCAAGGCTTGATGGCCGGTCTAAATGCAAGCTTGTTTAGCCAAGACAAAGAAGGCTGGAGCCCACGTCGTGACCAAGCTTACATGGGCGTGTTGATTGATGACTTATCGACCATGGGTACCAAAGAGCCGTACCGCATGTTCACTTCTCGTGCGGAATACCGCCTGCTACTTCGTGAAGATAACGCCGATTTACGTTTAACGGAAAAAGCGCGCGAGCTAGGCTTGATTGATGATGTTCGTTGGGCTCGCTTTAACGAGAAAATCAACAATATGGAAACGGAGCGTCAGCGTTTGAAAGCAACGTGGATGAATCCGAAGTCAGAGGGTGTTGATGAGCTGAACAAGCTGCTGAAAACCCCAATGGCCCGTGAAGCGAGTGGTGAGGATCTTCTGCGTCGTCCAGAGATCACTTATTCGCAACTGACGCAACTTGAAGCGTTTGCTCCTGCACTTGAAGATCAGCAAGCGGCTGAGCAAGTTGAAATTCAAGTGAAATACGATGGTTACATCAAGCGTCAGCAGGAAGAGATCGAAAAATCACTGCGTCACGAAAATACCAAGTTACCTGCTGATTTGGATTACCGCGATGTAAAAGGTTTATCAAACGAAGTCGTTGCTAAACTGAGCGAGGCCAAACCAGAGAGCATTGGTATTGCATCACGCATTTCTGGTATTACGCCTGCTGCAATTTCTATTCTACTTGTTCACTTGAAAAAGCATGGTTTGCTGAAGAAAGGTGAGGAAGAATAATGAGCGCATTGCGAACAAAGCTGGATTCACTGATCGCGAAAACCGATTTGGAAGTGTCAGAACAGCAACGAGAGCAGTTAGTTGGTTATGTCGAACTGCTCGACAAATGGAACAAAGCGTACAATTTAACATCGGTACGTGATCCGCTTGATATGTTAGTGAAACATATTCTTGATAGTATCGTTGTAAGCGCACACCTGCCCGGTGAGCGCTTCATTGATGTTGGTACTGGTCCGGGGTTACCGGGCATCCCTTTGGCAATAATGAACCCTGAGAAAACCTTCTTTTTGCTCGACAGTCTTGGCAAACGCATTCGTTTTATCAAGCAAGTCGTGCACACATTAGGGCTGAAAAACGTGACACCAATTCAAAGTCGCGTCGAAGAATTCCAACCTGAAGAAAAATTTGATGGCGTTTTGAGTCGAGCTTTTGCTTCAATGACAGACATGGTGGAATGGTGCCACCATTTGCCGAAACAAGAGCACGGGGTGTTTCTAGCGCTGAAAGGACAGCACCCTAAAGATGAAATGGATCAGCTTCCTGAATGGTGCAGTGTGACAGAGATCATATCTTTGGCTGTTCCTGAGTTGGAAGGTGATCGTCATCTAGTAATCTTATCGCGCAAGGAAAATTAGCGAGGTAATCGTGGGTAAAATTGTAGCAATCGCCAACCAGAAAGGTGGGGTCGGCAAAACAACAACGTGCATTAACTTAGCGGCTTCGATGGCGGCAACAAAGCGCAAGGTTTTGGTGATCGATCTCGACCCGCAAGGCAATGCTACGATGGCCAGTGGCGTGGATAAGTATATGGTCGATGCCACCGCATACGATCTTTTGGTCGAAGATACACCGTTCGATCAAGTCGTTTGTACCCAAACAACAGGGAAGTATGATTTGATCGCGGCGAACGGAGACGTAACCGCGGCAGAAATCAAATTGATGGAAGTTTTCGCTCGTGAAGTGCGTCTAAAAAATGCATTGTCGTCAGTTCGCGATAACTATGATTTCATCTTTATTGATTGTCCTCCTTCTCTAAACCTTCTTACAATCAATGCGATGGCGGCAGCTGACTCTGTGCTGGTGCCGATGCAATGTGAATACTTTGCGTTAGAAGGTTTAACTGCTCTTATGGATACAATCAGCAAGTTAGCGGCTGTTGTGAATGAAAACCTAAAAATCGAAGGTTTATTGCGTACCATGTACGACCCACGCAACCGCTTATCGAATGAAGTATCCGATCAACTTAAAAAACACTTTGGGAATAAAGTTTACCGTACTGTCATTCCGCGTAATGTTCGTTTGGCTGAAGCGCCAAGTCACGGTAAGCCAGCAATGTACTACGATAAGTACTCCGCAGGTGCCAAAGCGTATCTTGCTCTAGCGGGCGAAATGCTCCGCCGCGAAGAAATCCCAGTTTAACTCTAACCTAAGGAATTCAATCCCATGTCTAAGCGTGGTCTCGGAAAAGGACTGGATGCGTTATTGTCGACCAGTTCGTTTGCTCGTGAAAAACAGCATATTGCATCGCATAGCCAAGAATTATCGGCAGACGGTGAGTTAACCGATTTAGCGATTGGTCAATTGCAGCCGGGCGTATACCAACCGCGTAAAGATATGGCGCCTGAAGCGCTAGAAGAACTAGCGGCTTCGATTCAATCACAAGGCATTATTCAACCAATCGTGGTTCGCCAGGTCGAAAATGGTCAGTTTGAGATCATCGCAGGTGAGCGCCGCTGGCGTGCTGCAAGGCAGGCGGGTTTAAAACGCGTGCCGTGTTTGGTGAAAAAAGTTGAAGATCGTGCCGCCATCGCCATGGCGTTGATTGAAAACATTCAACGTGAAGACTTGAATGTGATTGAGGAAGCCCAAGCGCTTGAACGTCTACAAGATGAATTCACGCTGACACATCAGCAAGTGGCCGATGTGATTGGTAAATCAAGAACGACGGTCAGTAACCTATTACGTCTGAATCAGTTGGAAGTTGATGTAAAAGGTCTGGTTGCAGATAAAAAATTGGAAATGGGTCATGCTCGAGCTCTGTTAGCGTTAGAAGGCGAACAGCAAGTCGAAGTAGCTCAACAAGTGGCTAAGAAGCAAATGACTGTTCGCCAAACCGAACAGTTAGTAAAAAAGTGCTTAGCCCCACAAAATGAGCAAAAAGGGCAACAAGAGGATACCGAAGCCGAGCAAATGTCGCATAAATTGAGTCAGCTGCTTGATGCAAAAGTTTCTCTTACCCGTTCTGCAAACGGAAAAGCGAAATTGACGATAAGTCTTGATGAGCCTCACAAATTGGACCAACTAATTGCCAAGCTTGAGGCCTAGATGAGATAATTGATTTAGGTCAATTAATCTAATTAATCGAATTTTGTGCGAAAGTTGTCGTTTTGTAAACAAAACTGTAAGTTTTTGATGCAATCGAATTGCTTTACGTTGAACTGAACGTATAATTTTCGCCAATTTCCCAGCACAGAGAGTTAAGTGCGAAGTGGATATTACTAGAGGTACGAATACATGGTAGCTGCGTTAGCTAGACCAGGACGAGAGCTCGCAAGGCAATTGTTAATGATCCAGTCTGGCGCGGTTATTTTTGTGGCAGCAGGAATGGCGGTAGCCATAAATCCTGACTGGGGATTTTCAGCGCTGATTGGCGGAGGCATTTTTGTTGTTGCCAATGCAGTATTCGCGCTGTGTGCTTTCATGTTTAGTGGAGCTCGCGCTGCCAAGCGCATCGCTGCTTCCTTCTATACGGGTGAAGTACTGAAAATTCTCATCACGGTTGCACTGTTCTATGTTGCCTACATGTATATGCAGGTGGAACTTGTTCCCCTCAAACTAACCTATTTGCTGGTACTAGGTATTAATATCTGTGCACCAGTGCTATTCATTAACAACAAAAAATAGGATGAGTTATGGCTGCGCCAGGTGAAGCGCTAACATCGTCCGGTTACATTGCCCACCACCTTTCTAACCTATCGCTATACAAGTTGGGTTTAGTAGGGTCGGAGACAAGTTTCTGGAACGTACATATCGATAGCCTGTTTTTTTCTTGGTTTACTGGTTTAATTTTCCTCGGAATTTTTTACAAAGTAGCAAAGAGAACAACAGCGGGTGTACCGGGTAAGCTTCAGTGTGCTGTAGAAATGATCGTTGAATTTGTCGCCGATAACGTCAAAGACACGTTCCATGGACGCAACCCACTGATCGCGCCTTTAGCACTGACTATCTTTTGTTGGGTATTTTTGATGAACGTGATGGACTTAGTTCCTATCGACTTCTTACCATACCCAGCAGAGCATTGGCTAGGTATTCCTTACCTTAAGGTTGTACCGTCTGCTGATGTGAATATCACCATGGCTATGGCTCTAGGCGTTTTTGCATTGATGATTTACTACAGCATCAAAGTAAAAGGTCTAGGTGGATTCGCAAAAGAACTTGCACTACATCCATTCAATCACCCACTGATGATTCCGTTTAACCTACTAATTGAAGTGGTATCGCTATTAGCGAAACCTCTATCACTTGGTATGCGTCTATTCGGTAACATGTTCGCGGGTGAGGTTGTATTCATTCTTTGTGCGGCAATGCTACCATGGTACTTACAATGGATGGGTTCACTACCGTGGGCAATCTTCCATATCTTGGTTATTACGATTCAAGCCTTCGTATTCATGATGTTGACAATTGTTTACCTGTCAATGGCACACGAAGATCCTGATCATTAATTTTTTTAAAGCTTTTTATTTGGGCACTAAGCCAACAACTATAAATTGGAGATAGTAATGGAAACTTTACTGAGCTTTTCTGCAATCGCCGTAGGTATTATCGTCGGTCTTGCTTCTCTTGGTACAGCGATTGGTTTCGCACTGCTAGGTGGTAAATTCCTAGAAGGTGCTGCACGTCAACCAGAAATGGCTCCTATGCTACAAGTTAAGATGTTCATCATCGCGGGTCTACTTGATGCGGTTCCAATGATCGGTATCGTAATCGCGCTACTATTCACTTTCGCAAACCCATTCGTTGGTCAACTAGGTTAATCACCTTTAACTCGGGACGGGCGATTATCGCTTGTCACTGATTAACACTAAGTCCAAATAGAGGGGTAGCTGTTGTGAACATAAACGCAACTCTGCTAGGTCAAGCAATCTCGTTCGCACTATTTGTGTGGTTCTGCATGAAGTATGTATGGCCACCATTGATGCAAGCGATCGAAGAGCGTCAGAAGAAAATTGCTGATGGTCTTCAAGCAGCAGAACGTGCTGCGAAAGACTTGGATCTAGCACAAGCCAACGCTTCTGATCAATTGAAAGAAGCGAAGCGCACAGCAACTGAGATCATCGAACAAGCGAACAAGCGTAAGTCTCAAATTCTTGATGAAGCTCGCGAGGAAGCTCAGGCAGAACGCCAGAAAATCCTAGCGCAAGCAGAAGCAGAACTTGAAGCTGAACGCAATCGTGCACGCGATGAGCTGCGCAAACAAGTTGCTACTCTGGCTGTAGCTGGTGCTGAGAAAATCCTTGAGCGTTCTATCGATAAAGATGCGCAAAAAGATATTCTCGACAACATTACTGCAAAACTTTAAGTCTGGGGGCGCATATGTCTGATTTGACTACTATCGCACGCCCCTATGCTAAAGCAGCCTTCGACTTTGCTTTAGAGAAAGACCAGTTGGACCAATGGGGCCAAATGTTATCTTTTGCTGCTGAAGTGGCCAAAAACGAACAAATGAACGAACTACTAACGGGTTCGGTTTCTGCTGACAAAATGGCAGAAATTTTTGTTGCAGTTTGCGGCGAACAAGTTGATGCGCACGGTCAAAACCTTTTGAAGGTAATGGCTGAGAATGGTCGTTTATCGGCCCTTCCTGATGTTTGTACGGAGTTTTTTACTCTGAAAAAAGAACATGAGAAAGAAATTGATGTTGAAGTAATTTCAGCAACAGAGCTTTCTGATGAACAACTTGCAAACATTGGCAGCAAACTTGAAAAGCGTCTTGAACGCAAAGTGAAGCTGAATTGCAGTGTAGATGAGACCCTACTTGGTGGGGTTATTATTCGAGCCGGAGACCTAGTCATCGATGACTCAGCGCGTGGTCGTTTGAACCGCCTGAGCGATGCATTGCAGTCTTAATGGGGATTGGAGCATGCAACTTAATTCCACGGAAATTAGCGATCTGATCAAACAACGTATCGAATCTTTCGAAGTTGTTAGTGAAGCTCGCAACGAGGGTACTATCGTATCGGTAAGCGATGGTATCATCCGCATCCACGGCCTAGCGGACGTGATGCAAGGTGAAATGATTGAATTACCGGGTGGCCGTTATGCACTGGCACTTAACCTTGAGCGTGACTCGGTTGGTGCGGTTGTAATGGGCCCATATGCTGACCTTAAGGAAGGCATGAAAGTTACAGGTACTGGCCGCATTCTTGAAGTGCCAGTTGGTCCAGAACTACTAGGCCGCGTAGTAAACACGCTGGGTGAGCCTATCGATGGTAAAGGTCCAATCGAAGCGAAAATGACTTCGCCTGTAGAAGTGATCGCACCAGGTGTAATCGACCGTAAATCGGTAGACCAACCTGTGCAAACTGGTTATAAGTCAGTTGACTCAATGATCCCAATCGGTCGTGGTCAGCGTGAGCTTATCATCGGTGACCGTCAGATTGGTAAAACAGCACTGGCGATCGACGCGATCATCAACCAGAAAGACTCTGGTATTTTCTCTATCTACGTAGCAATCGGTCAGAAAGCATCGACTATCGCTAACGTTGTTCGCAAACTAGAAGAGCACGGCGCACTACAAAATACTATCGTTGTAGTTGCATCAGCTTCTGAATCTGCAGCGCTTCAATATCTAGCGCCTTACGCAGGTTGTGCGATGGGTGAATACTTCCGCGATCGCGGTGAAGACGCACTGATTGTTTACGATGATCTATCTAAGCAAGCGGTAGCTTACCGTCAGATCTCTCTACTACTTAAACGTCCACCAGGCCGTGAGGCATTCCCAGGTGACGTATTCTACTTACACTCGCGTCTACTAGAGCGTGCAGCTCGTGTAAACGAAGAGTACGTAGAGCGTTTCACTAACGGTGAAGTGAAAGGTAAGACTGGTTCTTTGACTGCTCTTCCTATCATCGAAACTCAAGCAGGTGACGTTTCAGCATTCGTACCGACTAACGTAATCTCGATTACCGATGGTCAGATCTTCCTACAAACTGAGCTATTCAACGCTGGTGTTCGTCCTGCTGTTGACCCAGGTATCTCAGTATCTCGTGTAGGTGGTTCAGCTCAGACGAAAATCATCAAGAAACTATCAGGTGGTATCCGTACAGCACTAGCTGCATACCGTGAACTAGCGGCATTTGCTCAGTTCTCTTCTGACCTTGATGACGCAACGAAGAAACAGCTAGACCATGGTCAAAAAGTTACAGAACTAATGAAGCAGAAGCAGTACGCTCCAATGTCTGTATTTGACCAAGCTCTAACTATCTTCGCGGCAGAGCGCGGTTACCTTGATGATGTAGAACTTAACAAAGTTCTAGATTTCGAGGCGGCTCTACTATCGTACGCTCGCGGTCAATACGCTGAACTAGCAGCTGAGATCGACAAGTCTGGCGCTTACAACGATGAAATCGAAGCTCAGTTGAAGAAACTGACTGACGACTTCAAAGCAACCCAAACTTGGTAATTAGGTCGGTGGCAGTTTCTGCCACCAACTAACGGAGAGTAACGATGGCCGGCGCAAAAGAGATACGTAATAAAATCGGTAGTGTTAAAAGCACTCAGAAAATTACGAAAGCGATGGAAATGGTAGCAGCTTCAAAAATGCGTCGTTCTCAAGATGCAATGGAAGCTTCTCGTCCATACGCTGAAACAATGCGTAAAGTGATCGGTCATGTGGCTAACGCAAACCTAGAGTACCGTCATCCGTACCTAGAAGAGCGTGAAGCTAAACGTGTTGGTTACATCATCGTTTCGACAGACCGTGGTCTGTGTGGTGGTTTGAACATTAACGTGTTCAAAAAAGCCGTTACAGACATGCAAGCATGGAGAGAGAAAGGTGCTGAGATTGAGCTAGCCGTTGTTGGCTCAAAAGCAACAGCTTTCTTTAAACATGGTGGCGCAAAAGTTGCGGCACAGGTTTCTGGTCTTGGAGATAATCCAAGCCTACAAGACCTAATCGGCTCTGTTGGCGTAATGCTGAAGAAATACGATGAAGGTGAACTGGACCGTCTATATGTAGTATTCAACAAGTTTGTAAATACTATGGTTCAGCAACCAACGATCGATCAATTGCTACCTTTGCCTAAATCGGACAGCGAAGAGATGCAGCGTGAGCATTCATGGGACTACATCTATGAGCCTGAACCAAAACCTCTACTGGATACGCTATTAGTGCGTTACGTAGAGTCTCAGGTATACCAAGGTGTGGTTGAGAACCTTGCTTGTGAGCAAGCGGCTCGAATGATTGCGATGAAGGCTGCAACGGATAACGCAACCAGTTTGATTGACGATTTGGAACTTGTGTATAACAAAGCCCGTCAGGCTGCGATTACACAAGAACTATCAGAAATCGTTGGTGGTGCAGCTGCGGTTTAAGCTTAGGTAAAACGAAATAGTTTAGAGGATTAACGATGGCTACAGGTAAGATCGTACAGATCATCGGTGCGGTAGTCGACGTAGAGTTCCCACAGAGCAATGTACCTAGTGTATATGACGCTCTAAACGTAACGGACTCAAAAGAGCGTCTAGTTCTTGAAGTTCAACAACAGCTAGGCGGTGGCGTAGTTCGTTGTATCGTAATGGGTAGCTCTGATGGTTTACGTCGTGGAGTAGAAGTGGTTAACACTGGCGCTCCAATTTCAGTACCAGTAGGTACTAAAACTCTAGGTCGTATCATGAACGTCCTAGGTGACGCGATTGACGAGCGTGGTGAAGTGGGTGCGGAAGAGGTTTACTCTATCCACCGTAGTGCACCAAGCTACGAAGAGCAATCAAACGAAATTGCACTTCTAGAAACGGGCGTTAAAGTAATCGACCTAATTTGTCCATTCGCTAAGGGTGGTAAAATCGGTCTATTCGGTGGTGCAGGTGTAGGTAAGACCGTTAACATGATGGAACTTATCAACAACATCGCACTACAGCACTCAGGTCTATCAGTATTTGCTGGTGTTGGTGAGCGTACTCGTGAAGGTAACGATTTCTACTACGAGATGCAGGAAGCGGGCGTTGTAAACGTTGAGAAGCCTGAAGAATCAAAAGTAGCGATGGTTTACGGTCAGATGAACGAGCCACCAGGTAACCGTCTACGTGTTGCACTGACTGGTCTAACAATGGCAGAGCGTTTCCGTGACGAAGGTCGTGACGTACTACTGTTCATTGATAACATCTACCGTTACACACTTGCAGGTACAGAGGTATCAGCACTACTAGGTCGTATGCCTTCTGCGGTAGGTTACCAGCCAACTCTTGCAGAAGAGATGGGTGTACTTCAGGAGCGTATCACGTCAACGAAATCAGGTTCTATCACGTCTGTACAGGCGGTATACGTACCAGCGGATGACTTGACTGACCCGTCTCCAGCAACAACGTTCGCGCACTTGGATGCAACGGTTGTACTTAACCGTAACATCGCTGCAATGGGTCTATACCCTGCGATCGACCCGCTAGATTCAACATCTCGTATGCTTGATCCACTAGTCGTTGGTCAAGATCACTACGAAGTTGCTCGTGGTGTTCAGCAGACTCTTCAGCGCTACAAAGAGCTGAAAGATATCATTGCTATCCTAGGTATGGACGAGCTATCTGAAGAAGATAAGCAAGTTGTATCTCGTGCACGTAAGATTGAGCGTTTCCTAACTCAGCCTTACCACGTAGCAGAAGTATTTACAGGTGACCCTGGTATTTACGTACCTCTAAAAGAGACTCTACGTGGCTTTAAAGGTCTACTAGCTGGTGAATACGACGACATTCCTGAGCAGGCATTTATGTACTGCGGTAGCATCGACGATGCTATTGAGAATGCGAAGAAGCTATAAGGCTAACTAGGAGGCGATATGGCAGCAATAACCTTTCACCTAGACGTAGTAAGCGCTGAGAAGAAAATCTTCTCTGGTCGTGTTGAAACGTTTCAGGTGACCGGTAGCGAAGGTGAACTTGGTATTTTCCATGGTCACACACCGCTGCTGACCGCTATCAAGCCTGGTATGGTGCGTATTGTGAAACAGCACGGCCACGAAGAAATTATTTATGTTTCTGGTGGTATGGTAGAGATTCAGCCTGGTACAGCGACTGTACTAGCTGATACAGCTATCCGTGGTGAAGAGCTAGACGCAGCGAAGGCAGAAGAAGCCAAACGCCGCGCTGAGGAGCAAATCCAGAATCAGCATGGTGACATGGACTTCGCACAAGCGGCCAGTGAACTGGCTAAAGCCATTGCTCAGCTACGAGTTATCGAGCTGACAAAAAAGCGTCGCTAAGCTCAATTAGCAACGTTGCATGAAAAAAGGCGGCCAATTGGTCGCCTTTTTGATTAATTTTAGTTGGAAATTTACCTTACTCCATTAACTATTTTAAAAGAGCTGTTTAAAATAACGGCCAATTAACATAAAACGTCAATAGGTTATCAATGAAATTCAGTGCTGTGATTCTTGCAGCGGGTAAAGGTACCCGTATGCATTCGAACATGCCTAAGGTGCTACACACTTTGGCAGGTAAGCCAATGGCAAAACATGTGATTGATACATGTACAGGTCTAGGTGCACAAAATATCCACTTGGTCTTTGGCCACGGTGGTGATCAAATGCAAACCACTCTTGCAGAAGAGCCTGTAAATTGGGTGCTTCAAGCGGAGCAGTTAGGGACAGGTCATGCGGTTGATCAAGCGTCTCCGAAGTTTGAAGACGATGAAAAAGTACTGGTGCTTTACGGTGATGTTCCACTGATTTCAGCTGAAACGATTGAAAACCTATTAGATGCACAGCCAACAGGCGGTATTGCACTACTAACAGTGATTCTAGATAACCCGACAGGCTACGGTCGTATTATCCGTAAGAATGGTCCTGTTGTGGCGATCGTTGAGCAAAAAGATGCAACAGAAGAACAAAAACAAATTAAAGAGATCAACACTGGCGTGATGGTTGCGACTGGTGGGGATCTTAAGCGTTGGTTGTCTGGCTTAAACAACAACAACGCACAAGGCGAATACTACCTAACTGACGTTATTGCAGCTGCACACGATGAAGGTCGTGCCGTTGAGGCAGTACACCCAGTCAATGCCATTGAGGTGGAAGGGGTCAATGACCGCGCACAGCTTGCTCGTCTAGAGCGTGCTTTCCAGTCAATGCAAGCTCAGAAGCTACTAGAGCAAGGTGTCATGCTACGCGATCCAGCACGCTTTGATTTGCGTGGTGAGTTACAGTGCGGTATGGACTGTGAAATCGACGTGAACGTTATCGTCGAAGGTAAAGTTTCACTGGGTGATAACGTGGTTATCGGTGCGGGTTGTGTACTGAAAGATTGTGAAATCGACGACAACACCATCGTTCGCCCTTACAGTGTGATTGAAGGTGCAACGGTTGGTGAAGAATGTACGGTTGGTCCATTTACTCGCCTTCGTCCTGGTGCTGAAATGCGTAACGATTCCCATGTGGGTAACTTCGTTGAAGTGAAAAATGCGCGCATCGGAGAAGGTTCAAAAGCGAACCACCTAACTTACTTAGGTGATGCAGAGATCGGTCAACGTACTAACATCGGCGCAGGTACTATCACTTGTAACTACGATGGTGCGAACAAGTTTAAAACCATCATCGGTAATGATGTTTTTGTTGGTTCTGATAGCCAGCTGGTGGCGCCTGTCACTATCGCTGATGGCGCAACCATCGGTGCAGGCACGACACTAACAAAAGATGTTGAAGAAGGTGAGTTAGTAATTACTCGCGTCAAAGAGCGCAAAATTACTGGCTGGCAGCGTCCTGTAAAACAGAAATAAGCATTACCTACACTCTGTCTCTATATTGTCAAAGCCGCTCAACAAGAGCGGCTTTGTTGTTTCTAGCTAAGGCTTCATCGCTAGTAGCTAGGAATGGCAATACGTTTTTCGAGCCAACGAACGGCTTGAGATACAAATAGGATGAGCAACAAGTACTCCAAAACGAGGAAGGTATAAATCTCTAAGGGTAAGTACTCATTCACCACCAGCTCATTAGCACGGCGAGTGAGATCGCTTAAACCAATCACGCTGACTAAAGAACTCATCTTGAGAATGTAGACAAATTGATTGCCCAGTGGTGGGAGAATTTGCCGAAATGCTTGGGGAAGAATTACCAGGCGCATCTTTTGCCAATAGCTTAAGCCCAAAGATTCAGCCGCTTCATGTTGGCCACGGCTGATAGCTTGTATCCCACCGCGAAACACTTCCGCCATAAACGCACTCTCAGCGATAGTCAGTGCAATAACACCCGCCCAAAAGTGATTGAGTGAGACATCCAATAGTGTAGGCATGCCGTAATACACCCAAAGTAGTAAGACTAAAACTGGCACTGAACGGATCACCTCGACATAAATACGGTTTATCCACTTCAGAGAGGCAGAGTCCGACAGAGCGGGTAACGCAACGATCAGGCCCAAGCTCATCGCAAATAACATACTGAGGAGTGATACCTGAATGGTGTCATTAAACCCAGCGATTAAAAACTTTAGATTGGTGAGCCCTTGATCCGTCGAAGGGTCAAGTACATACCAGCCCCATTGATAATCTGAACAACCAGTGAGTAATAGCAGTGAAAACAGCCATAGAGTTCGAAACGTCACATTTACTCCCTGAATTAACTAAAAAACTTCCTTTGTTGCTGCTATGTTATCAGTAGAGCTCTAATAAAGGTTAATTATTAAACCGTATAAGGTCATTATTTTTAAGGGAATAAAAATGAGAAAGATTTTACTAGTGCTAGGAATGTGTTTGCTTGCTGTGACTCAAGTCGCTCACGCTGAAAGCCGTCTTCAATCCATTTTAGACAATGGCGTACTCCGAGTTGGAACGACGGGAGATTGGAATCCGATGACGATGAAAGACCCCGCGACAAACAGTTATCGTGGCTTCGATATCGATGTAACAACAGAACTTGCTAAAGATCTCGGTGTAAAAGTGGAGTATGTGCCCACGGATTGGAAGACGCTAGTTAATGGCATTACCGCCAACAAATACGATATTACTGGCAGCGCATCTCTGAACATGTCGCGCGCGAAAGTAGCTGGATACAGCCAGCCGTATTTCTACCTTGCCTTTGTACCTGTGGTGCAAAAGAAAGATCTCGCCAAATTTTCTGATTGGGCGGATTTTAATAAACCAGAAGTAAAAGTCGCAGCGACGTTAGGTACGGTACAAGAAAAAATGGTGAAAGAGTTCTTCCCGTCTGCTCAGCATATTGTTATTGAAGCGCCAGCGCGCGACTTCCAAGAACTACTAGCTCGCAGGGCCGATGTATCCGTGACGTCCAATGTGGAAGCAGCGACGTTGGTGGATAAGTTTAAACAGTTGGCGATAGTGCCAGTGACCGCACCGCGTAAACCAACCCCAATTGCTATGTTGTTGCCGCAAGACGATCAAGTATGGATTAATTACATCAATCACTGGGTAGAGTTGAAAAAGACTCAAGGCTTTTTTAAGCAGACTGCCAAGAAATGGGGGTTGAAAAGCTTATAAACAGAAAGAGCCGCATTGCGCGGCTCTTTTTATTATCTGAACGATTAAAGTTCGTCTTCACTCACGACTCGGGCGTTGTCAGGAGTCGTAAAGTGCTTGGATAATTCGCGATTCGACAGAATGTATCCCATCCACAGCCCACCCATACAGATGATGATTGCGATGCCAGTAACCATCTGAGCTTGGCTTGCCATTGCGGCTACCAATGCACTTGAGAAGCTACTTACACAGATTTGCAGGCTGTTTTGCAGACCTGCTGCTGTTGCAGGGCTCTGTTGTGCGCTGGCCAGTGCACGGTTTACCACTATTGGGTACAGCGCGCCGTTAGCAACGGCAATCAAACAGAATGGCGCAAGAATAGGCCAAATCGATGACAGCTCCCACTGTGAAGCAATGAAAATCATTAATGCCGCGACACTAAATAGGCCAATCAGTTGGCGCAGAACCTTTTCATCACCAAATTTTCGAACGCCTACTTTACCTAAGTAGCCACCAGCCATAAACGCGATGGTTTGTGGGATAAAGCTCAAACCAATATCTTTTGCTTCGTAGCCCAGTTGCGCCATGATTTCTGGCATCCCAGTTAGGTAAGCAAAGAATGCAGCTGAAGCCGTCGCAAACATAAACACGTTGCCAAGGTATTTTTTAGAACTCAGCAGCGCTTTGATGTCGGCAGACATACTGGTTTGTTTGATTTCTGCTTTCTCGTCTTTTTGTGCCATGGTCGCAAAGACCAAAAAGACACCAACCAGTGTTAGCGTAATAAAGATACTGTGCCAGCCGAAGTTATCTGCCAACACAACCCCTAATTGAGGTGCTAGTGCTGGTGATAGCGCGACGAGTGGCATGATTGTCGCAAAAATTTGTTGGCTACTGCTTGAGTAGCGCTTAATGACCATAGCCTGCCAGATCACGGCTGGTGCACACACACCGATAGCTTGGATAAAGCGCAGTGTGAGTAGTTGCCATACTTGATCACAGAAAGCCAAACCGAATGACGCGATAGTAAATAGCACCAACCCGGCTGCGAGTGTATTACGATGGCCAAATTTATCGGATGCCAATCCCCACATTAGCTGGCCAATCGCCATACCAACGAGGAATACCGTTAAAGAGAGCGCAATTTGCTCAGGGCCTGTTGCAAAGTCGATTTCCATCGCTTTGAATGCTGGCAGATACATATCGGTAGCAACGAAGCCAAGCATCGATAATGCTGCCAGATAAATGAGCTGTAGTTTTGAGATTTTCATGATTCAACCAGTCAAATTATTTAATCATTTTTTAATCAACATCAGTTGGCGCCAACCCTGATTTATTTACCTTATTATTCTATTTTTCGATTTTGAGAAAATAAAACGCTAAAATTGTTGGTTATCAATCAAATTTTTTGAAAGGTTAAATCATGTTCTCTAAAGCGTCTTTGGAAATGCTGGATACGGTTGCCCGTTTAGGCAGTTTCACCGCTGCGGCTGAGGTATTGCATAAAGTCCCCTCAGCCATCAGCTATGGAGTAAGGCAGGTCGAGCAAGATTTAGATGTGGTGCTGTTTCGACGTTTACCAAGGAAAGTCGAGCTAACTCCAGCGGGTGAACTTTTTATGGCCGAGGCGCGCTCTTTGCTGCGTCAAATGGAAGAGGTGAAAGCACAAACGCGGCGAGCGGCTCAAGGATGGAAAAGCACGTTAAAGCTGACCTTAGATAACGTGGTGAAGTTAGAAAAACTCAAACCTTTGGTGGAAGATTTCTATCGCGAGTTTGAATTTGCTGAATTGCAGATCAATATGGAGGTCTTCAATGGTTCTTGGGAAGCCATAGCACAAGGTCGAGCCGACATTGTCGTTGGCGCGACATCTGCGGTTCCCGTTGGGGGAGATTTTGAAGTCAAAGATATGGGCGTATTAGATTGGGCATTTGTAATGTCACCCGCTCATCCTTGCGTTCGACAACAAGTGCTTACTGAAGCGTTTGTGAGTCAATTTCCGGCGATCTGTCTTGATGATACTTCGAACGTGCTGCCAAAACGCCATACTGGCCATTATCCGCAACAGCGCCGATTATTATTGCCCAATTGGTATAGTGCGATTGAATGTTTAAAAAATGGGGTGGGCGTGGGTTACATGCCACGTCATATTGCAACACCCTTAATCAATGATGGTGTGCTGGTGGAGAAGGTCATGCCGGATGATAAACCGCTCAGTCACTGCTGCTTAGTATGGCGCAAAGATGATAATCATAAATTGATCCAGTGGATGGTGGACTATCTTGGGTCGCCTAATCAGCTACATAAAGATTGGTTACAGTCATAAAAAACACCTCGCATTAGCGAGGTGTTTTCATTGATATGTTTAAAATGTGGCGTTTTATGACAAGAAAAACTTATACGATGGGTTGTCTGTCTCGTCTTTGCATTGATAGCCAAGTTCACGTAAATGTGCAGAAAACTGAGCTAAATCGCTTTCATCTAACTCGAAACCACATAAAACACGTCCGTAGTCAGCGCCGTGGTTACGGTAGTTGAACAAGCTGATATTCCAATGAGTACCGAGTGTGCTTAAGAACTTAAGTAGCGCCCCAGGATACTCTGGGAATTCAAAGCTGTAGAGGCGCTCTTTAAGCGGCTTAGATGGCTTACCACCAATCATGTAGCGCACGTGCAGCTTCGCCATTTCATCATCAGACAAATCAACCACTGGGTAGCCACCATCACGTAAGTCGTGAATGATATGTTCTAGCTCTTCCTGACCGCCTTGCAAACGCACACCGACAAAGATATTTGCCAATGCGTCATCGTTGTAGCGGTAGTTAAACTCCGTTACGGCGCGGCCGCCAATGAGGTTACAGAACTCAAAGAAGGCACCTTGACGCTCAGGAATGGTGACGGCAAGCAAACCTTCACGTTTCTCACCAAGCTCGCAACGCTCAGAAACATAACGTAAGCCATGGAAGTTAGTGTTGGCACCAGACAGCACAGTACCTAAATTCTTACCTTGCAGTTTGTTTTGCTCAGCAAACTTCTTCAAACCCGCCAGAGCAAGCGCGCCAGAAGGCTCTGCAATCGCACGGGTGTCTTCAAAGATGTCTTTTACTGCTGCGCAGATTTCATCGCTAGAGACGGCAATATGGCCATCAATGTACTTTTGGCATAGACGGAAAGTCTCTTCGCCAATGCGTTTTACAGCGACGCCATCGGCGAACATGCTGACTTGGTCTAGTACTACTGGCTCACCAGCATCCAAAGCAGCTTTGAGGCATGACGAATCTTCTGGCTCAACTGCAATCACTTTGATTTCTGGCATGAGCTGCTTCACAAGTACCGCAACACCCGCAGCCAAACCGCCACCACCGACAGGGACGAAAATGTAATCAAGGTGACCATTTTGCTGCAGCATTTCCATGCCTATGGTGCCTTGACCTGCAATCACCAGTGGGTGATCGAAAGGAGGGACAAATGTGTACCCATGCAGATCAGAAAGGCGTTCCGCTTCCGCTTTTGCCTCATC
Organism: Vibrio sp. 1457; assembly: GCF_033340195.1. Classification (NCBI taxonomy): domain Bacteria; kingdom Pseudomonadati; phylum Pseudomonadota; class Gammaproteobacteria; order Vibrionales; family Vibrionaceae; genus Vibrio; species Vibrio sp. 1457. The sequence continues at coordinate 51,406 of NZ_JAWOWA010000021.1, forward strand.
GAAGTTGCTGCCGTGCAGCACTACATTGCCACCGAAGCCACGTACCGCATCGACTTTGATGTCTGGTGTGGTTTTAGGCATCACGATGGTGGTTTTGATGCCTAGCTTAGTACCAGAGAGCGCCATGCCTTGAGCGTGGTTACCTGCCGATGCTGCAATGACACCAGCGGCTTTTTGTGCTTCAGATAAACTCGCCACCATGTTGTATGCACCGCGCAATTTGAACGAGTGTACGGGTTGGCGATCTTCACGCTTGATCTGCACGTTATTCCCGATACGTGCAGATAAACGAGGCATTTCTTGCAGTGGCGTCACTGTTGCTACTTCATAAACAGGTGCGCGAAGGATTTGGCGCAGATAATCTGCGCCAGTTTGGTTCACTTGTTTTTCGGGTTGAGCTTCCATCATTGCTAGCCCTCTAGCTTCGACTTGTCTCGTACTGCACCCTTGTCAGCACTGGTTGCCATACTCGCGTACGCTTTGAGTGCAAATGAAACTTCACGTTGGCGGTCAACTGGTTTCCAGCCTAGTTCGTCTTGTTTTGCACGGCGCTCAGCAAGTTCTTGTTCAGACACTTGGAGTGAAATTGAACGGTTTGGAATATCAATTGCAATCATATCGCCTTCTTTTACCAGGCCAATTGCACCGCCGTTTGCTGCTTCAGGAGAGGCGTGGCCGATAGAAAGACCTGATGTGCCGCCAGAGAAACGGCCGTCAGTCAGAAGTGCACACTCTTTGCCAAGGCCCATCGATTTTAGATAAGTGGTTGGGTAAAGCATTTCTTGCATGCCCGGACCACCTTTAGGGCCTTCGTAACGGATAACAACCACGTCGCCAGCTTTTACTTTGCCGCCTAAGATGCCTTCTACGGCGTCTTCTTGGCTTTCGAAAACTACGGCTGGGCCAGTGAATTTATGAATGCTCTCATCCACACCAGCAGTCTTAACGATACAACCATCTAATGCGATGTTGCCTGATAGAACGGCTAGGCCACCTTCTTGGCTAAAGGCATGATCGATAGTACGAATACAGCCTTCCGCACGGTCGTCATCAAGGCGATCCCAGCGGCAATCTTGTGAGAACGCTTGAGTAGTACGAATTCCCGCAGGACCTGCGCGGTAGAACTTAAGTACTTCTTCGTCTTCAGTTTGGATGATGTCGTATTTCGCCAGCTGCTCTTTCATCGAAAGGCCAAGCACGGTGCGCGCATCATTGTGTAGAAGACCTGCACGATCTAACTCACCAAGAATTGCCATGACGCCACCAGCGCGGTGTACATCTTCCATGTGATATTTCTGGGTAGATGGTGCCACTTTACATAGGTGTGGTACTTGGCGTGATAGGCGATCGATATCTTCCATATCGAAATCCACTTCACCTTCTTGCGCTGCAGCCAACAGGTGCAAAATGGTGTTGGTTGAGCCACCCATTGCAATATCCAGTGCCATCGCATTTTCGAACGCATCAAACGTAGCGATGTTGCGTGGCAGTGCTGATTCGTCATCTTGCTCGTAGTAACGACGAGTCAGTTCAACGATGCGACGACCTGCATTAAGGAACAGTTGTTCACGGTCAGCGTGCGTTGCCAGCATAGAACCGTTACCTGGTTGAGAAAGACCCAGTGCTTCCGTTAGACAGTTCATTGAGTTTGCAGTGAACATGCCTGAACACGATCCACACGTTGGACATGCGCTGCGTTCGATCTGCTCGCTTTGCTCATCAGACACTTTTGGATCCGCGCCTTGGATCATCGCATCTACAAGGTCTAGTTTGATGATCTGATCAGAAAGCTTGGTTTTACCCGCTTCCATTGGACCACCAGAAACAAAGATAACCGGGATGTTGAGACGCATAGATGCCATCAACATTCCCGGAGTGATTTTGTCACAGTTAGAGATACATACCATGGCATCGGCACAGTGCGCGTTGACCATGTACTCCACAGAGTCTGCGATCAGTTCGCGTGAAGGCAGTGAGTACAGCATGCCGCCGTGACCCATTGCGATACCATCATCAACCGCGATGGTGTTGAATTCTTTCGCAATACCGCCAGCTTTTTCGATTTCGCGTGCTACAAGCTGACCCATGTCTTTCAGGTGTACGTGACCCGGAACAAATTGAGTAAACGAGTTTACAACGGCGATGATTGGTTTACCGAAGTCTTCTTCTTTCACACCCGTTGCACGCCACAGTGCTCGTGCACCCGCCATGTTACGACCATGTGTGGTGGTAGCTGATCTATATTTTGGCATTTCCTAATCCTTCTTACTTCTGTTCTGGGTACACATAGTCTAACCAGCCCCACTTATCTTCCGTGGTGCCGTCAAATAGGCCAAAGTAGGCTGCTTGTAGTTCTTTAGTGATAGGGCCGCGCTTACCAGTGCCCACTTCAATCTTGTCGATGGTTGCCACTGGTACAATCTCAGCCGCAGTACCTGTCATGAAGACTTCATCGGCAAGGTAAAGGGCTTCACGAGCAATGTTCGCTTCACGTACTTCGTAGCCTTTATCGCGTGCAATTGTCATGATCGAGTCACGAGTGATGCCCGGTAGAATCGCGCTAGTTGCTGGTGGTGTGGTGATTACGCCATCTTTGATAACGAAGATGTTTTCACCAGCCCCTTCCGATAGGTAACCATCTACGCTTAGCGCAATACCTTCGTCGTAACCGTGACGACGCGCTTCACCACCAACCAATAGTGAAGATAGGTAGTTACCGCCTGCTTTAGCTGCAGTTGGGATGGTGTTTGGCGCAGCGCGGTTCCAGCTTGAAATCATCGCATCGACACCTTTTTCTAGCGCTTCTTCGCCTAAGTAAGAGCCCCAAGGAAATGCTGCAATGATTAGATCCATCTCAGTGCCAACTGGTGGACATACGCCTAAGCCAACATTACCGACAAAACCCAATGGACGAATGTAAGCGCTGTCGAGTTTGTTTTGGCGCAGTGTTTCGCGGGTCGCTTCCATGATTTCTTCTACAGAGAAAGGGATCGGAAAGCGGTAAATCTTGGCAGAATCTTTTAGACGTTGTGCATGCTCACGGTGACGGAAGACAATTGGGCCTTTTGGTGTGTTGTAACAGCGCACGCCTTCAAACACGGATGTACCATAGTGCATTGCGTGAGTCAGAACGTGAACGTTCGCCTCTGCCCATGGAACCATCTCACCATTAAACCAAATGAAATCTGCAGTTTTCGTTGCCATTTGTTGCCTTCCTTATGCACTTACGTGTTGTTGTAAGTTGTGATTTGGCAGTTCATCGTTGCGGATTTTTAGCACCTCAACCTTACGAACGTCCCACAACTTCTCTATTTGATTGATCAAAAACGAGATTGGTCGATCGCTGTCGACGATGATCTCGACGCTGGCTACTTTGCTTTCGTGGTTTTGCGTAGCCGCGACTTGTTTGATCACGAAACCTCGGTGACGAATCACACGTAGAACGCGCTCCAACAGTACCGGTTTGTCATCGGCTTTGATGTCGAGTAAATATCTGTCCATGCGATTGTCTCCTATGTATTTTCCAACATATCACTGTTTGATGCGCCAGGTGGCACCAATGGCCACACGTTTTCTTCTTCATCAATCAAAACGTGAAGCATGTAAGAAGTTTCACTCGCTAGCATCTCTTTGAGAGCAGGTTCGACTTCTTCTTTCTTGGTGATGGTTTTGCCCGGGATATCGAATGCTTTTGCTAACATCACGAAATCTGGGTTGTCATCAAGAATGGTTTCACTGTGGCGACCGTCAAAGAACAATGACTGCCATTGGCGAACCATGCCAAGACGTTGGTTATTAAGAAGGACAATCTTCACTGGAATCTGACGACGCTTCAGCGTGCCCAATTCCTGAACGTTCATCATAAATGAACCGTCACCTGTAATAAGGATAGACTGATCATCAGGACGTGCGACTGCAGCGCCCATCGCTGCTGGCAAGCCAAAGCCCATGGTGCCAAGGCCAGCAGAAGTGATAAAATTTTGTGGTTCGCGTGGCTGGATATGTTGCGCTGCCCACATCTGATGCTGACCGACGTCGGTCGAGACAATTGAGCTATCTGGCATCATGTCAGACAGTTGTTTAAGCAATAGCGGTGCGTAGATTAACTCGCCTGGGTGGTCGTAACGCCACTTAAAGCCGCTGCGCAGACTTTCACTGTGATGAACCCACGGTGAGATATCTTGAGTCAGCTCTAGCTGAGGAAGAATGGTGTTGATGTCGCCACGTAATGGTGCGTTGGCGTGGCGCAGTTTATGAATCTCCGCAGCATCAATGTCGATGTGAATCACTTTCGCATTTGGTGCAAACGTATCGAGCTTACCCGTCACACGGTCATCAAAACGCGCGCCAACCACGATCAATAGATCGGCTTCTTGAACCACTAGGTTGGCGGCTTTGGTGCCATGCATACCCAACATACCAAGATAGTGAGGATCATGGCGTTCAATGGTACCGAGGCCTTTTAATGTGCTAACTGCAGGCATTGGGTTTAAGCGAAGAAATTCGCGTACTGCATCGGTTGCTTTCGCAAGTTGCACGCCACCACCAACATACAACACTGGGCGAGTAGATGCTGCCAGCACATCTTGCGCACGTTTGATATCTTCAGCGCTGACATCTTCGATTGCTGGTGCTATGTATGGAGGAAGAAGGTCTGTAGGTGCTTGAGCGAGTTGAACGTCTTTGGCGATATCGACAATGACAGGACCCGGACGACCGGTTTTTGCGACCTCAAAGGCTTCGGCAAGTGTCGGAGCTAGATCTTCAATTTCGGTCACGAGATAGCTGTGCTTAGTACAGGCTAGGGACATTCCGATCACATCCATTTCTTGGAATGCATCGGTACCGATATGAGAGCTAGCAACCTGGCCTGTGATGGCAACTAGAGGTACGGAGTCAAGGAAAGCGTCGGCAAGGCCGGTAACAAGGTTAGTGGCTCCTGGGCCAGAAGTTGCCATGCACACAGCAACGTCTTGAGTGGAACGAGCCATCCCGATAGCTGCCATAGCGGCCCCTTGCTCGTGACGGCATAGGATGTGTTCCACCCCACCGTCATACAAAGCATCATAGATTGGCATGATGGCCCCGCCGGGGTAGCCAAAAACGGTTTCGATGCCTTGCTGTCTTAAAGCGGCTACGACAAGTTGTGCACCAGTCATCGTAAACCTCCTTTGCTACGTTGTGGCTCGTAGCGATTGCCATATTTATTGCACTTCATGTGCACTCCCATTCTTCCCGTTAAACTGTCCGAGGGTTAGACAGATGACAACTTGTAGTTGTAAAAAAACCCCCGGACTTTTCAGTGCGGGGGTTTTTTGTAATTTGTGGTTACCTTTCGCCCACAATACCCCGCGCGGTGCCAATAATGACCACGATAATCAGGGCTAGCAGTGCGTTGATATGAGCGAAAAGGTTCATCTGTCTGTCGTTCTTTTTTCGTTAAAAAATGTTGTGTAATGTTCTACGAAATTGTTTGCGTCATTAGTGGTATCACACAATTCCGCTGCATGACAAGCAAAAAGTCATTCTTTTTTCACATTAACTCTCAATTGGGACGCGGTATATAACATAACCAACTAGATAAAACATTTGTTTACAGAGTGTTCAAAAAAATTGAGGAACGTATGGGGCTGGCAATCATTCATAGTCGAGCAAGCGTCGGGGTGCAAGCGCCATCGGTTAGTGTAGAAGTTCATATCAGCAACGGCATGCCAGGGTTTACCTTAGTAGGCTTGCCAGAGACAACGGTAAAAGAGTCCAAAGATCGCGTACGCAGTGCGATCATTAATTCTAACTTTCAATTTCCTGCTAAGCGGATCACCGTGAACTTGGCTCCGGCAGATCTACCCAAGGAGGGAGGGCGTTTTGATCTTCCTATTGCATTGGGAATTTTGGCCGCTTCGGAGCAAATCGCGACAGATAAGCTCAAAAACTACGAATTTGTTGGTGAGTTAGCGTTATCTGGTGGTCTGAGACCTGTAAAAGGTGTGCTGCCTGCTGCGCTGGAAGCCAGTAAGATTCAACGTCATTTGGTCGTCCCACATGTGAATGGCGATCAGGCGGCGCTGGTGGGGAAGGAACAACATAAATCGGCCCAATCATTACTGGAAGTATGTGCCGAGCTTTGTGGTCAACATCGACTGAATCTTTTTCAAACGCCTAAGCGAAAAACGATCGAAAAACATGGTCGAGACTTACAAGATATTATTGGCCAACAACAAGGTAAGCGAGCACTGGAGATTGCTGCCGCTGGAAACCACAACTTACTTTTTCTTGGCCCGCCAGGTACTGGAAAAACGATGTTGGCTTCGCGTTTGTGTGACTTATTACCGGAAATGAGTGACGAAGAAGCAATGGAAACCGCTTCGGTGGCATCGTTGACTCAGAGTGAAATTAATGAGCATAACTGGAAGTCGCGTCCGTTTCGTTCTCCGCATCATTCAAGTTCAATGGCGGCATTAGTCGGCGGTGGTTCGGTACCCAGACCAGGGGAGATCTCTTTAGCCCACAACGGGTTATTGTTTCTCGATGAAATGCCCGAATTTGATCGTAAAGTTCTGGACTCGTTACGCGAACCGCTCGAATCTGGCGAGATCATTATCTCTCGAGCGCAAGGTAAAACACGCTTTCCGGCTCGTTTCCAATTAGTTGGAGCATTGAACCCAAGCCCGACAGGATATTACGAAGGCAATCAAGCGCGCACCAATCCACAAGCTATTTTGCGCTACCTTGGTCGATTATCTGGACCACTGTTAGATCGCTTTGATATGTCTTTAGAAATCCCAGCTTTGCCCAAAGGGACATTAGCAGAAGGTGGTGATCGCGGTGAGCCGACTGCTATCGTAAAAGCGCGTGTGAGCCATGCGCGTAACAATATGCTAAACCGCAGTGGTAAGGTCAATGCACTGCTAGGTAGTCGAGAAATTGAGGCGTTTTGTCCCTTGCACAAGAGTGATGCTGAGTTTCTTGAAACCGCTTTGCACCGTTTAGGGCTCTCGATTCGTGCATATCATCGTATTATCAAAGTGGCGCGAACAATCGCCGATCTGGATGGGGCGGAGCAAATTGAACGAACGCACTTGGCCGAGGCGCTTGGGTATCGAGCGATGGACCGTTTACTGAAACAGCTTACGGCGCAAGCGGTATAGAGACATGCAAAATGTCATCGCAACAAGTGTTGTGAGCGCCTTGTTGCGATGAAGGACGTTAGAAGGTGTAGTTGAGACCAAGCGACAATAGGTACTCTTTCTCCTCATAAAACGTGATATTCGAGTCAGTTTGGCTATAGCCGGCTAAAGAAATGAACGACCAGTCTTGCCAGTCAAATACGTTTTGATATTCGTAGGCCGCAAATAGGCTGATGGTGTCGTCATTTCGTGTTTTAGCAAAAGTTTGGCTAGCGGCTTGATAGTCTTTCCATGCGTAACCCGCGGTGAGAGCCAATCGATGGCGATTGATAAATTTAAACCAGCTGATGTCAAACCCGTACGAATCAAATGACTCCGCCTTACCGTCGGCATCTTGATTGATGTAGGTGAAAGCGGGTTGCAACATAGATGTTTGGTTGAGTGGAATGCGATAGTCGCCTTTGACATAGTAAAGGTTAGCATCGCGAGCAAGTGAGCGGTCTGTCACTTCCTCCTGCTCGATGTCTTTATCAGCATAAGCAAGATCAAGGTTGAAGTTCTTATCAATCAACCCTTTGATCTGAAAGCGATACGCATTGCCGTCAACATCCGTCTCTTTACGTGCGGTTCCTACTTGATAAGGGTTGCGCCAAGTTTCGCCTTTGAGTACCGTCGGCAGATAGGAAACATCGAGCACGGTGCCAGATTGTAGCTCGTGTTGATAGCCCAACTGAAAAGCGAGTGTACCTACCGCGACATCTGAGCGTGTGGTACCGGCGTAAACTTGGTGGTTGAGTCGGCTACCAAAGGTGTATGTCACACTCCCTAGCGGTGCAGCGATAACGGAACTGTCACTATCGGCACGCTTATCGAGAGAATCGATGGTGTTACTATTTTCTGTATTGAAATTGGATTCTGATGATATGAATCCGGCATTCAGCGAAATTTCACCGCCAAAACCTGCGGTTTCAGCGAGTTGAGCCTGAGCAGAACTGACGACAAAGGCCAAAGGCAAGAGAAGTAGCCTTGGTTTCATTCGTTATCTCCTTGTTGTCGAATGAGTGGTGCACATATTGGTTGCGGTAACAAATCTGACCATTCCCACGCATGTTCCAATGTGGCAAAGGCGCAGTATAATTACACGCTGTTTTATTCTTCACACATTATTACTGTTGTTTGACTATCATGTTGGCATATTTGTTATTTTTTTTTAACGCTTCTTTTGTGATTCTCAATTCTGCGGTTTGTTCACTCGCAATTTGTGTTATCGCTGTATTTAAAATATTGCTTCCTGGCGTAAAGCTAAAAGCGATAGCGACCGCTTGTGCCAATAAGGTGATGTGGTTATGGGCTACCGTTAATGCGTGCATTCTGGCGGTATCTAACCGTGTTGAGTGGGATGTTCAGGGCGGTGAAGCGCTTAAAAAAGACGGGTGGTATCTGCTGATCAGTAACCATCTCAGTTGGACAGATATTGTTGTGCTTTGCTGCGTGTTTAAAGACCGTATTCCCATGCCGAAGTTTTTTCTCAAGCAACAACTGCTGTATGTGCCTTTCATCGGGATGGCGTGTTGGGCGCTCGACATGCCATTTATGCGTCGCTATTCGCGAGAGTATCTGATCCGCAACCCTCATAAGCGAGGTCAAGATTTAGAGACGACACGTCGCTCGTGCGCTAAATTCAAACACACTCCAACCACAGTGGTTAACTATGTCGAAGGAACCCGATTTACCGAAGAAAAGCAGCGTAAGAGTAAAGCAAACTATCAATATTTGCTGCAACCAAAATCGGGCGGGATTGCGTACACGTTAGCGGCGATGGGGGAACAGTTCGAGAGCATTATCGACGTGACGTTGGCGTACCCAAAAAATACGCATAAACCGTTCAAGGATTTATTGATGGGTCGAATGGGCAAGGTGGTTGTGCGTGTGAATGTGTTACCCGTTGATGAACGAGTGCTCGGTGATTACTTCAACGATAAGCCCTATAAGCGGCAATTTCAGCAATGGCTGGGTGATGTGTGGCAAGAAAAAGATCGGTTACTACAAGAGATTTACAAATAAACAAAAGGGGAGCGACGTGCTCCCCTTTTGATTGATATCGATGTGCTTATTTTAGTGTCAGCAAGTAGTTCACCAGAGAGAAGTACTCATCCATCGTTTTGATGCTTTGTGCTTGAACTAGGTATTTGTTGTTAACGATAACCGCAGGAACGCCGGTTAGACCGCTGTTTTCAAATTGCTTGTCCATACGGCGAACCATTGAATCAACCGCGAAGCCTTTGAATGCAGAATCGAACTTTTTCGCGTCTACACCTTCATCAAGGAAGATTTGACGAAGTTCTTCATCATTACGTGGTGCTTTCTTTAGATTGTGGATGCGGTTAAACATCACTGGCACCATTTTGTCTTCCACTTTTAATGCAACCATCGTTGCGTAGGCTTTGCTCATTGATGGGCCCATGTTGCCACCCATGAAAGAAACGTGGTTTTTTAATAGCTTAGTACCTTCTGGCAACTGTTTTTTCAGTTGCTGGATAACTGGTTCAAAGCTATTACAGTGCGGGCAGTAGAAAGAGAAAAACTCCGTCACAAGAGGTTTTTTTGATGCCTCAAGATCCAATACTTTGTAATGTTCACCTTCTTTGAATTGCGCTGCATGTGCCGACAGGCTTAACATCAGCATAGAAAACAGTGCGAACAGTTTTTTCATCGAAATATCTCCATTTTTGAATTTTTGGCCTGACTTACCATTGAGGCATTAAAGACAGCGGTGCTTCTTCTAAAGCGGCGATCTGCTCTTTAAATGCAAGGACCTGACCTTCCCAGTATTTTGGCTCATTAAACCATGGAAAAGCGAGAGGAAATGCAGGGTCATGCCAACGTTTTGCTAGCCATGCCATATAGTGCACCATTCGTAGACCGCGAAGTGGCTCGATTAGTTTCAATTCTGCAGGATTAAAGTCGCAAAACTCTTGGTAAGCCTCTAAAACAATATCCAACTGCATCAGTTTGTCTTGGCGTTCACCGTTCAGTAGCATCCATAAGTCTTGTACTGCAGGGCCGTTACGAGCGTCATCCAAATCAACAAACATAGGGCCATCTCGCCACAAAATATTGCCTGGGTGGCAATCGCCATGCAAACGAATCATATTGAAGCCTTCTTGCCAGTGGCTTTCAATTGATTTGATCAGCATATCCAAGTCATTGAAGAAGCTGTTCTCCAAGTGCATTGGAATCATATTGGCGTTTTGCAGAATCTCTCTTGGTTGATACAGGTATTCTTGTAAGCCGATCGTAGGGCGATGTTGGAAGGCTTGGCGGTTGCCAACTTTATGGATGCGGCCAAGGAAACGCCCTACACCTTCGAGCTGATCTAAATTGTCAACCTCGTATTGGCGACCACCCACGCTATCAAACAGCGCAAAAGCATAGCCTTGATAGTGATGCAGGGTTTCACCGTTGATGCGCACAGGTGGTGCGATGGGGATCTCATTGCCAATCAGCTCTAAAGTAAAGTCGTGCTCCTCTTGGATCTGTTCATTGCTCCAACGTTCAGGACGGTAAAACTTGACGACATAACGACGACGCTCTTCGTCAGTAAATTGATAAACACGGTTTTCGTAGCTATTGAGGGGAAGAAAGCCTGATTCTGCGCGAACGCCGATGCTTTCTAACGCGTACCACATAAAATCTGGGGTAAGGGCGTCAAAGTTAAACATACTTTGGGACATATAAACAAAAAGGCTCATTACTGAGCCTTTTTCCGTTAGTCACTGAAGTAGCGCTATAGTTTTTTAATAAAACGGCTTTCTACTTCAATAGTGAATTCGTTGCTCTTATCGGTGAGTATAAACTGAATTGTCGTAATCGCAGAGTTTAGCTTGTCAGGATCGGCACCAAGACTCATTGGCAGGTTCAATACCTCACCTGGCTGGACCTGAATTGTCTGCTTACCATACCAGCTTACATCGGATAGCCCTTCAACATCCAACGAGTACTCTTGCACTTGCTGAGTTTTGTTGATCACCTTGAGGGTGTAGGTGTTTTCTACTTCTCCCGAGCTATTAACGCGGAACAGTTGGTTACGGTCGCGAATAACACTCATGCCTGCTGGGTCTACCGCTGCAATTTGGGCAAAGAAAAGACCGACCATGACGAGTAGTACGGCACCATAGCCTAGCAGCTTCGGACGCATGACTTTGGTACTCTTACCCGATAAGCGATGCTCGGTGGTGTAACTAATTAGGCCTTTCTCGTAGCCCATGCGATCCATGGTGTTGTCACACGCATCAATACAGGCGCCACAGTTGATACATTCATACTGCAAGCCGTCACGAATATCGATACCTGTTGGGCACACCTGCACACACAAATCACAATCAATACAATCACCCAAACCAAGTTGCTTTGGATCGGCTTTACGCGGACGTGGGCCACGTTTTTCCCCACGTTTTGCATCGTAGCCAACGATGAAGGTGTCTTTATCAAACATGGCAGACTGGAAGCGCGCGTAAGGACACATGTGAATACACATGATGGAACGCATCCAACCAGCATTACCATAAGTACAAATGGCAAAGAACATTACCCAAAAGACGGGCCAGAAGTTGGCGTTAAAGGTGAAAAAGTCGATAACCAATTGCTTCATTGGTACGAAGTAGCCAACAAAAGTAAAACCAGTGGCGAGTGCAATAGCAAACCAAGCTATATGTTTGACGGCTTTACGCATCGCTAAATTCGCCGTCAGCTTATTGGAGTCTTGTTTACGGCGTTTATTGGCACTACCTTCGAGCTTCTCTTCAAACCAGATATACATGAAGGTCCAGACGGTTTGTGGGCAGAGATAGCCACACCAAACCCGACCTAAGAAGGTGGTAATAAAGAACAACCCAAACGCCGCGATCACAAACAGCAAGGCGAGTAGGGTAAGATCTTGTGGGTACAGTGTGGTACCGAAAAAGTTGAACTGCTGGTTGCCAATATCAAGCAAGATCGCTTGACGTTCACCGTAAGGAATCCACGGTATCAAAGCGAAGAGAAGTAGTAAGAACCAACCACCGTAACGACGCAGTTTCTGGTAAGTTCCTTTACTTTCGCGTACATAGATGCGATTACTTGGGTTAAACCGATCCCCGTTTCCTTTGTGGGTTTTGGGATTATAGGTTTTAGGAGTCACATCTTTGATATCGATCTTGTCCTGACTCATGCACTCATCCTTCTTAGGCTTTTATAATGTACGGCGTCATTTCTATTGATGTCGCTCGATGACATTGCTGCTCGTTCCGTCATAAAGATGACCGAACATAATTATTTTAGTAAATACTGATGAACGGCGATTATACAATCAATAACAATTCCGTTTCTTTAACGCAGTCAATGTTTAACAACAAAAATCAGTACAGTTAACCTGATAATTGGCTGAACAGTTATAACCAATTGTGGGACTAAAAACTTTGGTTATAAAAAAGCGACTCACAGAGAGAGTCGCTTAAAGAATACTGGCTGTTGAGCTAGTTATTTGATGATGCCACGAGCGCGTAGGATCGCCGTTTTAAAATCGTCCTCTTGGTCTTTTTTGAGTCCAGGGATCATTTCATCTTTGCTGCTATTACGCATTTTAAGGTGGTAGATCAGTACATCGTCGGTCAGATCTTCTAGCTTTCCTTTATAGCCTGCTTCTTTTGCCAGCTTAACGATGAACTGCAAGAGGTTCAGCTCTTGATCTTTATGCCATTCAGGCTCTAGTAGCTCAAGCAGCTCTTCAATGCGATGACACTTCATTTCTTTCTCCACAGAATTTATAGGTGTAATTAGCAGTAAAGGTACCAAATTGCTTTGCTAAGACCAAATAGGAAAAACGATCTCTTTCACCGTGGTTTGTTCTAAGTCTTTGAAGTTTTATGAGTAGCGCGCAAAGAAAAAAGCGCAGCTGGCGCCGCGCTTTTGATTAAGCTGCTTTGATAACTTTGGCCGGAACACTCGACATCATTGCTGTCTTCTCAACCAATGTCATTGCTGGCGCAACTTGCTTTGCCTTTGGTGCAGTAGTAAAGCCACTGCGGCGGCGCATTGCACTAGTATTAGTGTGTGCGAACCTGACTGTTGTTGGGCGCATTAATTTACCTAACTGTCAGGCATATCCATTGCCGATGTAATGGCCTGAATCATTATGAGCTAGGCTCCAACAAGATTGAAGAATCACTCTTCTGGCTCTCGCCAATCCAGTTAATGAGTCAGGAATACCGATATGCATGCATATCAAGTGTAAGATTAGCATCCTTGTAATAATTGGTCGATAGTTGAGCAATTGAATTGTTTAGATTTTGTCATTTTGTCGCGATGTTCGAGGCAATTTTTGTTTGATCCCACGATCAGCAGTAGTAGTATGAGATCTCGATGAAGGAGGTGCCTATGTCATTTTTGAAGAAGACACTTGCCAGTTTTGGGATTGGGAGCGCGAAGGTCGACTCAATCTTAAACCAAGACGTGCTATACCCAGGTCAAAGTGTGGATGTGTCGATCCATGTATATGGTGGTGCGACTGAACAAGCGATCGACAACATTGATTTAAAACTCTGTTGCCGCTACATCGCAGAAGCCCCTGATGACCGTGGTGCGCGAGAAGGACACAGCATGCGCCGAGTACCTCAAACTCATGTGCTTGCTAAGTGGAGTCTCCCTTACGCATTTACCATCCATTCCGGCGAAGAGCGTACCTTCGATGTTAAGCTCGATGTGCCTTGGAACACGCCTATCACCATTGGTGATGCCAAAGTATGGTTAGAAACCGGCTTAGACGTTGCCGCTGCTTTGGATCCGACTGATAAAGACATCCTCACCGTTCGACCTGATCCACTGATGGATGCGGTACTATCTGCATTTGAAGCGCAAGGTTTACGAATTCGCCAGGTGGAATGCGAGGAAGTGAAAGGATTCGATCTACCATTTGTGCAAGAGTTTGAACTGGTGCCAACCGACGGACCTTACCACGGCGTGTGGCGCGAATTAGAATTTGTTGCCCACCGCAGTGAGCAAGAGCTCAAGTTGTGGTTTGAAGTTGACCGCACACGCAAGGGGCAAGGTGGCATGCTCGCGAGCTTACTGGGTAGTGGCAAACTCAAGCGAGAGCTGACCATTCCTGCCACGACTAAGCCAGATCAAGTTGGCGAACTGGTACTCAATTATCTCGATCAAACTACTGCCGTTCATGAGTCTTAATTTAAGCTTACACGTGTAAGCCTAATGTGCCATACTAGAGCAAATTTCAAACTCTAGTATAGGCGCATTGATGTCCGAGCTGCAGAAACCTCAATACAGTCAACGTGAAGAACTGGCCAATACCATCACCCACGGTATAGGGATGATTTTTGGTATTGTTGGCTTGATACTGCTGTTAGTTAAAGCCATAGACCATCAAGCTGACACTTTAACGCTTACCAGTATGGCGATTTATGGTGCGAGTATTATCGTGCTATTTTTGGCCTCGACGCTCTATCATGCGATCCCTCATCCCAAAGCGAAACGTTGGCTAAAAACCTTCGACCACTGTGCTATTTATCTTTTGATAGCAGGCAGCTATACCCCTTTCTTGTTAGTCAGCTTAAGAACACCTCTAGCATTTGGGTTGATGATCGTTATTTGGAGCATTGCGTTGATCGGCATCATCATGAAAGTTGCGTTCGTCTATCGATTTAAAAAGCTTTCTTTGATGACGTATTTGGTGATGGGATGGTTATCGCTGATTGTGATTTATCAATTAGCTATTAACTTGGATGTCGGCGGACTTACACTGCTTGCTGCTGGTGGAATTGTGTATTCACTAGGGGTAATTTTCTACGTCGCGAAGCGCATTCCCTTTAACCATGCGATCTGGCACGGCTTTGTTTTGGCTGGCTGCGTGTGCCATTTCTTTGCGATTTATTACTTTGTTGAGCCTATCTAGCCGATAGGCTCAACAAAGAATATTAAACACGTATTAGCGAGTTTTTACCTCTAGCACTTTGGCAGAAAACTGGTATTGCTGTGATTGCGGTACAGCCAATTTAATGCTCTTACCTTGTTCCGCTTGCTGTGGTCGCAGGTAGGTATCCGCCATGCGCTTGATGGATTGCCAAACCGTCACGTTTTCTTTTGCCAGTTGCTGACCAGACATATCAAACACTTGCACCTCAACTTCCACTTGAATGACAGATTGAGAGCTTTGGTTAGTGATTGATGTAGGTAAAATAAGCTCACCGCTTTGATAGCTTGCTGAACCAATCAATACATCCACACCTGAATCTGATAGCTGCATGGTTGGCTTTTTGGCGTTTACCACCACGGTCGTGCCAACGGTTTTCGTTACCACAGGAATTGTCGCAATCGCAGGAGCTGCGATTGTTTCAACTACGCTTGCTGTTGTTTGTGTCTCCGTCGCTTGCTGCGCCGGTTTTTTCATGACGTACTCCCAGGTAAAGTCATCGTTCAACTTCACTTCTCGACCATCGGCTAAAGTGATGACCTCGGCGGCGTATGTGGATGAGGCGGCAAGTAGGGTCGCCAGAGTAATCCATGTTTTCATTGTTATACCTTTTAATTAGAGTCTGCTTAGCGGCGCCAAAACGCAGGGAAGAACAGTACAAGAATAGTCAGAATTTCCAAGCGGCCCATTAACATGCCAAAGCTCAGGAGCCACTTGGCGGTATCTGGCAGAGGCGCGAAGTTACCCGTCGGTCCAATCACGCTTCCCATACCTGGGCCGACGTTGGCTACCGCAGTGATGGCACCAGAGATGCTAGTGATGGGGTCTAAACCCAGTGCACTCAAGCAACCCGCGATAAAGATGATGGTGATAAAGAACATCAAGCCAAACGCGACCACCGAGCGAACAATGTCATCATTCACTGGGCGTTGGTTGTAGCGCTGTACAAACACACCTGAAGGGTGAATCAATTTCATCATCTGTTTGTTCAGCAGTGTCATTGCGATTTGGAAACGGAAGATTTTGATCCCACCAGACGTTGACCCCGAACATGCGCCCGCCATCATTAAGAAGGCAAAAAGAGTTGTGGGTAATGCGCCCCACGCGGTGAAGTCCTCTAAGCCAAAGCCGGTTGTGGTGACGACAGAGACGATATTAAACATCGACACTCGTAGCGCATCCAAAATGGTGTATCCATCTCGAATCACTAACCAGGCTGAAATCACTAAGCTTGAGAACACGAACAGGTACGCGAATCCTCGAACTTGAGCGTCGTTAACTAACACATCAATACGGCGTTTACGTAACGCGGCGATGAAGAGCAAAAATGGCAAGCCACCTAAGAACATAAAGGTAGTGGCCACCCAGTGTGCGCCATTAGAGAAGTGGTTCATCGACCCGTCGGATGTAGAGTATCCGCCCGTTGATAGCGTGGTAAAGGCGTGATTGATCGCTTCAAACAGGTTCATGCCGGTGACCAAGTAGCCCACAATGCATAAGCCAGTAAGCATCAAATAAACCGCTACGATGTTTTTGGCGACCGTTTTTGCTCTCGGGCTACTTTTATCCGACCAATCGGATGATTCGGTTTGGAATAGCTTCATACCACCGACATTCAGCATAGGTAGCACTGCTACCGCCATCACGATAAAACCAATGCCACCAAGCCACTGTAAAATAGAGCGCCACAACAATATGCTCGGCGCCATGTTGTCTAGGCCACTGAGCACCGTTGAGCCCGTCGTGGTGATACCCGACATCGTTTCGAAGTAGGCGTCGGTGAAGCTGATGTGGTTGATAAACACAAATGGCAAGGCGGCAAACGCACTCGCGATGGTCCAAACCAAACTGGTGATGAGGAACATATCGCGTACGCTGAGTTTGAACTTGGCGGTTCGACCTATCGTTAGGCAGATGAAGGCGGCAAGGTGCGTGATCACAACGGCTTGGGCGAAATCGAGGAATCCCCCCGTACCGGTAAAGAAAGCGACCAAAGTCGGCACGTACATAAACAGGGCCAGTTTGGATAAAACCAGCCCGATAACAAACAGTACGGGACGTAAGTTGACCATAGGAAAATCCTAGAGGAAGAATGGACTCGGCTGGAATAGCGCTTCGACGTCTGATACGTATTTTTTGTTGACCAGGAACATCACCACATGGTCATCCTGCTCGATGACCGTACGGTCGTGGGCAATAAGAACTTCTTCGCCACGAACGATAGCACCAATGGTGGTCCCAGGTGGAAGCTTTATATCTCCAATCGCACGTCCAACCACTTTAGATGTACTTTCATCACCGTGAGCGACGGCTTCAATCGCTTCCGCAGCACCGCGGCGAAGTGAGGACACGTTTACGATATCAGCGCGACGAACGTGCGTTAGCAAGGCGGAAATGGTCGCTTGCTGTGGTGAGATTGCTACATCAATTACGCCGCCTTGTACCAGGTCTACATAAGCGCCACGTTGGATCAGCACCATCACTTTTTTAGCGCCCATGCGTTTTGCCAACATTGCAGACATGATGTTGGTTTCATCTTCGTTGGTCAGCGCGATGAAAACGTCGACTTGGTCGATGTTCTCTTCCGAGAGAAGCTCTTGGTCTGCCGCATCACCGCAGAACACGATGGTGTTTTCTAGTTGCTCAGAGAGCTTTTCTGCACGCTGGTAGTTACGCTCAATCAGCTTCACGCTGTAAGTTTGCTCTAGGCGTTTAGCCAAGCTTGCGCCGATGTTACCCCCGCCAACAATCATGATGCGGCGGTACGGTTTTTCTAGACGCTGAAGCTCACTCATCACTGAGCGAATATGATTACTTGCTGCAACGAAGAACACTTCATCGTCGGCTTCAATAATCGTGGTGCCTTGTGGGCGAATCGGGCGACCCTGGCGGAAAATAGCCGCCACACGGGTATCGATGTGCGGCATGTGCTCACGCAAAGCAGACAGCGCATTACCCACCAGCGGGCCACCATAGTAGGCTTTCACCGCCACTAGGCTGACTTTCTGTTCAGCAAAGCTCACCACTTGCAGCGCGCCTGGGTATTGGATCAGACGTTCGATGTAGCTCGTGACGAGTTCTTCTGGTGCGATAAGGTGATCAACAGGAATAGCACCAGATTTAAACAGGGCTTCTTTTTCGGCCAGATATTCTGGAGAGCGAATACGCGCAACGCGGTTTGGGGTATTGAATAGAGTGAACGCGACCTGACAGGCGGCCATGTTGGTTTCATCAGTGTTGGTTACTGCGACGAGCATATCGGCGTCTTGCGCGCCAGCTTCGTGTAGCACGTCTGGATGGCTCGCATGGCCATTGACCACTCGTAGGTCGTATTTGTCCTGCAATTCACGCAGTCGGTCGGCATTATTGTCGACGATGGTGATGTCGTTGTTTTCACCCACTAGGTTTTCTGCCAGTGTGCCGCCAACCTGACCTGCACCAAGAATAATGATCTTCATACTCTTTTCTCGTATCTGAAAAAGGCGATTGAAATCACTCCAATCGCCCTATTTAGCATGCTGTTACGCGTGTGTTTTAGTTAGCACTGCGTAGTAGAAACCATCCATATCTTCTTCGCCTGGTAGAATTTGACGACCAGGCTGGTCGGGATCAGAATCCAGCAGTTGCGCATCCGCGGTACGTGCTAAAAACGCTTTTACTTGCTCCACGTTTTCTTGCGGTGTGATTGAACAAGTCGCGTAAACCATGGTGCCGCCGGGCTTCAGTTGCGTCCACATGGCATCAAAAATTTCACTTTGCAGCTCTGCTAATGCGGCGATGTCGTCTGCACGACGTAGCCATTTGATGTCTGGGTGACGACGAATCACGCCAGTCGCAGAACATGGGGCATCCAGCAAAATGCGATCAAATTGCTCGCCTTGCCACCATTCTTGTGGATTACGCGCATCACCGCAAACCACTTTTGCCTGAAGGTTGAGACGCTTCAGGTTTTCATGCACACGTTTCAAGCGTGTGTCGTCGCAGTCAATCGCGACCACTTCACTGCCTGACGTGCGCTCTAGAATGTGCGCCGTCTTGCCACCTGGCGCTGCACAGCAATCTAAAATCAGTTCGCCGTCTTGTGGTTTTAGATAGTTGATCGAGAGCTGCGCCGCCGCATCTTGGACCGAAACCCAACCTTTTTCAAAACCAGGTAGCTTCATCACGTCACATGGTGCGGCCAATTTTATGGCGTCCATTGCTTCTGTGTGTGGCGTGCTATCAATGTTTTCATTTTTGAGCAGCGCAAGGTATTCATCACGAGTGTGGTGTTGATGGTTCACACGCAGCCACATTGGTGCTTTTTGGTTGTTCGCTTCAACAATGCTTTCCCATTGCTGTGGGTAGGCCTCTTGCAGCAGTTTTAGTAACCAGCTTGGGTGACCGTACTTGCCAGCGTTGTTGCTGACGGCCATTTGGTCGAGTTCTTCTTGGTTGCGCTGGTAGTTACGCAATACCGCGTTAATCAAACCACGCAGACGAGGACCTTTCAGCTCTTTAGTGCCTTCAACCGTTTCACCGACAGCTGCGTGCGCAGGAATGCGCATGAAGCTCAGTTGGTAAATACCAACCAGAATTAGGTGATGGAATACACGTTGTTTGCCTTTTAGCGGCTTATCCATCAATTGGTTTGCGATCATTTCTAGGCGAGGTAGGTAACGTAGCGCACCGTAACAGATCTCTTGTAACAGAGCGTGGTCACGAGGTCGTACCGTTTGTTGAGCCGCTGGAAGAGCGCTTGAAAGTGAGTGGCCCTTGTCGACGACAAGATACAGGACGTTAGCAGCCGCAGCGCGAACATTCATGATGAGTACCTTAAAGTAAAGGAGGGCATCTCTGCCCTCTAAAAGTTCGTATAATCGGGGATAATAACCCCTAGTATGGCTTAAACCAGCAGAGTGCCAACTTCAAACCAAGCCGCACGCGAATTCAGAATATCCTGAACTGACATGGCTTTTTTGCCCGGAACTTGCAGTTGCTCTAGCACCAGTACGCCGTTGCCTGTCGCAACATAAATACCGGTTTTATCTGCTTGTACGATGGTGCCGGCTGGCTTGTCACTGGTTTGCTCTGCCACACGGCTTTGCCATACTTTGATGCTGTTTTCTGCCGCCTCAAAGTGGCTCATTGGCCATGGGTTAAATGCACGAACGCAGCGCTCAATGTGCGCCGCATCGTCGTTCCAGTTGATGCGTGCTTCTTCTTTGCTGAGCTTTTTCGCATAGTTCGCTAGCTCATCGTCTTGCTTCACTGGCACTGCTTTACCCGCAGCAATGTCTACTAGGCAGTCAATCAGGGCTTCTGGACCAAGCTCAGCCAATTTTTCGTACATTGAAGCGCTGGTATCTGTCGCTTCGATTGGCAGAGTTGCAATCTTCAGCATATCACCAGTGTCGAGACCGATGTCCATCTGCATGATGGTCACGCCAGTTTCTGCATCGCCCGCCCAAATAGAGCGTTGGATTGGAGCCGCACCACGCCAACGAGGTAGGATAGAACCATGTACGTTGATACAACCCAGTTTAGGTGTATCAAGAACCGCTTGTGGCAGCAGCATACCGTACGCCACGACAACCATGAGGTCGGCGTTCAGATCGGCAAGTTCTTGTTTCGCTTCGTCGGACTTAAAGCTTTCAGGTTGGTAAACCGGGATATTGTGTTCTAGCGCCAGTTGTTTTACCGGTGGCGCAGCCAATTTTTTGCCACGACCCGCTGGACGATCTGGGTTTGTGTAAACCGCGATGACTTCATGCTCCGAAGACAACAACGCCGCCAAGTGACGGGCGGCGAAATCCGGAGTACCTGCAAAGACAATTCGTAAAGACTGACTCAAGGTAGACTTCCTTCTAATTGGTATGGTTCGAGATTAAGCGTTTTGCTGCTTCTCGTTAAAGCGTTTGATTTTCGCTAGCTTGTCCTGAATGCGTTTGCGTTTCAGTGGCGATAGGTAATCCACGAACAGCTTACCTTGTAAGTGATCAAGCTCGTGTTGAACACAAATCGCTAGCAGGTCGTCGGCTTCAAAGGTGAACTCTTTGCCATCACGATCCAGTGCTTTAACGGTAACTTCTGCAGCGCGAGGCACAAGTGCGCGCGCACCTGGTACCGACAGACAGCCTTCTTCGATGCCATCTTCGCCACGCTTTTCCAGAATCTCAGGGTTGATTAGCACCATCGGCTCATCGCGAGTTTCTGAAATATCAATCACTACGATACGTTTGTGGATATCAACCTGCGTTGCAGCAAGGCCAATACCTTCTTCGTCGTACATGGTTTCAATCATGTCATCGACGATTTTTTGAATCTCAGGTGTCACCGCTTCAACAGGCTTTGCGACTGTGCGCAGGCGATCATCCGGGAATGTTAATACTTGTAATACAGACATATTCACTCGAAATATTGAACTGTGCCGAAACAGCACAAACCTTGTTGGCTCAATTCTAGACATTTTATAGCCTAAATGACAGCATCCTTGCACCAATTTCCATTCTGGTTCCTGCTTAATAGACCAAGGACGAGGGTCATGAATCGAATTTTCCGCAACGTTGCCAGTGTTACGTTGCCGTTACTTTTCTCTTTCAACGCTGTAGCAAATGTGGATGCGAACCCACTGACTGTTAAAGATGATGCGCCACAAACATATGTAGTTGTGAAGGGCGATACGCTATGGGATATTTCGGCCATGTACTTAGATAGCCCGTGGTTGTGGCCTCGTTTATGGCAAGTAAACCCGGAAATCGATAACCCTCATTTAATTTATCCCGGTGACAAGCTGTCTTTGGTGTGGATTAACGGTCAGCCCGTGTTGAGCCTAAAACCGGTTAAGAAGCTGAGCCCGAAAGCTCGCATCACAGAAAAGAAAGCCGTACCAACGGTCGCGGAAGGTTTGGTGATGCCTTACCTTAAATCGGATCGGTTGCTAGATAAAGATTCGTTGAACAGAGCAGCAAAAGTGATGGGTAGCAGCAAAGGCAGTAAGTATCTGACTGCAGAAGATGTGCTGTATATCAATGGCAATCAGACCGCGACAGGTTGGGCTATTTACCGACCAGTAGCTACCTTTTCGCGTGACGATGTGTCCGAAGAGATTACCGCGCTGCGTTTGATTGCCAAAGGCGAGCTCGTTGAAGCTTCGAGTGATTATTCAGGTTTGAAGCTTACATCGCAAATGCAAGAAATCCTACGTAACGATATCGCGTTGCCAAATCAATCGGTTGAGAATACTGACTTCACGACTACGTTCTATCCGCTGCCGTCGCCACAAGGCAGTTCTGCAAAGTTGCTAGGTAATATCGAAGGTATTCGCTTTAGTTCAACTAACCAAGTCGTGGTGATTGATAAAGGCACGTCAGACAATCTCAAGCAAGGCAGTGTGTTTGATTTAAAAGAAGACGCGCACCCAGTTTACAAAGACGGCGATGAGTTCAAGAAAGAGTTTGGCGTGCTTGATAAGAAAATTACTTTGCCTCAAAGCAAAGTTGGTGAGTTGCTGGTCATTCGTCCTTATGAGTACTTTAGCTTGGCACTGATCACTAACAGTACGAAACCCATTAACCAAGATATTTCGGTGGTGTCACCGTTGGCGGACGAATTAACCATCGATGAATCGACGAAATAACGATGATCTCGATGCCTGGTTAAAACTGAGTTGTTTACCAGGCATTGGCGGCGTCAAAATGAATAAGCTACTGGCAAGAGACACGCCACGTAACATCGTAAACTTCTCTCCTGAACAGCTACAACAACTTGGGTTAACAACTAAGCAAATTCAAGCTTGGGCTTCAACAGATAAAGAAGTCGATGCTTGTTTAAGTTGGCTTGAGGCTTCTACAAATCATCATATCCTGACACTGACTGACCCGTGTTATCCACCTCAGCTCAAACAAATCGTTGCACCGCCACCTCTACTTTTTGTTCAAGGAAACCCTACTTGTCTTTCTCAGCCACAAATCGCGATGGTTGGAAGTCGAAATGCGAGTATTGATGGATTACAGCATGCACGTCAGTTTGCTGCAGAGTTTGTTCAGCACGATTTTATTGTCACCAGTGGTCTCGCTTTAGGCATTGATGGTCATGCGCATGATGGTGCGTTGCAAGCGGGTGGTAAGACGATTGCGGTGCTAGGATCTGGCTTAGCAAATATTTATCCGGCACGTCATCGTGGTTTAGCGCAACGTGTTATTGAACATGGGGCTTTGGTGTCCGAGTTTCGGCCTAATGCCAAGCCGCGCCCAGAAAACTTCCCGCGTCGTAATCGTATTATTAGTGGATTATCGCTTGGTGTACTGGTCGTCGAGGCGGCGAAAAAGAGCGGCTCGTTAATTACAGCTCGTTACGCGCTTGAGCAAGGTCGAGAAGTATTTGCGCTGCCAGCGTCAATCAATGCCCCCAATGCCTGCGGTGGAAACCAGTTGATACGTCATGGCGCTTGCCTCGTAGAAAAGACGAAAGATGTCTTAGATGAAATACAGTCCTTGCTTGATTGGTCTATTAATCAGAGTACCGATTTATTTTCTACGTTAAATGATGAAGAAGAATTGCCATTTCCTCAGCTGTTAGCTAACGTAGGAAGTGAAGCTACACCGGTTGATATTCTTGCAAACAGGACCAATATACCTGTCCAAGAAGTCATGATGCAGCTCTTAGAGTTAGAACTCTCTGGGCATGTCGTTGCGGTTTCAGGTGGCTATATTCGAAAGGGGAGGGGCTAGCTATGATGATGGATATACTGATGTATCTATTCGAAACCTACATCCATAGCGATGCAGAGTTACAGGTCGAACAAGACGAGTTGGAAGAAGAGTTGCTTCGTGCAGGCTTCCAACAAAAAGATATCTACAAAGCCCTTGTCTGGTTAGAAGAGCTTGCCGCATTGCAGCAAAGTGACACCTCTTCTGCAATCTCGACTTGCATGGCTTCGTCATCAACTCGTATCTACACAGCGAAAGAGATGCAGCGTTTAGATTTGGAATGCCGAGGATTTCTATTGTTTCTCGAGCAAATCAATGTGTTAACCACAGAAACTCGCGAAATGGTGATTGACCGAGTGATGGGATTAGAAACGAGTGAGTTTGAGCTTGAAGATCTCAAATGGATCATTCTGATGGTGCTGTTTAATGTGCCTGGCAACGAAAACGCTTACACGCTAATGGAAGAGCTGTTGTACACCAAGGAACAAGGGATTCTTCACTAACCATCTGGGCAAGTTCGAGTTTAACTAGAATAAACGCGAGCTTGTCTTTTTGTGTGTTTTTCACGAAACGGTAAGTATGAGTAGTAAAATCGACAACACCCTTTTCTCTGCCCATGAACACGCTTTGGAACACGAGCCGTGTCCAAAATGTGGTGGTGAGCTGACTCTCAAGCACGGAAAACATGGCCCATTTCTCGGCTGTAACCATTACCCAAGCTGTGATTACATTAAACCGCTACACAGCAATGATGGTCACATCGTGAAAGAGTTGGGTGTGCCTTGTCCTGAGTGTGGCAATGAGTTGGTTCTCCGCCAAGGGCGCTACGGTATGTTCGTTGGTTGTAGCCATTACCCGGCTTGTCATCATATTGAGTCGATTAATCAACCAGAGCCAGAGGCGCAGTCACAAGAGCAACACGCTTGCCCTGAATGTGGCAAAGGACATTTGGTTGAGCGTAAAACCCGATTTGGCAAAACATTCTACGCGTGTGACAACTACCCTAAATGCAAATTTGCTGTGAACCTTGCTCCGGTCAAGGGGCGATGCGAAGAATGTGGTTTTACTTTGTTGGTGGAGAAGAAACTCGCCAGTGGTGTGAAATTGCAATGTGCCAACCGTAAGTGCCAGCACACCCAACAAGGGTAAATACATCAAAGGAATTAAAAAGGGTCGCATCGTGCGGCCCTTTTTTTATTTTTTTGCTGCCAAACGTTAGTGTTGAGGCTGTTTAGCGAACGCTTGCACGGCTGGGAAAGCTATTGGGTCTAAGATGTCTGCCAGAGCGCACAACCTACGGTGCAATTCTCCTGGGTAGTCGCCACACACGTTGATGTGTCCCATCTTGCGACCTGCACGTTTCTCTTTGCCATACCAATGAATGTGGCAACCATCCATTAATAACAATGCTTCTGGTAGTGTGTCTTCACCAAGAATATTAATCATTGAGGTTTCACGAACCAATTTCGTACTGCCTAATGGTAAGCCGCACACTGCGCGCAGATGGTTTTCAAACTGACACGTTTCTGCACCTTGCTGTGTCCAGTGACCAGAGTTGTGCACGCGTGGAGCAATCTCATTCACTAAAAGTGCCCCATCGACATCAAAGAACTCAAGCGCTAATACGCCAACGTAATCTAGGCTATCTGCGACTGCCGTGAACATTTGCTTTGCTTGTTCCTGTAACCCTGGCGCATCAATCGCAGTAGAAAGACTCAATACACCGTTGGTGTGGACGTTCTCTGCCAGAGGATACACTTCCACACTGCCATCTTTGCTTCGAGCACCAACCAGTGATACTTCGCGGTTAAAAGGAACAAACTCTTCAGCAACAATCGCTTGAGTTGGTGTTGCCGCGATGCACTCCGACATCTCAGTCCAAATGTCGTCGACTTGAGAAGCTTCTTTTAAGCGCCATTGGCCTTTACCATCGTAACCACCTAATGCACTTTTCAGAACCATTGGCATACCAACGTGTTCAATTGCGCGGTCAAAGTCTTCACGAGTTTCAATGACGTAGTATTTCGCGTTGCGCACGCCGGCATCATCAAGCAGTGCTTTTTCAATACGGCGATCACCACCTGCTTTGATGGCTTGCGTACTTGGTAGGAACTTGCCGCTCGCTTCGCAAACCTTGAGCACGTCATGTGGAATATGCTCGAACTCGGCAGTAATCACATCAACTTGCGTAATCGCATTTTCCAAGCCATGGCCAAGTACCTGTTGAGTTAAAGGGTGAACGACATCACCGCTGCTGACATCGTAAGCTGAAATTTGAATATTCAGTGGCGCACCAGCCAGAGACATCATACGAGCCAACTGACCCGCACCAAGAACCAGTACATGCATCTGATTAATCCTCTGCAGGGTTTGGATTTGCGAGAACTGTTTCCGTTTGCTCATTACGGAATGCTTCTACCTTCGCCATGATGTTTTCATCATGAGTGCCTAGGATTTGCGCAGCTAGGATACCGGCGTTTGCTGCGCCCGCTTCGCCAATCGCCAATGTACCAACCGCAATTCCCTTTGGCATCTGTACAATAGAAAGCAGTGAATCCATACCTTTCAGTGCACGAGACTGAACGGGAACCCCAAGCACTGGCAAACTAGTAAACGCCGCCGCCATACCTGGTAGGTGGGCTGCACCACCTGCGCCTGCGATGATAACTTTGATGCCGCGTTCTTTTGCGCCACTAGCGTAGTCAGCCAGTAATTGAGGAGTTCGGTGTGCTGACACGACTTTTGTTTCGTAAGGCACGCCAAATTGGTCTAGCATGTCCGCTGCTAGTTTCATGGTTGGCCAATCGGATTTAGAACCCATGATGATACCGACTTTCATCTCAAACTCCTTTAAGCTGCAAAAATTAGGTGAGCTATAAATTTGTGCGCATTATACGGGGATTTTTATCTCAAGCAAACGTTTGCGTCTTGTTGTTGGCGCTATTGATACATTTTATAAAAAAATTGCTTTAGTGTCTGAGAATGAATATTTGTACACTTAGTGAAAACAACACAGTCAAACAAATAGGAAGTAATCGGTGGATAACTTTGAACAAGTGCTCAACGCACTCAAGCAAGGCGAAGTGATTGCCTATCCAACAGAAGGGGTTTTTGGTGTCGGATGTGATCCAGATAACCCAGAAGCAATTCAAAAGCTATTAGAGCTCAAGCAGCGTCCGGTAGAAAAAGGGCTGATTCTAATCGCGGCAAGTTATGATCAGCTCTTGCCTTATATTGATGAATCTCAGTTGACTGAAGAACAATTACAGACTGTTCATGCCACTTGGCCAGGCCCATACACTTGGATCATGCCAGCGAGCGATAAAGTATCCAACTGGGTTTCAGGGCAGTTTGATTCAATTGCGGTTCGTGTGACTGATCATCCTTTGGTGCAAAAAATGTGTAATGCATTCGGAAAGCCGTTAACCTCTACCAGCGCGAATCTTTCCGGCTTACCACCGTGTATGACCACGGAAGAAGTCGAAGAGCAGTTGGGTGATAAGCTGGTCGCCATTCTTCGTGGCGAGACCAGCGGTCGTGATAAACCCAGCGAGATTCGTGACGCCAAAACTTCACAAATATTAAGACAGGGTTAACCCTGCTAGCCAGCCATCATTAGGTTTCACGTAATAGGTAATAACGTATGTCAGCGATCGATAAGCACGCCGTAAAGCAGTTCTTGATGTCACTTCAGGACTCCATTTGTCAGCAGTTAGAACAAGAAGATGGAAAGGCCGTCTTTGTCGAAGATGCATGGCAACGTGAAAAAGGAGAGCGTCTGGGTGGCGGTGGTCGCTCACGTGTTTTGCGTGATGGCCTTGTTTTCGAGCAGGGAGGCGTGAATTTCTCGCATGTGGAAGGGAAAGAAATGCCAGCATCTGCGACAGCGCATCGCCCAGAGCTAGCGGGTCGTCGTTTTGAAGCGATGGGTGTTTCTTTGGTTATTCACCCTAAAAACCCTTACGTACCGACTTCACACGCCAATGTCCGCTTCTTTATTGCAGAAAAAGATGGCGAAGACCCAATTTGGTGGTTTGGTGGTGGTTTTGACCTAACGCCGTTCTACCCATTTGAAGAAGATTGCCAATCATGGCACGACACTGCAAAACAGCTTTGTGCACCATTTGGTGACGATGTTTACCAAGAGCATAAGGCATGGTGTGACAAATATTTCTTCCTACCACATCGTAATGAAACTCGCGGTGTTGGCGGTTTGTTCTTTGATGATCTAAACCATTGGGAATTTGATAAGTGTTTTGCTTACATCAAAGCAGTCGGTGAAGGCTATTGCCAGGCTTATTTGCCGATCGTTTCTCGTCGTAAAGAGATCGAGTATGGTGAGCGTGAGCGTGAATTCCAACTATATCGTCGCGGCCGTTACGTAGAGTTCAACTTAGTGTATGACCGTGGCACCTTATTTGGT
The DNA here is from genome assembly GCF_033340195.1 of Vibrio sp. 1457. NCBI lineage: Bacteria > Pseudomonadati > Pseudomonadota > Gammaproteobacteria > Vibrionales > Vibrionaceae > Vibrio > Vibrio sp. 1457. The sequence goes on from NZ_JAWOWA010000021.1 coordinate 79,609, forward strand.
TTACAAAGTGGTGGGCGTACTGAGTCGATTCTGATGTCAATGCCGCCGCTCGCTCGCTGGGAGTACTGCTACGAGCCAGAAGCGGGATCGCCAGAAGCTGAACTTTACGAGCGATACCTAACGCCCCGAGAGTGGTAAGCACGGAATCTCCTTTTCTATATAGATAGATAGTGATAGGGTCATCTGTAATCAGGTGGCCCTGTTTTCTCTATATCTAAGTAAGGAACAAAGGTAAGGAAATGACCCAGCAAATCGATCGCTACGCCGTGTTTGGTAATCCTATCGGACACAGTAAGTCGCCATTCATTCACACCTTGTTTGCTCGTCAAACTAATCAATCTTTGGTGTACACTGCAGAAAGTGCACCTGTTGATGGTTTTATTGACGCGGCGAAGGTGTTTTTTGCTGAAGGTGGCAAGGGGTGCAACATCACTATGCCATTTAAAGAAGATGCTTATCAATTTGCTAGTCGATTGACAGAACGGGCTCAGTTAGCAGGCGCGGTAAATACCCTCAAGAAGTTAGACGATGGTGAAATCATCGGTGACAACACTGATGGTGCAGGTTTAGTGCAAGATCTGCTTCAGCATCAGGTTGTATTGGAAGGCGCGCGAATCCTAATTATTGGTGCTGGTGGTGCAGCTCGTGGTGTTATTAAGCCACTACTTGATCAAAAGCCGACCTCTTTAACCATTACCAACCGTACCTTTAGTAAAGCACAGGAGCTTGCAGAGCTGTTTGTCTCTCACGGTCCTATCCTCGCCAAAGAGATAGCAAGTATTGATGAAGAGTATGATGTCATCATTAACTCCACATCCGCTTCTCTAAGTGGTGAACTGCCGACTATTTCATCCTCCATCTTTGCCGCTAACAGTACAAGCTATGACATGATTTATGGCAAAGGGGTGACGAGCTTTAACTTATGGGCAAAAGAGAATGGTGCCGCTCATGCGTATGACGGTCTTGGAATGTTAGTTGGGCAGGCTGCGGAAAGCTTTATGCTCTGGCGTGGCTTACGTCCTGGTGCCAAACAAATTCTCAGAGAACTAAGAAAGAACCTTGAAGGTCAATAAGCGATGAATCAATCCATCTTATTCCCAGATATTCAATCATGGGATGAAGTATCACAATCGGTAAACTTTTCGGCGCAACAATCAGGCGCACTAATAGAGTGCTTTGTGACGAAACAAAAGTTAGAAAAGCTCAGTGGTTCACTGATTGAAACTGAGCAAGCGGCAATTAAAGTGTTTACTGATTACCGATTCGACCTAGAAGAAATGGCTGAAGAGCTAATAGAAGATGAAGCCTTCAACGAAGAAGGCCATATCATCATCGGTTAACAGGGCTTTAGTTCAAGTCTTTTACTTCATTTAAGTAGTCGTTTTTGTTTTGCACATAGTTGTTGGCAGACTTTTGCAAGAAAGCTCGTTCTTTTTCTGATAGAGGGCGAGCTTGTTTTACTGGGCTTCCAACATATAAGTAGCCACTTTCTAATACTTTCCCAGGTGGCACTAAACTGCCTGCTCCGATCATCACCTCTGACTCAATTACAACAGCATCTAAAACAATAGCTCCCATACCAATCAAAACACGATCGTGGATCTCACAACCGTGCAGCATCACTTTGTGGCCAATCGTAACGTCATTACCAATAATCAATGGGTAGCCGTTTGGGTTTTCGGCGTTCTTATGGGTGACATGCAAAACACTGCCATCTTGAATATTCGTTCGATCACCAATGTGAATGTGGTTTACATCGCCTCGCGCTGCTACCAATGGCCAAATGCTAGAATCATCGCCAATTCGGATATCACCGACTAAAACAGAGGTTGGGTCAACGTAAACACGCTCACCAAGTTCAGGCTTTATACCTTTGTAGCTTCTCATTGAGCTCATCTTTTTTCCTTATTCAGGGCGATTACAGGGTGTATGGAGGTAGAATAGTAGTGAAAACTCGCCTTTTAGAATAAAAAACACCCA
>NZ_JAWOWA010000022.1:0-78217 GCF_033340195.1 Vibrio sp. 1457
ACCTTCAGACAATCCAGAAAGGTCAACGTCGTCCAGAGACCAACTTCCACCAGTCACCACCGTTTCTAAGTTTATGATCGCTCCTAACGAGTCGGTTACCGTAACTTGGATACGCTGGCCATCTTCAATGTTTTCAATCGTTCCTTCGAGGCGAGTAGTCGCGATTTCGTACTGATTTAAATACTCATCCCCTCCACCATCAAAATTGACATTCACCGTTGCAAGCGTATCTTTAATGGTCGTATCGACGGCGTTCAGGTTGTTGCCATAAATGTCAGAAACCACAGAAGTCACCGTAAGCGGCCCTTCGGTAAGGGAAGACAGATCAACGCCTGATAGGGTATAAGCCTCATTCTCTACGGTCGTTGTAACAGTAATGGAATTATTGAGGCTGTCGGTAATGGTGATAGTAACAAGCCACTCATTGCTTATCTTGAGTGCGTCACCTTGAATCGTGACACTAGGAACTTCAAACTGGTTTTCGTATCCATCACCGCCATCAAGAATATCCACCGTTAATATAGCATCGGGATTCAACCGCTCAGGAGCCTGAGTCTCAGAAGTTGGGTTCTCTCTTTCTTGCACTGCTGGCCTAGTAACATAGCCATTAGAAACGAGTTGCTCAGGTAAAACAGCGCGAATATAGGCAACAAAACTTAACCCACCAGAAGACTCACTAAAATCTCGAACGCTCTGATTAAAAGTGGATTCAATACCGTTTTGAGATGCAATTAAAAGATCATTCGAACTCGATTCATCCTCACTTGTTGAATCTTCATTAAATGCAATATCGAGAATGTCAGTATTAAGAACAACCACCTCTACTTCTGGAACTAATTGTTCGTTAGGCAACATTTGGATCCAAGAACCGTCACTTAAAACCGCCCAAAGAACATTACCGACTTGAATGTAGAGTATTGGCTGCATAATTCGCCCCATATGAAACAACGAAGTTTAAGTATGGTCGACGAATGTGACTGTTCAAATGAAACTAGAAAAAACATGGCCCTAAATGGCTCTAATGAGATATTGAACCAAAAACATACCTCATGCATGCGAGAAAGAGCCATTGGGGTAAACTACTTCTGGCGTAACCCATCCACTGGAAATTGATTGAAATTCCCCTTGCTACAATCGGGCTCATATCCAAATGGAGCAGGGAAAGGAATCGTATCGCAGCTTGTTGAAACGGAAGATTCAAACTTTACTCTCTTTCCTATCATGATAGGAAATAACCATGTGGCATTATTTCTTAAATCAAACTCCTCTTTAGGGTCATCAATCAAATTGTATATTTCAGGGATCTGTAATGGGCGCCCTTTCTCCGGCATGATATCTTGATCAATAAAGTGCATCTTGTAATTTTCCCACTTATAAGCGTAGGTTTCAGATCCATTGTTAACGATGAAACCATCTCGATTAGACTTTTCACTATCTCCCTTTAAAAAGGCCCACTGATCAATACTATCTATTGTTCTATCGCTTGGTAATTTGTATCCACCGACATGAGAAAGTGAGGCAAATAGATCCACAACATGGATAATTTCATCACTCACTCTGCCCGGTTTGATGTGGTTAGGCCAAGAGGCAATAAATGGTGTTCGGAGAGAGCCTTCAAGAGCCGTAAAGTACGCACCACGCCATGGTCCGCTAGAGCCTTGGTATGGCATATGCCACTCTGGACCGTTGTCAGAAAACCAAATCACTAGTGTATTATCTTTAATTCCTGCTTTTTCTATTGCACCAATAACTTGCCCAGCTCGAAAATCTATCTCAGCTAACACATCTGAGTAATTTCCTTTGCCTGTTTTACCAATAAAATCAGGATGAGGTAGCGTCGGTAAATGTGGTTGAGTAAAAGTAATTACAGAGAAAAATGGCTTATTCTCTTTCACATTTCGATTTATAAAATCTGTGGCATGTTCAACTAGCTCACTGTCAATCGTTCTACGTGAGTCCAAATTATATTCTTTGACCCCTTTAGGATCCTGCCCTGCTCTAGCTGAAAGGATTTGAGGTTTAGGTAATATAGCTTTATAACCGGGTTGAGAGCTATATTCTGACTCATCCGTCGTATTTGCAATGCCATACCATTCATCAAAGCCTTGATCCGTTGGAAAGCGCCCTTTTTGGTCTCCCAAATGCCATTTCCCGTAAAGGCTCGTGTTATATCCTTGTTCCTTAAACTTCTCTGCAATGGTTATCTCCCAGTTCACCATACCGTAAGGCACTCCCCAAACAACCTTATCTGTCCCAGATCTAAGCGCTCGCCTCCCCGTCATGAATGAGGAGCGAGTTGGCGTGCATTGCGGTTCCACATTAAAATTAGTAAGGCGTACACCTTCTCTAGCAAGTTGATCTAAGTTTTTAGTTTCAACACCTCTGGTACTCCCATAGGAACTTAGTTCCCCCCACCCAAGGTTATCAACCAACATTACCACGACATTTGGTGTCTCTTCCGCAACCACTTCTAACGGGATACATAGAAACAGGATAGTTGCTAGTTTATTTTTCATAGTGTCGCCTTTCATTGAAATTCAATCCTGTAAGTGCGTCTTATCACACTTAAAACACACTAAAGTCTAGTCCATGTTAGTTAACATTTTTGAAAAACAGGGATTACTTGGAAGCAACAAAAAACCTCTACTATATTCAACTGACTACATTGTCTCATTTGGTGTCATCTCACTCGACTTCGCCATGATGAACACAATTAGTAACGTTATATAACGATAATGGATTCATTTATCGCGGAGGATTTTCATGCGAAACTCGATTAAAAAGGTAATGGCATTGGTCGGTACATTAGCTGCGTCCACAGCCTTTGCTGCCGATAAGCCCAACATCCTTGTGTTCTGGGGTGACGATGTAGGTGTATACAACATTAGTGCATATCACAATGGTATGATGGGAGGGAAGACTCCTAACATTGATAAAATCGCCAATGAAGGTGCCATTTTCACAGACGCTTACGCACAACAGAGTTGTACTGCCGGACGAGCCTCATTTATTCTGGGTCAACATCCGTTTCGTACCGGTCTATTGACTATTGGTATGCCCGGCGCAAAAGAGGGTATTCAATCGAAAGATCCTACTATCGCAGAGTTACTTAAAAATCACGGCTATGTGTCTGGTCAGTTTGGTAAAAACCACCTTGGTGATCAAGATGAGCACCTACCAACTAACCATGGGTTTGATGAGTTCTTTGGTAACCTATACCATTTAAACGCGGAAGAAGAGCCTGAGTCTGAGTTTTATCCAAAAGATCCAGAGTTTCGTAAAAAATTCGGACCTCGAGGCGTGTTGAAGGCGACTGCGGATGGCAAAATCGAGGACACAGGTCCCCTTACTCGTAAGCGTATGGAAAACGTAGACCGAGAGTTCATGGATGCTAGCTTGGCCTTTATGGAAAAAGCAGTAAAAGAAGACAAACCATTCTTTATTTGGCATAACTCAACCCGTATGCACGTCTGGACACATTTGAGTGAAGAATATCAAGGGAAGTCAGGTTACGGCTTATACGCCGATGGCATGATGGACCTAGATGATCAAGTAGGTGTCATGCTTGATAAACTTGAAGAGCTAGGCGTAGCAGATAACACCATTGTTGTTTTTAGTACTGATAATGGCGCTGAGAAATTTACCTGGCCAGATGGTGGTACTACACCGTTCAAGGGCGAAAAAGGTACGACTTGGGAAGGCGGATTCCGCGTTCCGATGATGGTACGCTGGCCTGGAAACATTAAACCAGGAACGGTTATCAACGATATCTTTTCACAAGAAGACTGGATGCCAACTCTACTCGCAGCTGTGGGCGAACCTGATGTGAAAGAAAAACTATTGAAGGGTCATAAAGCAGCGGGCAAAACCTTTAAAGCACATTTAGATGGCTACAACCAACTTGATCTGCTGACTGGTAAAGCTGATGAAGGCGCACGCAAAGAAATCTTTTACTTCGATGCTGGTGGTAATTTAAACGCCGTTCGTTATAAAGACTGGAAGATCCACTTCAGTATTATGGAGGGTGCCATTAATGAGGCATACCGCAAAACACCTAGTTGGCCTTTGATTGTAAACCTTCGTATGGATCCATTTGAGGTCGGTCCAGATGCAGCACTTTACGTCAGACATTTTTACGCTGATCAAATGTGGATGTTCGTTCCTGCTCAAGCTATCGTGCGTAAGTTCCTAGAGACATTTAAGGAGTTCCCTGCAACGAAAGGTAGCTCGTTAAGTATTGAAAAAGTGGTAGAAACAATGACACAGCAACCTAGAAACTAGACCCTAGGTATCGAAGCTATTGTGGAATTAACTAAGGCCTCAATTGTGAGGCCTTTTATTTCGTTGCAATTGTTTGGTTGCAGCAAGTTATGGTCAAACAAAGATTATCATTTAGTGCTCTCTTTAAACACTTGATTCCAATCTTGTTTCATATCGACAAATAGCCAACCTTGCTCTTCACCTACTTTAAACGATTTATCTAACTTACCAACATGCGAATCTTTATCATACGCCCATTCACGCTTGTCATCCGTGTGATGGATAATCGCAGAAAATCTTGGACCTGAACCTGCTTTCGTCCACTCTAACATCTGTAAATCACCATCAGAATTACCAAACGCCATTACCGGACGTTTGCCAATGAAGTTTTGAATCGTCACAGGCTTTACTGCTTTGTCATTGACAAAGTCTATTTCCGGCATGCGTTGGATGGTAGGTTTTCCATCAACACTTTGATATTCCGCCTTTAACGTCGTTCCCACGATGTTTTGCGTTGGAATGCCGTATACTTCCGGCGCCCAAACGCGCATAAATTCAATTCCGCCTCCAGAAACGATGTAGGTCTGATAGTCGTTCGCTCTTAAATAGTCGAGCAGTTCGAGCATAGGTTGATAGACCATTTCAGTGTATGGTCTACCCGTTGTTGGATGGACAGCCGTTTTCAACCATTCCTTAACTTCTTGATGAAACTGTTCAGTAGACATTCCAGAATGGGTTGCCATAACAAGCTTCATTACACCTTCGAGTCCTTGTTTACCAATCCCCTCCATGTCATCTTTTAATGCGGAAGCAAAGGGTTCGGTTGTCTTCCAATCAGGATGCTCAGAGGCCATTTCTTTTACTCTATCGATCGCAAAAAACAACTGTAGATAAACAGGCTTTTCTGCCCAAAGTGTTCCATCATTATCAAACGTCGCGATTCGTTGGCTTTCAGGAACATAGGAATCCGAACCTTGGGTCGTTGTTTTCGTAACAAACGCCATAATAGCTTGCTTAGCGTCAGTGTTGTTCCATGACGGAAGTGGATCTTGCATATCAGCAGCAACAGCGTAACTAGACAGAGCAAAACCTGTTGCTAAGACAATCGTCTTTAACTTTATAGCCATCTTAATTCCTTATATTGAGGTGCTAGGTGCGAATCCAATCAAAAGTATAGTTCAATTGAAACAGGCGCATATTGAACTGAAATATGCAACGGCCACCAAAAAGTGACAATGTCACCAATCTAGTCCACTATTTTATTAAAATAGAAACATGGAATTTAACGATTAGAGTTTAAATTCATTGGCTTCAACTGATGTAGGGGCACTTTTACGTCCCTTTTTCTGATTGAGCTCTTCAATAACATAGTCGGGAGCGACCTTCGTTAGCTCTGTTAAACAGTCATCCGTTTTAGGGTTGCCGTATCTAACATAGATGTCACACACGGCATACAATTGTTCTGGAGCACCGGATATCAAATACGCTTGCTCAAAAGCGTTGACAGACTTCTTCAAGTCTAACTCTTCTTGCAGAACACCATTTAAGTACCAAAAGTAACTGTTCGTCTTTGCCATCGTCGCAGCTTTGTCTATTTCAAACGCCGCTTCTTTCTTTTTGTCTAATCTAACCAAAGCGAGAGATTTAGAATAATGCAGCGAGGCATCTTCTGAATTTAGCTTGATACCCTCGTCAAGCACGTTGATAGCTTTTTGGTCTAGCTGTTGCGCTCGGAAGTTGTCTGCATAGCTTAACCAAACTTGAGGGTTGTTTGGCTCAAGCTTAGTTAACTCTGGGTATATCAGCGCCGCTTTATCCCAATCACGATGCCAACGGTAAACGTCTGCAAGTAATAACTTGGAAACATTATCGTTCTTACTGGACAAGTGTGCTGTCAGCTCTGAAACAGGCCCCTCAAGTGACTGCTGTTGCTCCGAACTCAAATTGGCGTAATCTCGAACGAGGTTAATCGCTGCTGTAATTCGCACCATGGCGGCGTCATCACTCAATAATGGTGAAATCAAACGCCAACGGTGCTCAATCATATATGGCTGTGCTCCCACGATCGCAGCTTCGCGAATACCTGCATCTTCATCCTGCAACCCACGGGCAACTGCAACCAATGCATTTTGGCTTGGATAGTTGGCTAACTCACGTAAAGCATCAATACGTTTTTCTGAAGACAACTTTTTATTTTGCGCATCATAAGACAGCTTTTCGACTCGTTGCGCCGGTGTCATTTGAGCTTCTTGTGGAGTGACAACCGTTGTCGGCGATACCTGGTCTGGGTCTAGCAATGTTGTTTCTTGTGCCACTGCTGTTTGACTCGCAGCAATGCCGATCGAGATCACGAGTAATGATTTAGAGAGCAGCTTAATTTTTTGCATTCAATAACCTATATTCTTTCATTTCCGGGCCTGTAGCAGGCGTAGTGACTATCTTAAAACTTCGTTTCAAACACAGTCTGTGTTTGAGTAGCTTGCTGGCGTAGAATCTGGTCACTGTATTTACCGTGAACCACTGGGTTACCTGTCGCTCGTAAGATGTACGCCATCGACTGATCAACATGGGTAAAAAACTTCTTCCAACCCGCGCAGAGATAATTAAGACCAGGCTCACCTTGCCTAGTACGGATAAAACGGTTTTTGGGACATTCTCCAAAACATGCAAATTGATAATCACATTGAAGGCACTGTTGGGGCAGCGTACGACTTTTAGCAAACCCAAATTTCTGCTGCTCAGAGCTATAAGCGAGCGTATCGAGCTTTTCGTGATGAATGTTTCCAACCTTATATTCTGGGTACACGTAATGATCACACGCAAACACATCACCATTAGGCTCCATTGCTAAGCCCTTCCCGCAGATTTCACCTAACGTACACAGTGGGTTTTTTCTGCCCATCCAGGTTTCGATACTGGCTTCAAAGTACTGCACAAACACGTTGCCGATATCGTGTAAAACCCATTCATTGAAAATCGCGATCAGAAAATTTCCCCATGCTTCATCCGCAACGCAAAAAGGCTCAATAACGGCATCTTTATGACCTGGGATCAACCGTTTATCTCCTTGCTTTAGTTGCTCGTTTGGCTCCCAAGTTTGAGGGGCGGTTGTTCTGAATGTTTTCTGCTCAACTATTGGAATAAACTGCATTTGAGGGGAGCGTACTTCATCTCGCAAGAATCGGTACACTTCAAGTGGGTTACGTCCGGTCAAGTTGTTAACACAAGTGAGCGTAGCAAACTTTACTTCGTGCTTATGTAATAATTCAACCGCATTCATAACTTGCCGGAATGTGCCTCTACCAGCTCGGTTTGTTCGGTAAGCGTTGTGCATCATTTCTGGGCCATCAATGCTTAAACCGACGAGAAAGTTGTTCGCCTTTAAAAACTCACACCATTCATCGTTAAGCAGTGTGCCATTAGTCTGGAGATCATTGGAGATCGTAATGCCATCGGGACGGTATTTATTCTGTAGCTCAACAATTGTCTTGAAATAATCCAAACCTAGCATTGTCGGCTCACCACCCTGCCAAGAGAAAATGATTTCAGGTGTATTCTGTCCCGCTATATATTGACGGATATAGGTCTCTAGCGTTTCCTCATCCATGACTGGTGAGCAGCCTGGCTTGTACTCAAGTAAATCTTGTTTGTTTAGGTAATAACAATAGGTGCAATCGATATTGCACACTGCACCGATAGGTTTCGCCATGACATGTAATCGCTTGGATGCTTTTCCATTGAACTGCGGACCTTGAGTTATGTGCATTCATCACCTTCTTAGTTGCTAGCCTGTGCCCAACGGCGTTAAGACTAATCATTAAGTTAATCGCCTAGTGTGATGATAATGTTCAATTATTCGTGGCGCTTGTTATAGTGTGTATAACTGTTTTTCATAGACTTGCTTGATAAAATTCTTTGATCATAAATGTTGATGGAGCTCCCCTATGAAGCATTCCAAAAGTAATACTCTTTACCTTGGTGCCGCTATTTCGATTTCGCTAATTATGACTGGATGTGCAACAACACAACCTAGCCCTCTTGCTCAAAAAATCGCTCAAGATATGGTTCTTATTGAAGGTGGACAATTTATGATGGGCTCGGATAATCCATCAGCAAATAAATCCGAGCGCCCGGCTCGCACCGTTCGCGTGGATGATTTCTATTTGGCAAAATTTGAGGTAACCCAAGAGTTATTCGAATCGGTTACAGGCTCTTCTCTGAGTTATTTTAGAAACCCAAATACGCCCGTGAATAACATTAGCTGGCAACAAGCCAATTATTTTATAAAGAAATTGAATGAAAAAACGGGAGAGCACTATCGTTTACCCACCGAAGCAGAATGGGAGTTTGCAGCGAAAGGGGGGAATCTAAGTCAAGGATTCACTTACGCGGGGTCTGATGATATTAACGACGTTGCCTGGTATGCCAGTAACTCAAACAATAAGGCACACAAGGTAGGTCAGAAAAAACCGAATGAGCTTGGCTTATACGATATGACGGGTAATGTTGGTGAGTTTGTTATTGATGCGTTTGATGAAGGCTATTACAAATCAGCACCAAGTGATAATCCGGTAAACGCAAAAGATGAAAAAGAAAGCCTGGCACACAAGTCTGTACGAGGTGGTAGCTTTGCCTATGATGCTGACGAATCCGAAAACTATCGTCGCGATTTTGCTAGCCAGTCAGTCATCATGTCCGACATGGGGCTGAGATTAGCGAAAGACGCTGATTAAACCAAGTAAGAAAAAGTGGAGCGATAAAAGCTCCACTTTTGGTAATTAGCTCCTATTGACCCCAACAATAGAGGCTTTAAGCTGATCAATAGCTTGTTTAGGTGCATAGTGACTAAGCTCTTGTATGCACCTATCGAAAGCAAAAGCGACAGCACCTTTTTTATGATTTCTCGCTAGAACCTCGCATTGAGCAAACAAGTGTTGTGGATTGCCACCGACTTCAAATGCTGTATGCAACGCTTTACTGGCTTCTAGAACATCGCTTTTTTCTAAAGCTAGACCGTACACGTACCAATAATGCGCATTAGTTTCACCAATTTCTGCGGCGCGTCTAAGTAGCTTTTTCGCATCATCGGCTTTGCCTTGACGTAACAAAGAAAGACCTGCGCTGTATGGTAATGTGCTGGATTTAGGTTGAGCTTTCATCCCTTGTTGTAGCACCGTGATCGCAGCTTCTTCTTTACCTAGGTGGCGATACAAATCTGCTAGGTTAACGTAGCTATTTTCGAAGTAGGGTTCGATGCTGATCGCTTGTTTATACAGCTCGGCCGCTTTGTCGATTTCACCTAAGCTGCGGTACACATTCGCCAAATTGGTTCTTCCGAAACCACGATCGGCATTAAACTCTTGAATTTCCATGTACTCTTCTAAAGGCGATTTAATTATATCTTTTTGTAAAGGGGTCATTTGTGCGTAGTTCGCAACCAGCGCCGAGGCAGCTTCCGCTCTCACTGAAAGCACCGGGTCACCAAGTAATGGCTCTAGAATCCGCCACCGGTCATGAAATTCATAACCAGACGAGCCTGAAATTGCCCCTAATCGAACCATTTCATTCTCATTCTTAACGGCCCTAGCCAAAGATACTGTTGTATTTTGGTCAGTGTTGCCCCCCATTCTCTCCAGGGCTGAAGCACGAATAATGTCTTTTAACGACGAATCCTGAGCAGAGTATGCCAACGCATTTGCTGCTCCTTGATGACCAATTGAATCCGCATAAAATGCGACAGCAAAATGTTGTTGATTACGATACTTCGAATTCGGGTACCATTCTGCTATCTGTTCATCGGCCCATTGATTGCTTTTATCTTCATGGCATGACATGCAAACATTGGGCGTTCCAATGTGTTTGCTCAAATCCGGTCGTGGAATATGCCAACTGTGGTCTCTACGAGGATCGACTTGCATGTAAGTCGTTTCTGGCATGTGACAAGTCGTACATTGCGATGCTTCAGATTCAGCCTTATGAAAGGTATGCTTTTCAGGTGTATATTCCGATGCAATATGGCATTGCGAACATACTGCCTCTTCTGGGATCGTTAACTCTGCCGTGTGTGGATCATGGCAATTAGTGCACGTGACCCCTTTCTCCGCCATTTCAGATTGAAGAAACGAACCATAAACATAATCTTCGTCGTAAATCTGTCCATCATGATAGTAGAGTTCAGGTGTTATAAGGCTTAAGCGATATTTATCAAAAAAGGAACCTTTAACATGATCACCTGTTTCATTTAACTGGGTTCGGCGACTATGGCATTGAGCGCATGTTTGCACTTGATTGGTTGCTTCAATTGATTTCGGCTGTAACGTACTATGGCCTTCCTCAAACACCCAATCCAACACTGCTTTAGACAAATTTCGATCAAAGCCATAATGGCTGTCATGCTCAAAAGAAGTGCCAGCATTTTTGTATTTCTTGGCCAGTTCTATGTGCTGACTAGCGGGACCATGGCATGCTTCGCATCCCACATTAATCTCTGACCATGAGCTGTTGTAAGTGTTTTTGTCAGCGTCGTAATTCTTCTTTAGGTTCGTTGAATGGCAATCAGCACACATAAAGTTCCAATTTTGCCCGGTATTGGTCCAATAGAATTCATCCGTTGTTGTCGTTTCTGGATAAAGATGAAACCAACGCTGTCCCCCTTCAACTTTAGCTCTTGTGTCCCAAGCAAAAGGAATAAGCTGCACGCGGCCATCTTCAAACTCGACCATGTACTGCTGTAATGGCTCCCAGCCAAATGTATAGCTGATCTTATAGTCATGCCATTGCCCGTCAGCACCTTGAATATTGACCCAAAATTCGTCGCCTTTTTTAAAAAAACGATTAGGCATTCCTTTGTGTGTTACAACATGGTTATCAAAATTACCACGCACAGAGGTTGTACTTGCATGCTTCATGGCCATATCGTGATGTGACCCTTTCCAGGCCTCCACTTCGTTTTGGTGGCAATCTATACAAGCTTGTGTGCCAGCATATTCTGGATTTAAGCCTGAAGGAATATTTGGTTTCTCTGTTAATAACTCTTGAGAAAAAGCCATAAAACTGACAACAACGTTGACCAGCAATAAAATGCGAAACCGGCCTGCCCACTGACTCATAGATATCCTTATATTTATAATGTACAACCTAAATCAATATAGACACTAAATCACTGGTTATACAAATAATTACAAGCAATACATAACGACTTTAGTATTGCTTTAGGACCGTAAAACAAGCGAGCATCCTATTGTTTTTCATTTCCATCCCCCTCTTCTACTACGCAATAAAAATAAGGCTCTTCAGTGATCTAAATCTACTTTACGAATCTCTACAAACTAACAGAACAATCCTATTTCTTCTTAATTAACAAATGGTTACAACCTAGCAATAACTTATGGTTATATCGAGTATAAGAGGATTTTTCTATATACATCATTAACTTATGCAGCAACTAAGCATAAGGCTCACTTGTGCTTATCTTTACTCTCAACAATCTGGAGTTTTTATGGCAAATCAATTGAGCAAAATCGCTGTAGGCGCAGGACTGTTAGCGGCGTCCAGTGCTGCTATGGCAGCCGACAAACCGAATATTCTGGCAATTTTTGGTGACGATATCGGCTACTGGAATATCAGCGCATACAACCAAGGTATGATGAGTTACAAAACGCCAAACATCGACCGTATCGCGAATGAAGGTGCGTTGTTCACAGATCACTACGGACAACAGTCTTGTACTGCTGGTCGCGCGGCCTTTATTACGGGTGAAGAGCCATTTCGTACGGGTTTGTTAACAATTGGTATGCCAGGCTCTGACCACGGCATACCTGATTGGGCGCCAACCATTGCAGACCTGTTAAAAGAACAAGGTTACATGACGGGTCAATTTGGTAAAAACCACTTAGGTGACCAAGATAAGCACTTACCGACAAAACACGGCTTTGACGAATTCTTCGGTAACTTATATCACCTAAACGCAGAAGAAGAACCTGAAACTTATTACTACCCTAAAGACCCAGAGTTTCGTAAAAACTATGGCCCTCGTGGTGTCATTAAGTCTTATGCCGACGGTAAGATTGAAGACACTGGCCCGATGACACGAAAACGTATGGAGCACGCAGATGAAGAGTTCCTAGAGAGCTCTTTGGCATTTATGGAAAAAGCAGTTAAGGCGGATAAACCCTTCTTTATTTGGCATAACGCCACTCGTATGCACGTTTGGACTCGCTTGCAGGAAAAATACCAAGGTAAATCAGGTGTAAGCATTTATGCCGATGGTATGCTGGAACATGATGATCATGTAGGTGTTTTACTCGACAAGCTGGATGAGCTAGGTGTTGCAGACAACACTATCGTTATCTACTCAACGGACAACGGCGCAGAAACCATGACTTGGCCAGATGGTGGCGCAACACCATTCCATGGTGAAAAAGGTACAACTTGGGAAGGCGGTATGCGTGTTCCTCAACTGGTTCGTTGGCCAGGCGTCATTAAGCCAGGAACCAAGATCAATGAAATGATGGCACACCAAGACTGGTTGCCTACATTATTGGCAGCTGCTGGCGTACCTGATGTAAAAGAAAAACTGGCAGAAGGCTACAAAGCAAATGGCAAAGAATGGCGTGTGCATTTAGATGGTTACAACTTCATGCCATACTTTGAAGGTAAGGAAGAAAAAGGCCCTCGTGAGTCGCTGCTTTACTTTACGTCTAATGGTGAATTAAACGCTGTCCGCTGGAATGACTGGAAACTTCACTTTGCAACGCTTGAAGGGAACCTAAGTAACGCCGTTCGTTTTGCTCCGAACTGGCCTAAAATCATCCACCTACGCGCTGACCCATTCGAAAAAGGCCCAAGCGAATCACAAATGTACTTGCGTTGGATGGCTGACAACATGTGGCTATTTGTACCTGTACAAGACGTTGTGGGAGAGTTCTTTAAAACACTTCCAGAATACCCAATGCAACGTGGCACAGCGATGAACCCTGCTTCACTAAACTACGACTCTCTAAAAATGCAAGAGAAGCTGCAACAACTAGACAAAGTTGAACAAGAAATCAGCAAGTTTAAGTAAACTAAGTTAACGTTAGTTAATCAGTAACATAAGCCAGCAGACCATTCTGCTAGCTTATGTGTATCGCCACATAGGAACTTACTTAAATCGCCTGTTTAGCCTATACAAAGTGGGCATTGTGAGTACAAACTGAAAAACAAAAAAAGGAGAGCTAACCTGCTCTCCTTTATATTTTAACCGTGGATAAACTAAGCCACATTAACCGATTTAGCTAAACTGCTACTTTGGAAAAACTCATCATGCAATGCGCAAATCGCGTGCTGGTATTCCTTATCACCGACAACAAATTGAACATTTACATTTCTCAATGATGAGTGCAGTGCAACTGGCGTAACGCCATTATTCATCAATGCAAGCACACCTTTCGCCAACGTCTTGTTGGTATCAATTTGAGAACCGATGGCTGAGATAAGCGCGACCATACGACCTTTAATCGAGGCATTCGGATAACGTTTCTCGGCTTTATACAATACTTTGTTTAAGCTATCAGTACTGCCACCTAGATAGTAAGTAATTGAGTTAGCGTTCATCTCTTTACCAACCAAACTTACACGAGCATCGGAGATGATTTCCATCAATTCGTAACTAACGTTATCGGCTTTTCCTACCATTGCTTGGTCAAACAAATGCAGTGCAAATACTTTCTCTTTACCTGCGATGATCTCGACTTTGTCTTCTTCTGGGCGGTAGCTTGAAGAGATCAAAGTACCTTCGTGTTCAGGTTCGAATGTATTTTTAATCTGTAGCTCAATACCACTTTCACGTAAACCCGCAGCGGCATTTGGGTGAATCGCTTCCATGCCAAGGTTAGCAAGTTGGTCTGCTACGTCATAGTTTGTACTACCAATTGGTAATACTTTTTCAGGGCCAACAACGCGTGGGTCTGCTGAGCTCAAGTGGTACTCTTTGTGAATTACTGCTAAATCCGCTTTTGTTATTGCTGCAATTCGGCTAAATGTCATCTCACTATAACCTCGGTCATAAGTGTGCATTAGGCCCTCTTTACAGTAAGCATAACCTGTCACGATTGGCAGTTCTTTTGATACATCGATATCAGCAAACGCGTCACTGATCGACTCATCAAGGCTTCTTGGCGCTTGATTATCCCAACCAGACAGGTCAACGAACTTAGCGTTAATACCCATATTTTTTAGTTTTAGTGCTGTGTTGTAAGCACTATGTGCCTCACCGATAGACGAGAGAAACTCTCGAATTTGAGGCAAGTACTGGCGCAACGAAAATTGACCGTACTGACAGGTTTCTAAAATATTCGCGATACAGTTTTTCGCTTCAGCAATGCGGGAGCGAATGAATTTATCCGCACGGATACGATTCATTGGGTCCGCAAAAATATTTTCATTGGTCAGCAACATACGGCTTTCAACGTACGCTAACGCTTCTTCCCATTTGTCGTCGCGTTTCGCGATAAGCTGATAAACGCCTGGTTTACTGGTTTTTTTACACTCGAGCAGCGCATCGGTCATACCACCGTATGCAGATACGACAAAAATACGATTGTATGGTGTTTTGGGACGAAGAATAATATTGTCGAGAACAGCATCAAATGCTGTCATTGATGTACCGCCGATTTTTTCTACGGTAAATGTCATGATAAGCCTTTTTTGATTGGTAACTTTAAAAAGAAAAAAGAAGAGATAGTAAAGTGTGGGGTGGCAAAGCACCCCACCATCATCTTTTAGTCAACGAGAGGATAAACACCGTTTTCATCGTGCACTTCAGCGCCAGTAATCGGTGGGTTAAACACACACGCCATTACCATTTCTTTATTCTTATAAGCTCTCAAGTAGTGCTCATCGTGTTTATCAAGGATGTATAATGTACCTGGTTTGATTGGGTACGTTTCTCCACCTACAACTTCAATCTCACCTTCACCACTCATACAAAACACCGATTCAAGGTGGTTTTGATAGTGAATATGAGTTTCTGTATCTTCATAAATCGTTGTGATGTGGAAAGAGAAACCCATGTTGTCGTCTTTCAACAACATGCGGACACTTTCCCAGTTATCTGAAACAACACGTCGTTCGCTGTTGCGGCATTCATCTAGAGTTCTGACGATCATAATTAAAATCCTTATTAAGATGCTTGTTTGAAATGTTTCGCAGCGATAGTCTCTACTGCATTTTCAAAGATGCTTAGTCCTTGATCTAGCTCTGATTCGCTGATGGTTAGTGGACAGAAGAACTTCACAACTTCATCGTCTGGACCCGCTGTCTCTATCACCATTCCATTCTCGAAACAGTTTTTCGCAATTTCAGATGCCATGTCACCATTGATACATTCAATACCAACCATCATGCCGCGGCCTTTTTTCTGCACAAACATTTGAGGAAAGCGACGAACACAACGGTCAATCACTGCACTTACCTTGTCTGAACACTGCTTGATGTGTGTTTCAAAATCATCGTTTGCCCAGTAAATTTCTAGTGCTTTTGCAGCAGTAATAAAGGCGTGATTATTGCCACGGAACGTACCGTTATGCTCGCCTGGCTTCCACTGGTCAAGCTCAGGCTTAAGTAATACGACAGCCATCGGCAAACCGTAACCACCGATCGACTTCGATAGCGTCACGATATCCGGTTGGATACCAGACGGCTCGAAACTAAAGAAAGTACCAGTACGTCCGCAACCTGCTTGAATGTCATCGACAATCACAAGAATGTCATTGGCTTTACAGATTTTGCTCAAACGTTGTAACCACTCGTTTGAAGCAGCATTTAAACCACCTTCACCCTGCACAGTTTCAAGAAGTACAGCGGCTGGTTTATCCATACCTGCAGAGTTATCATTTAGCATGGTTTCGAACAGCGCGAGACCATCTACGCCAGCGTAACCTTCAAATGGAATACGAGTGACGTTACTTAGACTAGAACCGTTACCTTGTCTGTGATGCTGGTTACCCGTTGCAGCCAGTGCGCCAGCAGTACAACCATGGAAGCCGTTAGTAAACGCAACGACGCTGTCGCGGCCTTTTACTTTTTTAGCCAGCTTCAATGCCGCCTCAACAGCGTTAGTACCTGTTGGGCCCGTAAACTGAACCTTGTAATCCAAGTTTCTTGGTTTAAGGATGTAAGTATCCAACGCTTCCAGAAACGATGCTTTCGCTTCTGAGTGCATATCCAAACCGTGAGTAATGCCGTCCATTTCAATGTACTCAAGCAACGCTTGTTTTAGTACTGGATTGTTATGGCCGTAATTTAGAGATCCCGCTCCAGCAAGGAAGTCTAAGTATCGTTCACCTTGTTCTGTTTCTAGCCAGCAGCCTTTCGCTTTACGAAAAACGACCGGGAAATTGTTTGAATATGAGCGTACGTTGGATTCCTGCTTTTTGAAAATATCCATGATGAGACCGTTTTTAATTCCTATTGTTTGAGGATTATTTGAGAGGAATGCGATACAAATATTCTGTATCGTGTTTGCCTTTAAAGTGGGCTTCTTCATCCAAAAATGTGCTTACTTGGCCAGAATTGCCGTTCATCGCATCTAACTTTTTGAATAGTGCCCAAGAGGCTTTATTATCTTCCGTGATGGTAGTTTCTACCGATTTAACACCGCCTAATTCCTCTCGGGTGAGAAGTTCTTTCAACATGCGGAATGCTAAACCATGACCTCTAAAGCGAGGTGAGACTGCAACTTGCCAGACAAATAAAACGTCTTGCTCGTCTGGTTTCTGATAACCGGAAATGAAACCTGCGATTTCGCCTTTTTGCTCAACCAAAATACTGGTTTTGCTGAAATGCGTAGACTGTAGGAAATTGCAATAAGATGAGTTCATGTCCAATGGAGGACAGTCTGCAATTAAGCTGTAAATGTCGTCACCATCAGAGATTTTAGGCTCACGAAAAATCCATTTTTTACTTGAGTCTTCTCCAATCTCTGGATAAAGGACCCAAGGTGCTGATGTGATCATGTGAAAATACATATCCTTTGAGGTCTAATTAAATTTCCTTTTTATTATGGGCATCCCTCGCGACTAAAAATCAAATAATCCGCCTTTTTATCGGTATTTTTGTGATTCGCATCACAAAAACAAGCCTATTAACCAAAAGTTAAAATAGTTCGAGGTCTAATTTATTAAATAGTCACCTAAATGCGCAGTACAAAAAACAACCAGAATAAGACCATTTTCCATGCTGTTCATTTCTCAGAGAAAAATAGAAATCCAAAAAAAAGCGGCATGCTTTCGCATACCGCTTTTATCAATAATTTAATTGCTGATACTAGTTATTTTGATTTCTTAGAAACCGCCTTTGGACGAGGTTCATCCATCAAACCTTTTATCAAAGATACCGTTGCAACAAGCAAAACAATAGTAAATGGTAAACCAGTCGTCACCGCCATTGCTTGAGCAGCAGCTAGACCACCACCCAACATCAATGCAATCGCAACCAAACCTTCAAACGTACACCAGAACACGCGTTGTGGCGTTGGTGCATCGACCTTACCGCCCGCAGCAATAGTATCAATAACCAGTGATCCTGAGTCAGAAGAGGTAATGAAGAACACCACGACTAAGATAATGCCGACAAAAGATGTTATCTCAGCCAATGGCATAACATCTAACATGGCAAAAAGTTTTAAAGGTAGTTCTGCGTTAAACACCGCCTCGTAGCCATCATTAACGTATTGGCTAATTGCGTTACCGCCAAAAGCCGTCATCCATAACACACAAACTGAAGATGGGATAAGAATAACGCAAATAATAAACTCACGAACTGAACGACCGCGAGACACACGTGCGATGAACATACCCACAAATGGTGACCAAGAAATCCACCACGCCCAGTAAAACGCCGTCCAGCCTTGAGAGTAATTCACATCCTCTCGTCCAAATGGCATAGATAAGGCAGGGATATTAGCCACATAGGAAACGATGTTCTCGAAGAAACCAGTTAAAATCGCAATCGTCGGGCCAACAACAATAACAAATAGCAATAGCAGCGCTGCAAGACCCATGTTGATTTCAGATAAGATTTTCACGCCCTTATCGAGTCCAGCCACAACAGAGATTAAAGCGAGCGCAGTAATACCAATAATCAATATAACCTGCGTGGTATTGGTCATTGGGACATCAAACAGGAAGTTCAAACCCGTTGCGGCTTGAGACGCACCGTAGCCTAGCGATGTTGCTAAACCAAAAACCGTCGCTACCACTGCAAGAATATCGATAATATGACCAGTCCAACCCCATACACGCTCACCAAACAAAGGGTAAAAAATTGAGCGCATGGTGAGTGGCAAACCTTTGTTAAATGAAAAGATAGCCAGTCCAAGAGCCAAGAGCGCGTATATTGACCACGGATGAAGTGCCCAGTGGTAAATCGTCGCAGCCATCCCTAATGCTGAAGCTGCAGTTGCGTCGCCCTCTGCACCACCTAGCGGTGCCCAGTCAGTACGTACACCATTCTCAACGCTCACGCCACCAATTGCAGAACTAAAATGGGACATCGGTTCTGATACACCGAAGAACACAAGACCAATACCCATACCCGCAGCAAATAGCATTGCCAACCATCCAGCATAGGAGTAATCAGGTGTTGCTTCAGTACCACCGATTCGCACACGGCCCAATGGTGTGAAGATCAATCCGACACAGACAATGACAAAAATATTACCTGAAGCGAGAAAAAACCAGTCTAAATTGTGCAACAAACCCGCTCGTAGGTCTGCAAAAAACGGCTCTACCTGTTCTCGGAATAATAGTGTTATCACAACAAACATGACGATTGCTAAGCCAGAAATTGCAAAAACACGGTTGTGAATATCAAGGCCAAATGGGCCTACCTTTAGCGCAACGTTATCCTGACCAATTTGATAGTCAGTATCTATTGCGTTTACTTTTCCATCGGGGCGTTGAATGCCACCGTTATTATCGGTGCTCACGGATAATCTCCTTAAAAATACGTGACCAAGTTTAAATTACTTTCGTCGGAGTTCGAGTAATGAAACGTCTTCATCACTACCAAGCACATGTTCATAAAACATTGTTCTTATAAGCGGTTACTCAATCCGCCATCATAATCTTAAAGCCCCCCTATCTCTCATTGCATTTTATTGTTTTCACCATAAATAACGCCTATTGCCAAACCGAAGATATTGGCATGTTTCGATTAAAGTGATACTGCAGTTGTGCTTGAAACAGCTCCGCAGTTGCTAACGCATCCGTCAGGGCATGGTGAGGTTGATAAGCAGGGAGGCCATATCTTTCACGAGCGTGCCCTAATCGTACAGAACCGGGTTTCTTGCCTTTCAACTTATTGATAAAACCTCTGCATTCACGGCGTTGTATCGCATACTCAATATCTAACGTATCAACAACAGGAAACTGTATCCCCTCTCCGATGCTATTTAGCAAGGCGTTATTAAAGAACTGCCTTTCAATGTTCTTGTAGTGAACAAGTACCACTTTGCCTAACAACGCATCCAATATTTCACCCAAGATCTGAGACAGCTGCGGAGCGTTTTTAACCTCAGAGTCAGTGATACCGTGAATAATGACAGACTCGTGGTTTAACTCTCTGTTTGGGTTAACGACCCAATGAGCAGAACCATTACATTGAACACGATCAATAGTGAACGGCACAAGTCCGATCGTGAGAATGACATCCTCTTCCGAGTTCAATCCTGTTGTCTCAAAGTCTACCGAGACAAATGGCACTTGTTCAATTGGTGTTTCCCCATTTACCATCGGTGTCGAATAGTAGCGTTTGAGCCTCTCGTCTTTCGCTTCTTTAGCGAGTTGCTTGAACAACATTGACCACTCTGGCGTCTGGGATGTATCCAACAAGGGATGTTCTTTTTCTGCCTTTTTTGAGAACCACATCATTTGCTACTTCTCTGGTATCGAAACTTAATGAAGTTCTGTGCGTTACTTAGAATTTGAAATGCTGCTTTTAAGTTTCGACGTTCAAATTCAGACATGTTCTCCGGCTCAATGTTGTTGTCTGGCTCTTCTCCATTTTCTATATCAAGGGCTTGGTGACGAATTCGAACCATGTAGATTAGCTCCATCGCATCCCTTAAATCCAAACCTCGACCTTTCGGTAAAATGCCAGCATCATTAATGTCATCTAAACGGTCGAAAGAGTTTTGCGATCGCGAACCGATTGCCAGAGAATGCACCCGTATTAAATCGGCCAACGGAGCCGTCCCCCTTCGCTTCAAGTTAATCGAGTTGCGATGACGACCATCTTTCTCCATCACAAAGTCTTTGAAAAAGCCCAGTGGAGGCGTCCTACGTATTGCGTTATACGCCATACAAGCAAGAAAGCGGTTATTTCTTTTCGCTCGTCTCACAATAAAGCTGCTTAATTGCTCCGCCCATTTCACTCGCCCATGCACACCGAGGAGATCAAAAAAGATATTACTATTTAACAATCTCTCAGGGGTTGGATTGTCTATCCAGTTTCCAAAGCATTCTTCCCATTCTGCACGAGTTTTTCGCCATTCTGGGTTGGTAGCCATAATGTCTCCAGTACAATAAGCATAGCCGCATGCCGCTAAACCATCACAAACAAATTTAGCAAACTTTTCAAAGTACTCTCCGTGAATCTCAACGTCATAACTGTTATCGAGAATAAGCGCGTTATCTTGATCCGTTACAATTAACTGCTCATCCCTCGCCATTGAACCCATTGCGACTAAACAATAAGGAATGGGCGCAGGGCCAAACTCTTGCTCAGCTAATTCAGCGAGGCGTTGTTTGAAACTACTGCCTATAACCGACATGGCTCGACCAATCATGTGCGCGTTGGCATCTTCATTGACCATTCTTACGAAACAGTCTTTTACTTGTTCAGAAACCTGCTTGAGATCCTCGACACTGGTTTGCTGAAAAATAGAGCTCACTAGCAATAGGCTGTTCTGAGATTCATAACGAACGATGTCCGTCATGCCAATAATTCCTATCGGCTTTTTATCTTTTAAAATTGGTAAATGATGCACGTTGTAACGCAACATGGTTAACATGGCCTCAAACACATAGGCGTTATAATCCAATGAAACCACGTCATAACTCATGACCTCACTCACTGGAATATTGGTATCAATACCTTGAGCTAGTACGCGAATGCAAAGATCGCGATCAGTCAAAATTCCAAGCAGCTGTTCGTCATCTTCTTCTGTGAGCTCCTCTGTCGGGCGAATAATGAGCAGAGAGGTGACATTTTCCTCTGCCATTAGTATCGCAGCTTCCTGAATTGAAGCCGTTGCCTCCAGAGTTACTGGATCTCTTGCTAAGATTTTACGTGCCTTAGCGGTGGTAAAGTCATTGCTTTCGGATCGGCTAGATATTGCGCTTCGCAAACGCGCGCTATCTTCCAGTTCCATGTAGTCCGCAAAGTTTTCAAACTCATCACAAAGTTCATTGAAGATGTTTTCCGGAATACAGTAAACGAGAGTGTCTTCTATCGCTTTGGCTGGCATCCGTACGCGGTTGTTCATCAACAACCCCATCTGACCAAACAGTCCACCAGCATCAATCCTGTTATAGAGTTCACCTTTACGTCGATAAATCTCTACCGCCCCACTTCTCACCATATACAAGTCGCGGATCGTATCTCCGAAGTTAAGGATTTTTGTTCCTTGCCGAAAGTATGCAACCTCGGTATTGAGAGCAATTTTTCTAAGCTGCTCTTCAGGTAGGTCATCAAAAGGTGGGTACTGGCTAATGAAATTGAGCACTTCTAACTGTTCGGCTTCCATTTTTTATTCCATACGTTGCCTAAACTACAGCGATAAATATCACCCTGAGTGAAATCAAGCAATAAATAAATCTAAGGATAACAGTACCTAACCGATTTCACAGGACCAAGTCTTAACCAAAAATTAGAGCTCTAACCTTTTTATATGTAGAGTTCTAAGCTATCACGGCTCATATCTATGCAAGCGAGTTGAGTTGAAATGTACAAAAAAATTCAAAATAAATTCAACCCTACGTCAGGGCAACGTTACAGCGAATAAAAACACATCACAAGCAATTGTTTTAAATATAAAAAACAAGAATTGAACATACCTTGCTCAACGAATTCTCTATGCACGGCAGAACTAGTTAACCAACCCCCTTTCGTTGAAAGTTGAACTAAAATTAATTAGAGTACAAATCGTTAAACAGTTATAAACACACGAAAAAGGACAGATAACATGGATCCCATACTGGAAGTTAAGGGACTGTATAAAGTGTTTGGAGAAGACCCAGAGAGAGCCTTCTCGCTTATCGACAAAGGCGTCGATAAAGACGGTATTTTTGAACAGACAGGTTTAACAGTCGGCGTAAACGATGTATCTCTCACCATAAATGAAGGGGAAATTTTCGTAATCATGGGCCTTTCTGGCTCCGGGAAATCCACCCTTGTTCGACTTCTTAACCGGCTCATTGAGCCGACTAAAGGCAGTGTTTATCTCAAAGGAAGAGATATCGCCCACATCTCCGAAAATGAACTTCGAGAAGTTCGTCGTAATAATATCTCAATGGTGTTTCAAAGTTTCGCACTCATGCCACACATGACGGTGATTGAAAATGCCGCCTTTGGTTTAGAACTTGCCGGCATCGACGTTAATGAGCGTCAGAAAAGTGCCCTTTCCGCCTTAGAAAGAGTGGGTTTAGACCCTTATGCAGAATCTTTCCCTGACGAATTATCCGGTGGTATGAAACAGCGCGTTGGTTTAGCGAGAGCGTTAGCTTGTGATCCAGACATCCTATTAATGGACGAGGCGTTTTCCGCTTTAGACCCATTGATCCGTTCTGAGATGCAAGATGAGCTTATTCGTCTACAGAACGATGACAAACGCACAATTGTCTTCATTTCTCATGATTTGGATGAAGCAATGCGCATTGGCGACCGTATCGCCATCATGCAAAACGGTGAGGTTGTTCAGGTTGGTACACCTGATGAAATATTACACAGTCCAGCAAATGATTATGTCGAAGCGTTTTTCCGCGGCGTAAACATCGCAAGTGTCTTGACAGCAAAAGATATCGCGCGCAAGAAGCCAGCGGCTGTTTTTAAGAAATCGGAAAATGACGGTCCAGGCTCTGCGATGCAGATTCTGATGGATCACGACCGTGATTACGGCATTGTCGTCGATAAATCTAGCCGATATTCCGGCATCGTATCTCTTGATTCACTACGTTTGGCTCATAAAGAAAACCGTTCGTTAGCCAGTGCTCAATTACCGGATGAAGTTACTCTTCAGCCTGATCAGTCAATTAATGACATTTTGGGTCTGGTTGCTGGTGTTCCTTATGCCGTGCCTGTCGTAGATGAGAAAGGAACTTACTTTGGTGTCGTGACTAAATCACGTCTTCTACAAACACTAGATAAGGATTAACACGATGTCTTCAGAGCAAACTAACAATGATCCCTGGTCAAATACTGCTCCTGCGCAAGATGATCCTTGGTCGCAAGGTACAGAGGCCGCGCCAAGTAATGATTGGCTCAACTCAGAAACTGTAGAGCAAGCGCCATTCGATATTATGAACCCATTCCAAGATGCGGTTTTACCCCTCGATAGCTGGGTAGAATCCGGTTTGAACTGGCTGGTGGAACATGGTCGACCTGTTTTCCAAGCAATACGAGTTCCAATCGACTTTATTCTAACGTCGTTTGAAACTGCTTTGGTGTCTACACCTGCGCCTATAATGGTACTCATTTTATTTTTGCTAGCGTGGCAGTTTTCCAATGTAAAACTTGGTTTTTCTACTCTTGTATCCCTTGTTTTCATCGGCCTAATTGGTGCGTGGTCACAAGCGATGACAACGCTAGCACTGGTGTTAACCGCCGTTTTCTTCTGTTTGCTTATAGGGCTACCAATGGGGATATGGTTGGCAAGGAGCCAAACCGCTGCCAAATTTGTTAGGCCAATATTAGATGCAATGCAAACGACTCCCGCGTTCGTTTACCTTGTGCCAATTGTTATGTTGTTTGGTATTGGTAACGTTCCTGGCGTAGTAGTAACGATCATTTTCGCCCTGCCTCCCGTTGTGCGCCTGACTATTTTGGGTATTCAGCAAGTACCTGAAGAGCTTATCGAAGCTGGCCACTCTTTCGGGGCAAACAAAAAACAGATGCTTTATCGCATCCAGTTACCGTTGGCGTTACCAACCATCATGGCAGGTGTAAACCAAACCTTAATGCTGTCACTTTCTATGGTAGTGATTGCTTCAATGATTGCTGTTGGCGGCTTAGGCCAAATGGTACTTCGTGGTATTGGCCGACTTGATATGGGTCTTGCTGCCGTTGGTGGCTTAGGCATCGTTATTCTTGCGATTTTGTTAGACCGTATCACCCAGGTGTTAGGGGTTAATGCGGGCAACACTAAACTTCGCTGGTATCACACAGGTCCTGTTTCATACCTATTAAAACTGAAAACAAAGACGAACCAAGACGATCTAAAACTTAGGAGAAACATCAATGAATAATTCATGGAAGAAAGCGCTCTCTGTTGGAGCTCTAAGTACTATCGCATTTTCAACTTATGGTGTGGCAAGTGAACTACCGGGTGAAGGTGTCACTGTTCAGCCTGTTCAATCAACCGTTGCAGAAGAAACATTTCAAACGTTGATCGTAAACCGCGCACTTGAAGAGCTTGGTTACGATGTTAAACCGACCAAAGAAGTGGACTACAACGTAGGCTACACCTCTATTGCTAAAGGTGATGCTACTTTCTTAGCGGTTGGTTGGTTCCCTCTTCACGCCGATAAGTACACGATGTCTGGCGGTGATGATAAGTTCTTCCGTAAAGGCCAATACGTAAGTGGTGCTGCGCAAGGTTATTTGATCGATAAGAAAACCGCGGAAAAATATAACATCACGAACATTGGTCAGTTAAAAGATCCAAAATTGGCGAAGCTATTCGATGCAAACGGCGATGGCAAAGCGGACTTAACTGGTTGTAACCCAGGTTGGGGTTGTGAAATGGTTGTTGAGCATCAGTTGGATGCTTTCAAACTTCGTGACACAGTAACACACAACCAAGGTAACTACGCAGCGATTATCGCTGATACGATCTCACGTTACAAAAAAGGCGATCCGATTCTTTACTACACTTGGACACCGTACTGGGTAAGTGGCGTTTTAGTTCCAGGGAAAGATGTTGTGTGGTTAGAAGTGCCATTCTCTTCACTTCCTGGTGAGCGTAAGGACATTGATACGACACTAGAGAACGGTAAGAACTACGGCTTCGAGATGAACTCTATGCGCATCGTTGCCAATAAAGAGTTTACAGAAAACAACCCTGCTGCTGCAAAGCTGTTTGAAATCATCAAACTAAATATCAATGATGTTAGTGCTCAGAATATGATGATGAGCCAAGGTAAGAACAGCTCAGCGGACATCGAGTCTCATGTAAATGGCTGGATCAAAGCGAACCAGAAAAAGTTCGACGCATGGGTCGAAGAAGCGAAGAAAGCCGCAATGTAATCATGCCTTTATCAACCTCTAGAGCCAGTTGGTGTTATCAACTGGCTCTTTTTTTACACAAACGCCCCTCCCCCTTACATAGACATACCAACACTTACACTACTCGACCATAAACCCACATTATAATTCACGTTTATTTCACGCTT
This sequence comes from Vibrio sp. 1457, assembly GCF_033340195.1. Classification (NCBI taxonomy): domain Bacteria; kingdom Pseudomonadati; phylum Pseudomonadota; class Gammaproteobacteria; order Vibrionales; family Vibrionaceae; genus Vibrio; species Vibrio sp. 1457. Next base: position 25,911 of record NZ_JAWOWA010000022.1, read on the forward strand.
GCTTTGCTAAAAACAACACAACATAACAATTAAACTATTCGAATAAATATGAAAAACTTATCAAGGAGCTCTGTGTGGGGGCCTTTGCAGCCAATTGCTGCCTTTTCTTTGTTTTCGCTTCTATTTCTGTCTATCTCAAGAGTTTTTCTAGCTTTTTGGCAGATTGACCGTATTGACTCTCTAAACGACTTAATTTACATCCTAGGTCAAGGTTTGCGCGTAGATATTGCAACGCTTTGCTGGTTATTTATTCTTCCAGCACTGTTTTCAACCTTCATGCCATTAACCGGTAAGATGGGAGAGTGTTGGAAGCGAATATTACGCATATGGATGGTTTTAGGGCTTTGGGTGCTTGTATACATGGAGCTCGCAACAGCGCCATTCATTCAGGAATACGACCTACGTCCAAACCGCCTGTTTGTGGAATACTTAATCTACCCAAAAGAAGTCTTGAGTATGCTCTGGACTGGCTACAAATTAGAACTGTTTATTGGTGCGTTAGGTACAGTTTTAACCATCACTTTAGGTTGGAAGTGGAGTAAGAAACTGACCGATAAGGCGCAGCAGGTCAACTGGAAATGGCGACCACTATTGGCACTGTTCGTTGTTCTTTTTGGGGTTTCTGGTGCTCGCTCATCTTTAGGTCACCGCCCGCTAAATCCTGCTATGGTCGCCTTTTCTAACGATCCACTGCTTAACGACTTAGCACTGAACTCATCTTACTCATTGTTGTTTGCGGTTAATAGCATGAAGTCAGAAAAGAGTGCTGAGCAGTTCTACGGAAAAATGGACACTCAAAAGATGTTGGAATTAGTTCGCACTTCATCAACAAAGTCCGACTTCACCCCTTCATTACTCCCAACCATGAACAGTAACCCCGCGACTTACCAAGGTAAACATAAAAACTTAGTGATTTTGCTACAAGAAAGCTTAGGCGCCCAATTTGTCGGTGCTTTGGGTGGTTTGCCTCTAACACCAAACCTTGATGAACTCATGAAGGAAGGTTGGCAGTTCACACAAATGTACGCCACTGGTACTCGTTCTGTTCGTGGAATTGAAGCCGTAACCACGGGCTTTCCTCCATCTCCGTCTCGCGCGGTAGTGAAGCTGAGTAAAAGCCAAACGGGTTTCTTTACCATCGCGGACTTACTGAAAGCTCAAGGCTATCACACGCAATTTATTTACGGCGGTGAAGCCAACTTTGACAACATGAAAACTTTCTTCTTTGGTAACGGTTTTGATCAAATAGTAGAAGAAGACGATTATAACAACCCAAGCTTTGTTGGCTCTTGGGGTGTTAGTGATGAAGATCTATATAACAAAGCAAACGAAGAGTTTGAACGCCTTTCAAAAAGCGACAAACCTTTTTTTAGCTTAGTTTTTACGTCAAGTAATCATAGCCCTTATGAGTATCCAAAAGGCAAAATTGAGCCATACGATTCAGAATATATGACGCGTAACAACGCCGTTAAATATTCCGATTACGCTTTGGGCACTTTCTTTGAAAAGGCGAAAAAGTCATCTTATTGGGATGATACCATTTTCATTGTAATTGCAGATCATGATGCACGTGTTTCTGGCGCTAACCTTGTTCCAGTTAAGCACTTTCACATTCCAGCATTGATCCTTGGTAAAGGCATTCAACCACGTAAAGATGACCGCATAGCAAACAACATAGACATGCCGCCTACACTGTTATCTCTGATTGGGGTAGATGCTAAAACACCGATGATTGGTCGTGATTTAACGAAGCCACTGGCTCGCGAAGATGAACGCGCAATGATGCAATACGACAAAAACTTTGGTTATTTAACGCGCGACAATCTCGTTGTGCTTTCCCCTGGTGAAAAGATATCGACCCTGGCGTACGACTTTAAAGACCAAACCATGAAGCCGCTAGAGGTGGACGAATCTATTATCGAGCGTGCAAAAGCAAACGCATTATTTGCATCTAAAGCGTATCAAAACAACTGGTATTCTTCCAAACACACTCATTAATACCAATGATTCCGCTGATAAAAAGGAGCTAAACGGCTCCTTTTTCTTATTCTGTCACTTACCTTCGAGAATGTTCTACTGACAACTCCTGTCGTTCCTTTCCGTTAGATTGCCCCTACTATTTCTAATTGATTAAGGAACAAACCATGCTGACTATCAATTCATTCGTTCTCTACGTTGAGGACATCCACATAAGCCAAGTTTTTTATTCGAAACTGTTCGAACGCAAAGTCACGCAGTTGTCTCCAACCTTCGCCGCTATTCCACTGACCGAAGGCTTAACGTTGACACTCAAGCAAAGAGATAATCTTTCACCCTACAGCGGAATTAGAGGTGGTGGCACCGAGTTGTCTTTATCGGTGCCCAATAGTCATATGCTAGAGCGCATTTACAAGCGCTGGAAAGACCTAGGTGTTGAGTTTGTTCAACCACCAGCGACATCAGTGTATGGGTTAAATTTTATGGCTATCGATCCAGATAAGCATCGCATTCGCGTTTTCATAAATGAATAAAAATGCGTTAAAAATGCTTTTTACCCATTCCCAATGTGACTTCAATAAATTAGACTCAAGGAAACATCAAAAGCGGCGTAGTAATAAGAAGGAATGCCCATGAGCTCAAGTATGATCCTTAGCGAATCCCTAATCGAGAGCGGAAGAGATATCCCCCTCAAAGAACTGCTTTATGCAAAGCGCGTGCTGGATAACTACATGGCAGTAGCCAAAGAAAGTAGCCCGCTTGAGCTATTAACTGAGATGAAATCGGCAGCAAAGCAAGTAGAATACTTTACAACGACGAGTAACCCGTGTGAGGCTCGTAATGTCATCAGTCAGATGATTGATAAAATCGACACCGCGGAATCTTTTGCTTCGTTCAAAGCATTAGCAGGTAAGCCATCTCAAGCACTCAATGAACTAATTGAAGATCGAGCTCAGCTGATTAAACACGAACGAGAGCTCCTGCTCGCCTCAGGCTATGACGCCTCACGAATCTAATATACGCGACAGGCTAAAAGTCATAGCTAACAACGAAAAAGGATCTCTTAAAGAGCTCCTTTTGCTTTTCAAAACCGGATACAAAAGACTTAAAGGCCGATATCTTCCGTTATTGCTTTGATTTGTTTGAGGTCCATTTTATAGACTTCAATCATTTGATCGACCTGACTTAGTCGTGAATTAGCTTCATCATGTTTATCACACGCGTCCGACTTCACGTCCCAAGATTTGCCTTCTAAAAATACGTCACACTCTTTCTTGAGTTTCTCAATCTTAGGTAATAATTTCGACCGTTCTTTCTCGAGAGACTCTAATTCTTGCGAAATTTTTAGCTCTTTCTGGAATACTTCGCGGGACCGCTCAAACATAGTCGCTTGCATATCCGCTTGACGACTCAACTTCTCATTTTCTGACTTCGTCGTGTTGATCTTATCTGCCTGCTGCTTCAATTGAGACTCTAGTGACAAGTTGACCTTCTCGACCTCAGTCAACTGCTTTTGCAACTTCTTAAGTGCTTTCTGATGAGCTTCATCTTTCGCGGCGAGTAACTCACTAACTTGGTTTTGTATTTCTTGGTCAAGCGCCTCTTCACGCACTTTTACTTGAGATGCCAACTGGGTTTTATCTTGCGTTAGTGCTTGATACTTTTCTTCTAATACGTGGTAAGTCGATTCCCACTTGTTCGCAGTGACAACCGATCCAACAAGGCCACCAAATGCCAAGCCTAACACCGCAGCGATTGCGATATAGATATGCGTACGTTTGTCACGCTCTTCAATGACAACTACGTCGTCTTGCTCTTCCATTTTGTTCTGAGAACTCACCGTATACTACTCCAAGGACTCTTTTACTTTGCTAGCGGATCAATTCCGCAAACATAATTGATGCTGTATAAATCAGAAATGCGCCAATTAATGTTATAACGGTCGCTTTTTGGACTTTTTCATTGGTTCGATAACGAAACAGCACAAATGCTACTGCAATCAACACCGCAATGGCTAATAATCTGGTCATACCGCCTCCTTGTCCACTCATGAAAAACTGCCTAGGTCCGTAGACTGTTTCACAAAGATTCATTGTAACCCATTTATACGTACCATAAGGTCAACTTAGCGTAGATTTTAAAATAAGTGCTCCGATTTTCATCAATTTTGTGTTCTTAATTGAATAACTTATGTCGTAACGATCGAAACACATTTATCGTTCTGAAGTGTTTTTGGGTTCCATTCCCTAACCCAATAGATTTTATTTATGCCGTGACTCGCACAAAAAGATTGGCAAACATACCTTCATGAAAATAGATGAGGTTATTTCATTGAAAATAAATTGACATAGGGTGTTGAAATGGACCAAAAACATGATAGAGTTCACACGTTAATGATGACCAGCATCATTAACTAACCTTTACTCATTTAATTGAGTAATTGTTCCGATGAAGACTGCAGGAGAGTGGTTATTAATCAAATTTTAACATTTGATTAGCATAACTCGCCGAAGAATTAACTATTTCAGGTGCTACCTAGGTAGCGGGGACTGTAGTTGGAGGAACCTCTGGAGAGAACCGTTAAATCGGTCGCCGAAGGAGCAAGTCTTGCACTCACGCAAGGTGAAACTCTCAGGCAAAAGGACAGAGGAGTGGAAAGTTACAACCTAACTATTTTGGCTTGGCCTTCCCGCCTACAACCAATAGCTTAGTTCTTTTAGAGATCGTTGATCTCGTCCTTTCCCTCTTCTCCTTATTAGTTGTTTTATTAAGGGGAAATCATGAACAACCTACAATCTTTACTACAAACCATCGATAATTTTGTCTGGGGTCCACCGCTGCTTATTTTGCTAGTAGGTACAGGTGTTTACTTCACTTTTAGCCTTGGCTTGATCCAGTTTAAACACCTCCCTACAGGGCTAGCGATGGTATTCAGTAAAGATAAGTCATCTAATACTCAAGGTGACGTTTCTAGCTTTGCAGCTCTTTGTACTGCGCTCTCAGCAACAATTGGTACTGGTAACATTGTTGGTGTTGCCACAGCAATCAAACTCGGTGGACCAGGCGCTCTATTCTGGATGTGGCTCGCTGCCCTTTTCGGAATGGCGACTAAATACGCCGAATGTTTGTTGGCGGTTAAGTACCGAAGAGTCGATGATAAAGGCCAAATGATTGGTGGCCCAATGTATTACTTGCAATACGGTGTTGGCTCAAAAGCTCTCGCGATCATGTTTGCAGTGTTTGCTTTGGGTGTTGCTTGTTTTGGTATCGGTACGTTTCCACAAGTAAACGCGATTCTGGATGCAAGTGAGATATCTCTTGGTGTTAACCGTGAGCTATCTGCCTTTGTACTAACTCTTTTGGTTGCTTTCGTAACTTTGGGTGGCATCAAATCCATTGCTAACGTTGCAGGAAAAGTGGTTCCTACCATGGCTGTATTTTATGTGTTGGCGTGTTTAAGCGTGATCATCATGAATGCAGACCAATTGTTCAATGCCGTTGAATTAGTGCTGGTTTCAGCCTTTACATCAACAGCAGCGACTGGTGGTTTTTTAGGTGCAAGCATCATGCTGGCAATCCAATCAGGTATCGCTCGCGGTGTGTTCTCAAATGAATCAGGTTTGGGTAGCGCGCCTATGGCAGCAGCAGCAGCGAAGACAGACTCTTGTGTTAAACAAGGCCTAATTTCAATGACGGGTACCTTTTTCGATACCATCATTATTTGTACCATGACAGGCCTTGCTCTAATCCTGACCGGTGCATGGCAAAGTGACCTAGCAGGCGCCGCGATGACGACTCATGCTTTTGCGGTGGGTTTAAATGCAGATACATTTGGCCCTATGCTCGTCTCAATCGGTTTGATGTTCTTCGCTTTTACCACCATTCTTGGTTGGAACTACTACGGTGAGCGTTGCGTTGTGTTCCTGTTCGGAACTAAAGCTGTGCTTCCATACAAACTGATTTTCGTTGGCTTGGTGGCATCTGGTGCATTCCTTCACCTCGATATGATTTGGCTACTGGCTGATATCGTAAACGGTCTGATGGCAATTCCTAACCTGATTGGTTTGATCGCACTGCGTCACGTCGTACTGGCAGAAACCAAACTGTTCTTTAGCTCAACATCGCAATCAGGTGAAGTTGAAGCAGTGAAAGCTTAGTGAAACGACAGCTGTTCGGTCACAAACTACCAGTAACGGAGAGCAAAGCACATTAGAAATGGTAAAAACATAAAGCCCGCTATTATTTAGCGGGCTTTATTTATCTTCGGTTAAATGGTTAATCTCTCAACCATTGATGCTCAACGTTTTCTCCACGTTCTTCAAAAAACTTCGCATTTTTTTGCTTGAATTGATCCGCTTTCAACTCTGATAGCGGCCAGTCTAAAAATGCTTCTGTTACAAACGAGTCGCCGACACCAACCTCAATCGATTCCAGATGTTTCCCGATGTAGCGATAAAAGTAGCCTTGCCCAAACGCATCGCACACCATAGGTACATGCCTGACACGTTGATGATTGACAGAGACCGAAGCCCAAGTCGTCGTTTTAGGTTTACAGGTTTGCTCTTTTACAACGTCGACCTCAAATTTATTGTCCATAGTTGTCGAAACAAAAACGACAATAGCGTCATGCAAATACACACGCCTGAGCAATAACTGTTTAGTGTCTTGAGCTCGCGTTTGTTGTATTCCATTAGCAAAAGGCTCGAAGTAGCCCCAGTGCCAAGACCAGATCATGCCGCGTTGCGCAAACTGTACTTGTGGCCACGTATGCCAAGCAACAGCGGCACCTATCCCCACAATAAATACAGCGAGTAGTATCAACAATCGATAAATATTAAGCATTAAACGGGTTTTTCAATTAATAACTTCACACCAAGTGCGACTAATACTGCGCCCGTCGCGCCTTCCATCCACTTCATAAAGCTTGCATTCTTTAGTAGATTTTTAGCCGAGTTAAGCGCGCCAGCTAAACCACACTGCCAAACCATCGCAATAGCAAAGTGTACAGATGCCATCATCATTGATTGAAGCAAGGGTGAACCTTCTGGATTCACAAACTGTGGCAAGAAAGCCAAATAGAAGACCGCCGTTTTCGGGTTCAAGACGTTAGAAAGAAAGCCCTCTCTAAAAGAGCGCTTACCATTAAACACTTCGTGAATCTGCTCGGTCACGGTCAATCCATCTTTCGACGACATTAGCGCTTTTAAACTGCTCAAACCAAGCCAGATAAGATAAGCTGCGCCAATCATTTTTACGATTTGGAACAACTCTGCAGATTGCGCAAGAATCGCCGAGATACCAACCGCAGAAAAAAAAGCATGTACGAATAAGCCAAAGCAAATCCCTAGACTGGTTGTACATCCATCTTTTAGGCCCGATCGGCTAGTGTTACGGATAACAAGTGCAGTATCTAAACCTGGCGTTAACGTTAAAATCGTAATGGCAATAATAAATGCCTCGAAATTCAAAATATCCATATTATCGTGATAATTAATTGTCAATCCTTCATCAATACCGCCAATCCACAAGATTCGCAAGCTTCTTTTTTAAGAGAGCTATACAACTGGGTGAGTTTATGGACAATGGGTTGGAGTTAATTGTTAATTATTAGTAAATTAACGCAGGTTGCTTAGTGCAACACCATATGAAGGACCCGTTATCGGGTGTTTAGGGAAAGAACAAAAGAATAAGAGTAGTCACATGAACGCATTTACAAAACTCGTTGAACATTCCAAAAAAGTGGCAAATTTTGAGCATCTATCTGCCATCATAGATTGGGATCAAGCAGCGGTCATGCCACCTGGTGGCGCTGAAGCACGATCGAATGCCACGGCAGAGCTCGATGTACATATCCATTCTTTAATGACTCAACCGCACTTGGGAGAGCTTTTCGCTCAGGCAGAAGAAGAGACGCTGTCTACAAAAGAAAAATCTATCCTAAGAGAAATGAAGCGTGGGTGGCAGCAAGCTAACTTACTACCAGAATCATTAGTTCAAGCTCAATCTCTTGCTGGCTCCAAATGTGAACATGCATGGCGTACGCAACGTGGAGAAAATGACTGGGCTGGTTTTGAAAAGAACTGGGCTGAAGTCGTAAAGCTATCGCAGGAAGAAGCGCAAATTAGAGCCGAAGCAAATGGCACGACTCCTTATGATGCCATGCTCGATGTTTATGAACCTGGCACAACGTCTGCGTCGTTAGACATTCTTTTTGCTGACGTGAAAACCTGGCTTCCTACTTTGATCGATGAAGCGCTTGAAAAACAACAATCAGACAACATCTTATTGCCAACTGCACACTACCCTGCGGAAAAGCAAAAAGCGCTCGGTTTGGAAGTCATGAAACTGCTTCAATTCGATTTTGAACACGGTCGACTTGATGAGAGTACCCACCCATTTTGTGGCGGTGTACCGACAGATGTGCGTATTACGACACGTTATAATGAAAACGAGTTTGTCCAATCATTGATGGGGATTGTCCACGAAACTGGCCATGCTCGATACGAGCAAGGGCTACCAAAAGATTTATCAGGAACACCCGCGGGAGAAGCTCGCTCTATGGGTATTCATGAATCACAATCACTCTTCTTTGAAATGCAAATAGGACGAAGCAGCGCGTTTATCGATCACCTCGCTCGACTGGCTTCTAACCATTTTTCTGGTAGTGAATTCGAAAAAGACAATTTAGCCAAAATTTACACTCGCGTAGAAAAAGGCTTTATTCGCGTAGATGCTGACGAACTCACATATCCTGCTCACGTTATTCTTCGATATGAAATTGAGCGAGATCTCATGAACGGCGTAATCAAACATACAGATGTACCAGAACTCTGGAACGAAAAGATGAAAGCGTACTTGGGGCTATCAACCGAAGGAAACTTCAAAAATGGCTGTATGCAAGATATCCATTGGACAGATGGAAGTTTTGGCTATTTCCCGTCCTACACGCTCGGTGCGATGTACGCTGCACAATTTATGGCAGCAATGAAACAAACCGTCGATGTAGATGCGGTTATTCGTTCTGGCGACTTAGCTCCGATATTCAATTGGCTCTCGGAAAACATCTGGAGTAAAGGTAGCTTATTCACCACTGATGAGTTGGTAAAACAAGCCACGGGTGAAACACTGAATGCTAAACACTTTCAAGCTCACCTAAAAGATCGCTACTTATAAAGCGAAAAGAATAGAAAGTAAAAGCCCAAGGTTCGTACGTTCCTTGGGCTTTTTGTAGGCTCTCTATGTGTTATGCCAAGCTAGGGATGAGCCTAGGCTTGTACAAACAGTCCTCACCCTCTGGTCTAGTTTTAAACCGACGATGAAGCCACATATACTGACTCGGACTTGCCATGATTGATGTTTCAACTATTTGATTCACGAATGCGGCGGCGCGTTGATGATCCTCTTTCGGGAAACCTTCGACGGGCGCACTAATGGTTAGGGTATAGTGTCCGTCTTTTCCTCTTACCATCGTAAAAGGCACAATGGCGCAATCTGTAGAATCAACCAACAAACTTGTACCTGTCGTAGTACAAGCATTTTTAACGGCAAATAACGGTGCAAATGTCGAGCGTCGGTTACCATAATCGTGGTCCGGTGCATACCAAACCCGCTCACCCGTTTTAAGTGCTTCAAGCATGGCTTTGACGTTTTTACGATCAATCAGTGTACGATTAGAGCGAGAGCGTCCCTTATACTGAAAATAATCAAAGCACGGATTATTGTTTGGGCGATAAACACCGGTTCCAGACTTTTTAATGCCAAAAGCTCGAGCACCTAACTCTAGATTCATTGAGTGTACGGCCAACATTAATGCACCTTTGCCTGACTTCTCTAAAGCCTCTAGATGCTCCATGCCTTTTATCGTGACGTGTTTGTTTACCCGTTTATCTGACCAAAACCATGCCATTGCGGTCTCAAAAAGTGCGATGCCAGTATTGTCGATGTTGTCTTTTAGAATTGCTTCGCGTTGGCATTTTTCCATATGAGGGAAGCAAAGCTCAAGATTGCGTCTGATCGTAACTTGACGTTTTCTCATGAGTCGCATAGCTAAACGACCAATGTTGCGTCCCAAAGCTAGTTGAACTTTAAAAGGAAGGAGGCTAAGTAAGTACATCACGCTAATGATAATTAACGTTCCCCAGTAACGAGGCAAAAGAAATTCGGCCTTGAATGCAGGCTTTTTGTATTTGTTCATGTAAGTATTGTCAGATGTGCCCATCTATAAGTGATAAAAACAATGATAATGGACTGCACTTTTATCATTGATAACGCTAATAACATAAATTAAAGCGCGCGGATTCTATGGTTCTTCGACACACTACACAATAAGAACTTTGCAGAAATATGTAGGGAATGAAAAAGCAGTGAAGATGAGTCGCCACGTTAACATCTATCGGAGTGATTTATCTACTGCCCTTTCCTAAAGTTTGAAGAAACATAACTTTGTATTTTCAATGCGCTAAATAATGCCTGTTTTTCAATCACATAATGCGACCGTGATGAATGCAACAATAAGACATCATATCAATACTCGCCATTAGCGATTGAATTTGCACTAAAAAGCCGCAGCAATTTCTCGCTGCGGCTTCTTATTCACTTAACAAGTAGAGTGGCGTTATTCGTACCCTACTGTTTTGGATAATAAATTTACGATCAACACACCAGCGATGATAAACCCAATACCAACTAGGGCTGGTAAGTCTAGACGCTGTCCGTAAACAAAGTAACCAACCGTCGCAACCAAAACGATCCCAGCACCACTCCATATGGCATAAACAACCCCGACAGGCATTGTTTGCACTGTGACGGAAAGCAAGAAGAAAGCGATGCCGTAACCAATCAAAACGACTGTGCTCGGCATTACTTTCGTAAATTGCTCTGTTTTGGGAATATAAGAAGTGGCAATCACTTCACATACAATCGCTATCGACAGCGCCAACATTGGTGGCATAGAGACAAGCATTTTGAACATAAGGCATTAACGCTCAACAGAAATGTAACCGACAACATGTCCGGATAATTAGGCCGCGCATTATACCCAACTCATCTCACGATGGAATACCACTAACGATGTTTACACACCATCACTTTCGCTTACTTTTTGATGACCAGGTGAAAGGCTGACGTTTTGGTGCTGACGAGAAATTTCAAAGTAGATATGCATATCAATCGGCTCAGGTGTATTGAGTAGCATCTTACCTACTTCACGTTGGAAATGACCATAATTACCTAGCTCATCCGTTAGTTCTAGGAGCTCGTAAGAGGCTTCATCGGCAAACATTCCATACGCATACTGATAATGACTGATATCCTTGCTCTTATCATAACCCAGCTTTTGAAGAGCTTGATCAATCTCTTCCGGCGTATAAATGTCTTTATCACCAAACGAATGCAGTAGCACGCAAGGAACTTCTTGAGCGATGCTCTGAATCTTTGTCTTTCTCTTGAAAATACCGAACATAATGTCCTCCACTGACGATGTTTCCAAACATGCACATTAATGCAAAATGGTGAGCTGATTGTTTTTAGTATGGCTCATTAATTTGAGACTTCCTTACTACGAAGTCACCTTCACATATTAACGTGATCGCATAATTACCAGCAAATAGTACACACTGCGTTTCAAACCTATCTCATCAGAAACTCTGCTTTAGTCACAATTGTGTGACAACCCCGAGTACGGTTTACCATAATGTAAAGAGTAGATTGAAAAGTCGGATTTCGTATCGACATCTAAACTTAATTAAGTTAGCTTTAGAAGTATAGACGTCTAGATTGACTATGCTTAGGGAGAGAAAGTCGTGCCAATTAGAATTCCAGATCAATTACCAGCTACCGATGTATTAAGGACAGAAAACATCTTCGTGATGAGTGAAACGCGTGCAGCGAGTCAGGAAATACGTCCTTTAAGAGTGCTGATCCTTAATCTGATGCCAAAAAAAATAGAGACTGAAACTCAGTTTCTGCGTCTACTCTCAAACAGCCCACTACAGGTTAACGTCGAATTACTGCGCATTGATAACCGCCCGAGTAAAAATACGCCAACTGAACATTTAGACACGTTTTATCGCCAATTTGAAATGGTGCGAGATAAAAACTTCGATGGCATGATCATTACTGGGGCTCCATTAGGTTTGGTGCAATTTGAAGATGTCATTTATTGGGATCATCTCAAAACCATCATGGAGTGGGCAAAAGATCATGTGACATCCACTCTTTATGTTTGCTGGGCTGCGCAAGCAGGACTAAAGCTACTCTACGATCTACCTAAAAAAACGCGTAAAGAAAAACTTTCAGGCGTGTATCACCATCAAATCCATCATCAGTTTCACCCTATCTTACGCGGATTTGATGACACGTTTTTGGCTCCTCACTCGCGTTACGCAGATTTTTCGCCTCACTTTCTAGAAGAGCATACTGACTTAGACATTTTAGCGACATCGGATGTCGCAGGTGTGTACTTGGCCACCACAAAAGACAAGCGCAATGTCTTTGTCACAGGACACCCTGAGTATGATTCTCACACTTTACATAATGAATATATCCGAGATTTAAGCGAAGGTATGGAGCCCGCTATTCCTGTCAACTATTACCCAAACAACAACCCAGATAACCCACCAATTGCAAGCTGGAGAAGCCATGGACACCTTCTCTTTTTAAACTGGCTGAACTACTGTGTTTATCAGCAAACACCGTACGACCTCGAGCACTTCAGTGAAGATGCTTTCACTAAAGACGATTAGCTTCAAAATAAGCAAACAAAGCACTCATCATTACCGAAATGTAATATGTGAACCAAGCCGCCATATGGCGGCTTTTTCATAACAGTTTGCAAACCTGATCGCATAGTGTTTTTTCCTCAATAGGTTTTTGCTAAGTAATTCATATCATGCAGAAAGATTCAGGGATGTAGGGATAAAGAATGAAAACAGCAAAGCTCGGTGCACTAATATTATTGTCTCAGTTTGCACTCGTGGGTTGCGTGACGGTGAAAGAAGATGGAAGCCCTGTCGTTAAAGCCGATCCTGTGGCAATGGCAGAATCACGTATCGCACTTGGCTTAGGTTATTTAGACGGCGGTAACATGATTCGCGCGCATGATAACTTACAACAAGCCTTAAACCACGCACCTCAATACTATCGCGCGCAATTATCTATCGCTCACTACTACGAAACGGTTGGTGAAGATATTAAAGCCGAACAGATGTATAAACGCTCTCTACGCCAACACACTAAAAACGGAAATGTGCTCAATAACTACGGTACTTTTCTTTGCAAGCGAGGTGACTTCGAAAAAGCCGATCAGATGTTTAATCGAGCCATTGAGCAGCCTTATTACTACCTTATTCCAGCGAGCTATGAGAATGCAGCTTTTTGTGCGCTAAAATCACAAGATAAAGACAAAGCGAGATACTACTTTACTAGAGCTATCGATCATGATCCCCATAGACCAAAATCGATTTTGCAACTCGCTAAAATAGAAATTGATAGCGGTGATTATACTGAAGCTAGAATTCGATTAATGAGATTCAATCAAATGTATGGCGTGAAGAAGCCCTCTTTGCAACTCATGATTCAACTTGAACGCGCAGCAGGCAATGAAGCTCTCGAGAAAAAGTATCAAAAACAGTTGGAAAAATTTTCTTAGTACAAAATAGCGATACATAAGGCGCATTAGCTCACCGCCAATACAGCGCTTGACCAAGAATCCAGTGAATTCAGACTCACGGTGATACATTCATCCTGTACATAAACGTCAAATTCGGTACTATTTGAACGGAATAAGTGACCAAGTCACATTATAAAAAGTGCGCACACAACGAAATTTGTACATCATACTGTTTTTAAGATTGATTTCGGCACATTGATAAATACTAAATATTACTGACATGCACCAGAAGGAAGTTGAAGCCGGATGAAACCTGCCTGCACTCTGTTATTACTCACTTTGCTGAGTTCACCTTTTGTCGTCAGTGCACAAGAAAATATTGAGAAAACATTCACATTTGGCATTGTGTCCAATAAAGCCCAAAGCAAAATCAAAAAAGCGACGCCCCTTACTCAGTATGTAACTGAAAATATGACTGAATATGGTTACGCAAAAGGGGCGGTAAAGGTATTTAAAAATTATCGTCAGCTCGCGGTTGCGCTTGAAAATGGCACCGTTCAAATTGCAACGGCGACCCCCTTTAATGCGATGACCTTAGAAAAGGAGTCTAATAGCCAAGTTCTTGCTATACGATGGAAAAAAGGCCTGCAAAAATATCATACGGTGTTCTTTACTAATAAAGAGAGTGGCATTGAGTCACTTTCTGACCTGCGCGGAAAAACGCTTGTTTTCGAAAAGCGCACGTCTACCAGCAGCTATTACCTACCTGCGATTACATTGCTGAACCACGGAGAAAAACTGCAATACCTTCCCTCTCCTGATGACAAACCGGCCAAAGACAGTATTGGTTATTTATTCCTTGATGAGCAACTCGCTCAGTCAAATGAAATCAACCTATCTGTATGGGTATATAAACAGAGAGTTGCAGCAGGAGCATTCAGTAACTTCAACTGGAACAATCCCAAAGATTTGCCAGAGAACATGAAAGACAAACTAGCGATTTTTTCTCGTTCTGTTGAAATACCCAGGGATTTAATTCTCGCTTCTCCAAGCATGAGCCTAGAGCAACAGCGTAAAATCACGTCCATACTGCTTGATATGGATACAACTCACGAAGGCTCTCTCGCACTTAAAAAGTTTCAGAACACCAAAAAATTCAGCGCGCTTACTCCAGAAATGCGAGCCTCCTTAAGTACAGTGCGCAAGTCAGTTCACTTGTTACCGAAGGTGGATTGATGTTTAAAAAGCTCTCACTCGAAACCAAATACATTTGCTCGACAATGTTCGTTGTCTTGTTTGTTGTGGTGATAAATCTTGCGTTATACATGCACGGTTACGATGCATATTCAAATAGCTTAACTCAACAAATCACGAACAACTCTCAAGAAAAAACAGAATCTTACGTTAAGCAAAAAGGGTTGGTTTATGCAGAGCTATTATCAAAACAGCTTTTTGATCCACTCTATACAGACAATATCAGTCAAGCGTATGAGCAAATTAAGGCAACATTGAGCCAGCCAGATGTCTCGAAAATACATGTTGTTGACAATGAAGGGCTAATCTTTCACGACGGCACTACTCAGCTAAGGATGTTTGCCCAACCTCATCACCGCTCTCCTTTTATTTTGAAAGCAATAGAAGAATCCAGAACTCTCGTTTCCTTTTCCAAGCATCAGTTGGAGATCGCAGCGCCGATTCAGCAATCAAATATTACTCTTGGGGCGGTATATCTTGAGCTTAACTTGATACATCTACTGGAAGAGAAAGAACAGAACATTGAACAAGTCCAAGCGATTACCTCAAACGATAAACAGAAGATGTTTAACTTGCTGCTAACGATCAGTGGGATATCCGTTCTATTCGGTAGCATCATCGCTTATGCTTTGGGGCGGTCGTTAACTAAGCCACTCAAGCAACTAAAAGATCAATTTTCAGAGTCAAATACCCAAGCGCTGCCAGTCACCGACATACAAAGCAAAGATGAAGTGGGAGAACTTATTTCGGCGTACAACAAAATGTCAAACAAAGTGAACCGATACACCAGCCGAGTTGAGTTCATGGCGTACCACGATATTCTGACTTCCCTGCCAAACCGAGAAAAGTTACTCATTGATATTCAAACGCAAATAACTGACCACAAATCCCCCTCACTCGCGGTTGTGTTTATTGACTTGGATGACTTTAAGCACATTAACGATAACTATGGACATAACATTGGGGATAAATTGCTAGGCCATCTTGCCTCAGAGCTTCAAGGCCGTTTGCCGAGTTATTTTAAGCCGCTTTACCGCCTTTCTACCATCGTAAGTCGAGTAGGTGCGGATCAATTTGTACTGGCCTTTCCGTGCTCGGACAATCATGAAGCTAGAGAAAAAGCGAACGATATTCATCGCCAACTACTCTCTCCCTTTAGTTTGGAAGAGAACGATATTCAAATTACGGCAAGCCTCGGAATTGCTGTGTATCCAGAATTTGGTTCAAACGCTGAGTCTCTTTTACAGCTTTCCTCTCTTGCGGCGCAGGAATCTAAAAGACGCGGTAAAGACATTATGACGATATACGATTCCACGTTTGATGAAACGATTAAACAACGTTTATACATAGAACGAGAACTGCGTCGTTCAGTACGTGACTTGTCTCAATTCGAGCTGTGGTATCAACCACAATTTGATCTAAAAACCTATCGCCTAATTGGGGTCGAAGCATTGGTTAGGTGGAATCATCCCGAAAAAGGCTATATCAGTCCAGAATCGTTTATCCCGATCGCAGAGCAAAGTGATTTAATATTGGAGCTTGGAGAACATATCATTGAGACGGCAGTTGCTCAGCGGGCAATGTGGGCAGAACATTTCGGTACTGATTTTCACATTGCATTAAACTTGTCCCCAAGACAAATCTATCGCCAAGATTTAAGTCAATTATTTTCTAAGTATTTACGACGACATGATGTCGCCCCTCAAACCATTCATGTTGAAGTGACAGAGTCACTTTTTATTGATGATACAGAGAAAGCTCAATATGTGCTTAAAAAACTACAAAGTATCGGAGTGGAAGTTTGGCTAGATGACTTTGGTACGGGGTATTCAGCCCTTGCCTACCTACAACATATGGCTTTTGACGGGCTCAAGATTGATCGTTCATTTATCGCTCAAATCCGAAAAAGCGATCAAGACGATTCATTAGTTCGCGCGATTGTATCCATGGCTCACAACCTAAGAATGAAAGTAGTAGCCGAAGGCGTAGAAACTCAAACTCAACTCACACGAATGGAGTCTCTCCACTGTGACGTCGTACAAGGCTTTTTCTTAGGTAGGCCTGTACCTGCTGAGGAATTGATTGCATTTGAATACCAACGAGGGAGTGGCGCTCAAAGCGTCAATCACTTTGCTTAGAACGCCGTTTTGTTAACTATTGCCGCTTAGCGCGTTAGTACTCGTAATGCAATATCGGTCACACTTCCCCCACCTCATTAATATGAATTTTCTCTTAAAATCTAACATCTGAGATAAATAAACTACACTTTTCATATCAACTTCTTGGATATGGAAATGCGCGTGGTAGGAATCTTTTCTTGGAACAACCTGTCGGTAAAACAAAAGCTATTTGGGTTGGTTTTGCTGCCAATTTTATTGTTGCTTGTCCTCGCGGGTAAACATGTACAAAGCCTTTCTATCCAGGCTCAGGAACTACAAAAAGCACAGTTATTCTCTGTCTACATCGACCGCGTATCTTCGCTTTATCACCTACCGAATAACCCTGATGTAATAGATAAGCAACTAAAAACTCAGCAGATATCTCAATTGTTACGCGACACCGCTGCACCAGTATTCGGTGAAAACGCTGAGATACTAAACCAGTTGACAAGCTTTGAGGAAGCAACCCTCTCGATGCTCTCTTCGCAAAATCAAGAAGAAAAGTTAGATGCGGCAGAGTGGCGCGCTGATACGTTCAAAGAAATCCTCATGAGCTTAGACAAAGTCTATTTTAGAAATGTGAGTTATGAAACAAACACTCACCTTTCTTCTTTGATGCAACTTGAATGGTTGATGTTTTGGTCCACTGAAGAACATAGATTAAGCGAATATTTGATTCGATCTTCAGAGGAAAATAACGAGTATGACCTCACAACACAGGCTTCTATCCAATCTTTAATCCAGAACCAACAACTATTTCTAGAGCGTTTTGTGACGCTAAATGCCAATCAACAACAAGTAGATCTGCTCATTGAGACGTTTACGGGTGAAGTCTTTATCAAAAGCCAAGAGTTTCGTGCTTATTTATTGCAACCAGCTCAACTCAAATCATTAACCCCGGATGAGATTGATGCGGGGTTATCTGCACTCAACAAACGCTTATCGTTATTACAAAGTGTTGACGACAAAATGGAACAGCAGCTGAGTGATGATATATCAAAGACAATCAACACGACGACACAGCACCGCTTTACCTTTATCGCAATGATGAGCCTTTTAACGCTGTTGGTCGTAAGTTTAACGCTAAGATTGGTGCGAAAAGTTACTGGAAACTTGAATCTAGTCCTCAAATTTCTCAGTAACGAAAGCAATGAACAAAGTAACACTGAAAATTCACCTCTTGCTCAACTAATAAAGGGTAAAGACGAGCTGAGTAAGTTTGCTCGAGAGGTAAAAAAGCTTAGTGATGAGCGGACGTTGTCCAGACTAAAGCTCACACAAGCTAAAGAAGATGCAGAACAAGCAAAAGAAGATGCAGAACAAGCAAAAGATGATGCAATTAAGGCGAGTAAAGCCAAAAGTAGCTTTTTGGCCAACATGTCCCACGAGATCCGCACGCCGCTAAATGGCGTTATTGGTATCTCTGAAGTCTTATCCGATACTTCCCTGACTGCCACACAACGCGATTACGTCGATACGATTGAAACCTCCTCCCAACTGCTTTTGAGTTTAATTAATGACGTTCTAGACTTCTCAAAAATTGAATCTGGGATGTTGCTCATTAGTCCACATTCAACTTGTGTTCGAGAGTCTATCTATGACATTGCTTCTATCATTTCACCGAAAGCAAAGGAAAAAGGCATCGATGTGCAAGTCAACATTAGCCGTAACACGCCTTACCACGTAATGTTGGATGACCATCGTATACGCCAAGTTGTCATGAACTTCATGTCTAACGCGGTAAAATTTACCGAACAAGGCAGTGTAGAGCTATCGGTCATCACCCGCGAAAATAAAAATGGTGAAGCGGTCATCGAGTTTTCCGTTAAAGATTCTGGGATTGGTATTGATGCCCAGCAGCAAAAGAAAATATTTGCTCCATTTGCCCAAGAGGATAACTCTACTACCCGACAATTTGGGGGAACTGGACTTGGGCTTGCCATTAGCACGCAATTAGTTGAGCTAATGGGTGGAGAAATTCAACTTGAATCCGAGAAAGGTAAAGGCAGTCGCTTCTTCTTTGAACTAACTGCTCCTGTTGTGACACAAGAGTTTAACGCTTATCACGCTCTGAATCACAACGATATATGGATTGTATGCAGCAGTACTCAACTAGAACAAAAACTGCGTAACGAGTTAAGTTTTTTCAACATCAATATAACGCAGTCAGTAGATACCTTAAGTGCGTTGCCAACGTGGATTGATAACGAGCGCGTTATCGTTATTCATGTAGAAGCATCACCAAATGCAGCGGCGATGCATATCGATGAGATAGAAAGCCTTTGTAAACGAAACATTCGTGTCTGCCTCATCAAGCACCTTCATAGCCCACAATTCGACTTTAGAAACAGTATCAGCGCCTTGGTCACTCAGCCACTACTAGGGCAGCGCTTAATTAAAGCACTTGAAAGTTGTGCGGCAAATTTCTCGCACGCACAACAAGAGAGCACTTCAGCGCAACATGTTAAATCTCTGCCGAAAATTTTGGTCGTTGATGACAATACGGTCAATCAAAAAATCGCGGGGCTACACGTCACAAAAGCTGGCTTCGACTTTGATGTCGCAGTAAACGGACAAGAAGCGGTTGAGAAATTTCAACAGAATCAGTACAGCCTAATTTTAATGGACTGCATGATGCCCGTAATGGATGGATTTGAAGCCACCCAAATAATTCGTCAAATAGAAGTAAAAGAAAAACGCGCTTCCAGAATTCCGATTATTGCTCTAACGGCAAGTGTGGTCGATGACGATATACAAAAATGCTTTGACGTTGGAATGGATGACTATGTGCCCAAACCGTTTAAAGCAGGGTTGCTTAAAGAGAAGTTAGATAAGGCAATTGGGTTACGTGTTTCCAACACGACGCATGCTGAACCACACCAAGAGAACACTACTCCCGATACAACTCATGAACTACCTGCAAGTTCTAAGCAACCAGAAGCAACGGTAACGCCTATTCGCTCCGAACGTATCTTGCTTGTCGAAGATAATAGAGTAAACCAGAAAGTGGCTTCTCTATTGCTATCTAAAGCAGGTTATCAATTCGAAGTCGCTGAAAACGGGCAAATTGCAGTCGAAATGTTCCAAAAAGATGGAAAGTTTGATGTTATTTTGATGGATTGCATGATGCCCATAATGGATGGGTTCGAAGCTTCTAGGCAAATTAGAGCTTATGAAGCGAGTAAAGGATTAGCTAAGACGCCCATTATCGCATTAACAGCAAGCGTCGTTGATGATGATATTCAACGCTGCTTTGATTCAGGAATGGATGCCTACGTACCAAAGCCTGTGCGCAAAGAAAAACTGTTGTATCAAATTGAACAAGCAATGTAGGTGGATTCTATGAGTAGAAATCATTCTCGCGTTGCTTTTCCTTTGCGTTACATAAAACGCTATCTGTTTATTCTGATTGCCCTTCTTTCATTAAATTGCCAAGCTCTCGCTGCAGAGAGCTACGCCGTTTTCTCATTTAATGACGAATTCTCTCCGCTCACTGTCAATAAAGCGCGAAAGTTGTACAGAGGGAAGACGCAACTTTTACAAGGCCAGCGAATTGAACTCTCTGACTGGCCTGCGACATCAACAGAAAGAGCTGAGTTCTATCGTTATCTTCTCAACAAAAATTTAGCGCAAATGAACGCGCATTGGGCAAGCTTGTCTTTTTCAGGTAAAGCTAGACCGCCAAAAGTGATTGCACGCTCCAGCATTGATGACCTCATAGCATGGATGCAAGAGAAGCCGAATAGAATTGGTTATGCCCCAACATCGAGCGTCCCTAGTAATGCTCATGTTTTATGTGTGGTTAGCTCGGAGAATTGATATGAAAAAATATTTAACCATGTTATCGCTGAGTATCGCGACCTTTCCGAGCTCAGCCACGATTGAACTAACAGAACAACTTTCTTTAAGTGGTTTTGGCTCTACGTCGTGGGCAAAATCCGATAACCCAACTACGGTACTAGTTAACCGCTTTATTGGCGATGAATCTTGTTTCGATTGCGATACCACTTTCGGCATGCAGCTCGATTATTTTCACAAGGCATTTCGGGCATCCGCACAAGTCGTAAAGCGCCCGCAAGACCATTGGAGCTCGCCTCAGCTCGAGTGGGCGTATTTGGCTTATACCTATCAAAACATAGAAATACGAGGAGGACGCTTAAGACTGCCACTGTTTTTGATGTCTGAGTACAACTATGTCGGCCACGCTTTTACCCAAGCCCGCCCACCGAATGAGGTATATGACAGCATTCTAGGTATCACGGCTTATAACGGCCTATCTGCACGCTGGATTCATGACCTCAATGAGCAAGTCGTACTTACCGCCATGCCGTTTGTCGGGTTTAAAGACAATAGTGACGTAACCATCAATGAACGTACTGAATTGGAAATTGAGTCAAACAACACTGCAGGGATGAACTTAACGCTAAGCGGAGAGAGTTATCGTTGGAACTTTTCCTACCTCCACGGCGATTATGATCAAACAACGACGCTCTCTAACATTGAGCAATCCACTCCCGGTGGCGGAACCACAATCATTGACCGTCTAGTTGAAACAGAAAAAAACAACACGATCGATCTGTTTTCTCTAGGGTTAAGATACGAGCTCGATAACATTGTGATTATGGCAGAAGGACAGACCAGCAATCTTTCCTCATCTTGGTACGCGACAACAAGTTACAATGTAAACAAGTTGACTCCTTATATTGTTTACGGTCAGCAGTTTAATAGTCGGGATAAAAAAAGTGGAGACAGTTTCTTACTCGGATTGAGATACGACCTAGATTACAACGTTTCCCTAAACGCAGAATGGCAAAGGTTCAACACCTACAATAATAGCTCTGGCGCGTTTTCATCAGCCCCAAAGGATGACAGTGCGAGCCTTTATACGCTAATGCTCAACTTCGTTTTTTAATGTTTCTTACAGTACCAATTTCCACAACACTGGGGGCTGTTGTATTAAGAAGGCTTTTTGCAACACGTAACTAAACGCTAAATGACTGGAAGGGATAGAATCGATCAGATAGGTAAGTGGCAATCCAAACAGAGACAAAGGTTACTCTATTTCGGTTTGTTTTGATTGCCTTTTAACCGCTTTTCTTTGCGTCGCAGCGCCCGGAAAAACTTTGACTCTTCGTGGTACCAACCAAGCACACTAATTGGAAAACCCACGAGCATCATAATAAAAACATCCGCAGGGAGTTGTTCCCAAATGTCGCTTAAAGAACGCAGCTCTCCAAAAATGAACAAACCGATGACTTTACCAAGCAGTAATGCACAACAAATCATAAAGAAGGACTTTAATATATAGTGCCATTTGCCTTTTTTACGCTCTTCTCTCCAATAGGCATATTTATATTGTCGGTCGTACATTCATCCCCCTAAAGTAAACTTGCCGTAAGTTTAAGTATCTCGATAGCGTAAAGTGCGTTGGCACCTCTTTAATCATAGTGCGTATCTAAAGTGAATGCTTGTCGTGGCAATAAGAAGGAGAGGTATTCTGTAGTAAGAGCTACATAATCTCTGAACGTTATATGTCTTGTGTAATTCGGATGATGCCTGATTTTGCTTATCGCTAGTGTTTTCTGAACACCCAAATCGGGCCGATGAGTAGAAACTGTAAATCCTCAAAAAACGACGGTTTTTTACCTTCAATCTTGTGACCGATAAATTGCAATATCCACAATACACCAAACAAGAGCATAGAAATATGCAGAACGGGCAACATCAATACCTCTAGAGACCAAATAAGGCCAATGCACGCTAATGTGTAGCCGATCATCATCATGAATACGCTCAGAGACAAACGAAAATAGAAAACCCAAGTGGGGATCACTGCTACCCAAACCCAATTAAGTTCGAAGCCTAATAATGAAATCTGGGGAATCGACCAAATAAGTCCAACCACAGAAAGGTAAATACCTGGAACTGCGATTGTGTGAATCTTTTGGTTGATAGGGTTTTGGTGACTCTCCCCGTATTCTTTTAGCCATTCGGATAATGCTCGCATATCATTCCCCTTTTCCACCTTCTTATTCTTATATAGCCCGAGGATGAAAAAGGTGCGAATTTTTCCGTAAAAGGCTACGAGCAACGAGCGACAAAACAACAGAGGCCAGTGCGTTGCCGATTACTCACCAAGCAACGCTCGTTGTGCTTTCGGCAGCTTAGCAACGACAAGAGCATAAGAGCGTTCACACAAGTCTTGAATCAACCCATCCTCGACATCACCGTTAAAATAAACCGTTATCCAATGACGCTTATTTAAGTGATAACCCGGGATAATATCCGTAAACTGCGACGTTAAGACTTCTCCATCTTCTGGTTTTACTTTTACGCTGACATACTCCCGACCGTTTCTCTCTGCAATGATGGCAAACATCTTGCCTTTGATTTTGTATACAAGCGCTTCAGGCCCAAATGGGAAATCACTTTCTGCACACATGAAGGTACTTAAGTATTGTTCTAGTTCTTTGCTTTTCATATCCCCTACCTCCTTCTGCGTTCTCACTCAAATTGTGGCAATAGCAATTTTAACGCCTGGTTAACCTGCTCTTTTTCATTGCCTTCTAAACCATGCAATAACGATTGCTGAACGTCTACATGCTCCAAAATTAGCTTGTCAATTAAGGTTAAGCCTTGCTCTGTTAGTTCAACGGTGACGCTACGTCGGTCTTCTTTACTATGGGTTCTGGTAATAAACCCTTTCTTCTCAAGTTTATCTAAGCGATTAGTCATCGCACCCGAAGTGAGCATCATCGACTCTATTAACGCTGAGGGAGTAAGACAATATGGTGAACCAGCTCGACGCAGTGTCGCTAACACATCAAATTCACCCATTTTCAGGTCGTACTTCTTATGTAGCTCGGCGACCCTAGATTCCATGTGTTTTGCAATTCGCATTAGTCGACCCATTATTGCCATCGGTTCAGTGTCGAGGTCTGGCTTCTCCCTAGCCCACTGCTCTACCACTCTATCAATTGCATCCATTATTTCTCTCCAAACATCATATATTTTTTATTTTAACATAAAGATACTTTACAAAAAGCCACCTTGCCGATATCGTTACATTTAATTATCTCTACATAAAGATATTTAACATGAACATTTTACTTGCGATGATTCCTGCCTTTTTTTGGGGGACGACTTACGCTGTTACTCAGTTTACTCTACCGGACTGGCCTCCCGTTTTACTTGGCGCTCTAAGGGCACTGCCTGCGGGTCTTTTGTTGCTGGCAATAAAGCCCTCGTTTCCAAAAAGAAGTGAGTGGAAGGTGCTGCTTGTTTTAGGAACCATCAACATCGCTTGCTTCTTTGGTCTTATTTTTGTCATGGCGTTAACGCTTCCTTCTGCCATCTCTGGTGTTGGTATGGTTTCGGTCCCCGTTTTTGCGATGCTGTTTGGTTGGGCGGTCTACAAACGTCAGCCTAGTGGCATTCAAGCGATAAGCGGCGCAACTTTGATTGCTTTAGCTTGGTTCTTATTTGATCCTAGCTCTATTTCTCTCGACCCCGTGGGCTTACTTGCGATGATCTCCGCCATTATGTGCATCGTGATAGGAAGTAGCGTAACAAAGTCACTAGGTACAAAAATGCACTGGTGGACAGTGTTAACATGGCAGCTCATTTTGGGTGGCGTGATTATGTCTATCGCAACAAGTGTGCTGGCGATAAACAATCCAGAGCCATATGTTACGGTCGTTCAGGACGTATCCATGACGAATATTCTAGGGTTACTGTGGGTAATTATTCTGAACACCGCATTAGGGTATGGCATGTATGTATGGTTATTACAGCGGATGTCGGTCGTAGATTTTACCTTTGGTGGTATTGCAAACCCAGTCGCAGGCATTGTTTCGGGCCTACTGCTATTGGGGGAAACGTTCACTCCTCTGCAATACAGCTTAATGCTAGGAATGATCGTAATGTCATTACTACCTCAGCTCATTACGTCAATCAAAACGAAAAGAGCCGCACTCTCCTCCTAAGTAACGTTAATTCCTAACACTCTAGAAGTAATGAGAGTGTTAGGAATCCTCAAGTGCAACCCCATCAGCAGAAATCAGCGCTAACCTAGGCAACTGACACCTTTAAAACGGTACGTTTTGACATTATGGCTGTTAAGCGCTTGCAAGGTTAGTCAGGGGCTCTGGTTTAGCGTAAACATAACCTTGAATAAGGTAAATCGCATGCTGAGCCAGATATTCGACTTGAGCCTGGCTCTCTACACCTTCTGCAATCATCTCACATTCCGCTTTGTTCGCTGCAGACACAATTGAGTCCAGCACTTTCAATTTTTGGTCGTCAGATCCTATTGGATCAATGAACATTTTATCCACTTTTACACACCGGATGCCCAAATCTTGTAGGTAAGAAAAGCCACCATATCCGGTACCAAAATCGTCAATTTTGAACTTGTAGCCTTTATTCGTTAAATACAAAATCTCTTTTTTCGCGGCCTCAGTGTCTTTTACTGGTATTCTCTCGGTCAATTCAAAATGAATTCTATTAGAGATTGGCCAATTTAACTCCGACAGTAACTTCGTTAATACACCTGACTCTAAATGGGAGGAAACAATATTGATGCTGACCCACGTATGCTCGGGTAAGTCACTTAAGTCTTGTATGATTTTACGAATAAGCTGATTGGTCATCGGGATAATCAGGCCACTTTCTTCTGCAGCACCAATAAACATATTTGGTGGCACCATTCCATCACGCCGCGACCATCGAATCAGAGCTTCATATCCTACTGTCTTACCATCGCGAGTATCGACAATCGCCTGGTAGTAAGGAATAAATTCTGCATTACTAATCCCATTTTCAATTAGACCTGTAATGGATTTTCTCAAGCTTTTACCAGATATGTATGCAAAGGCAGTCACAAGACCAGCAAGCACACTTACAAGACCGCCCCACAAAAGTACTCTTTCCTGAGCATAATTTTTAAGTTTTTCACCGCTGTATATCTTGATGAGCATGTTGGCTTGAGACTCTCCTGAAAAGAAAAACTCTTTTGAGAGTGCGCTTTCTTCTCCTGCAATATTCGCTTTGCCACGGCTTATCGTTAAATCACCAAATATTGGTTCATCATACTTAAACTCTACAAATAGGCAGTCTTTGCAAGGCGTTTTTATTACCTCGTTAACCCAACTGTTATCAAGCACCCAGAAAACTTCAACGTGTTCATTATCATAAATGACCATCCACTCTATTTGGTCATTCTGTTGCGGCAAAATAAGTGATGCGAAAAAGTTCTCATCCATCTGAAATCGTTCACTACTAGATGGGCGAGACACTTCACTACCAACCGTGGAACACGTTTTTCCGCCTTCTGTGGTCATCGCAATAAAACGAATGTAACGGTTATAAAAACGTGAGTCGCGTAAAGTTCTTACATCACTATCACTACAAGTAAAATCTAACTGAGCAATCTGCTTCACTATTGCTCCGTCCAAATAGGCAGACCTTTGATTTAAATAATCTACGTAAGCATCTATTTTCGACGCTTTTACCGAGTTGACGTAAAAGTTGGTTATCGAATGAAAGGCCACTACAAATATGGCGATGGGAACTAAGCCGAGTAAAATGGCATACCTTGTATACTTTGTTATCAAAGTTCGTCCTGCTAATCTGTCAAGCAACCTAAGTGGGATATGAATACTATCTCATTTTTATAGTCCAAAAAGTGAGGAATGACGCTCAATAAAATTATAGACTCAAGTGGCTTTCAGATGTCGGGATTTAGAATGCGAGCACCAAACCACACTCGAGGAGAACAAAGTAGCGACTAAGTGGAAAGTAAGGACGAACCCAATTGTTAAGTCATCCGTAATAAAAGTGACAACTTGGAGCTTGAGCAATACTTTTTAGATAGGCAGCAGATACGCTAAAAAACAAAAAGGAAACGATTGATGCCAACCGCTTCCTTGATTTGTTATTGCTATTTAAAAGCGCGTGAATTACGCCACTTCAAGAATCACTTTTTCCAACTTATCTAAGCCTTCGTTCAGTACGTCAGATTCGATGGTCAGTGGAGGTAACAGACGAATCACGTTCGCTTTTACTCCACAAGAAAGCAGGATAAGGCCGTTTTCTTGCGCTTTAGAAATCACCGATTTGGTCATCTCTTGTAGCGGCTTACCTGATTCTGGGTCAGTAAATTCAATCGCCATCATCGCACCCGTAGTACGGATTTCACCAATAGCAGGCACAGATTGTTGCAGTTTGGTCATACGTGCATTGACCACTTCACCGATGCCCATCGCTTTAGCACACAAATCTTCTTCTTCGATGATTTTCAGCACTTCAAGACCAGCAACACAACCGAGTGGCGAGCCTGCATAAGTACCACCTAAACCACCAGGCAGTGCGGAGTCCATTACATCCGATTTACCAACAACAGCTGAGATTGGGAAACCACCAGCAATGCCTTTCGCCATTGTCATTAGATCGGGTTCAATGCCTAGGAGCTCCGTCGCAAACATTTTACCGGTACGGGCAAAACCCGTTTGGATCTCATCCGCAATCAGCATGATACCGTGCTTGTCACACAGCTGACGCAAGCCTTGTGCAAACGCTTCAGGCGCTTTGTAGAAGCCGCCCTCACCTTGTACTGGCTCGAAGATGATCGCCGCAACACGTGATGGTTCAATATCACAAGCAAATAGATCGTCGATCGCTTGTAAGCTTTGCTCAACGCTGATGCCGTGAAACGCATTTGGGTAAGGCGCGTGGTAGATTTCGTTCGGGAAAGGACCAAAGCCCGCTTTGTACGGCGCAACTTTACCAGTTAACCCCATCGTCATGTTTGTGCGACCGTGAAAGCCGCCTTTAAACGCTATCACGCCGCTACGGCCTGTATGAGCGCGTGCCACTTTTACGGCATTTTCGACCGCCTCGGCGCCAGTGGTTAGAAAGATCGCTTTCTTCTTAGTCTCACCTGGTACAAGTTCTGTCAGCTTTTCAGCCAGCTCTACGAATGACGCGTATGGCGTAACCATCGCACAC
Organism: Vibrio sp. 1457; assembly: GCF_033340195.1. Taxonomy (NCBI): domain Bacteria; kingdom Pseudomonadati; phylum Pseudomonadota; class Gammaproteobacteria; order Vibrionales; family Vibrionaceae; genus Vibrio; species Vibrio sp. 1457. Next base: position 53,916 of record NZ_JAWOWA010000022.1, read on the forward strand.
GTGTGTGAGAAATTGTCCAGCTGAGCTTTTACCGCTTCGCTAATGCGCTTGTGAGAATGCCCGGTGTTAGTTACCGCGATACCCGCTGCAAAGTCTATGTATTTGTTGCCTTCGATATCCCATACGTAAGCGTTTTCTGCTTTCTCGACGTAAAGTGGGTACAGTGCGCCCATGCCTTGAGCGATAACTTGGCTTCTTCTTTCGTGTAGTTGTTGGTTTGTCATTGTTTTGTCCTTAATTAGTTGCCGCCAAAGCAGAGATATTTCACGTCCATGTATTCATCGATACCTTGTTTTGCTCCTTCACGTCCGATACCGGACTGCTTAACACCACCGAAAGGAGCCACTTCAGTAGAGATCATACCTTCGTTAATGCCGACCATGCCGTATTCGAGCGCTTCTGCGATTTTCCAAACACGGTGAATGTTTTGGCTGTAGAAGTACGACGCGAGACCGTAGATGGTGTCGTTCGCCATTTCGATCAGCTGTTCGTCGCTGTCAAAACGAATCACTGGCGCGACAGGGCCAAAGATTTCCTCGGAAACAATCTTCATGTCGTGAGTAACGTCTTTGAGAACCACTGGCTGCATAAATAGACCATCGAGCTTTTTAAGTTCTGAAACCGGCTTCGCGCCTTGCTCGATAGCACCATCGATCAACGCTTGAATGCCTTGCTTCGCTGACTCGCTGATCACCGGACCAATGTTGACCCCCTCTTCCAATCCGTTACCGACGTTGAGCTGCTGAACCGCAGCGTCAAACTTAGCAACAAACTCGTCATACACTTTGCTGTGTACGTAGAAACGATTCGCACACACACACGTTTGACCTGCGTTACGGAACTTCGACGCCATCGCACCCGCCACGGCTGCATCAATGTCGGCATCATCAAATACGATAAACGGCGCGTTGCCACCGAGCTCCATTGAGGTACGTTTAATGTCCGCCGCGCTTTGCTGCATCAGCACACTACCAACTTGGGTAGAGCCAGTGAAAGACAACTTGCGAATCAACGGATGCGAAGTGAAGATAGCACCGACCTGACGGGAGTTTTCCCCCAATACCACTTGCAGAACATCGCGAGGGATACCCGCTTGATAGGCAAGCTCTGCGACCGCAAACGCAGACAGCGGCGTAGATTCAGATGGTTTTACGACAAAGCTACAGCCTGCCGCTAAAGCTGGACCTGCTTTGCGCGTGATCATCGCAATTGGGAAGTTCCACGGTGTAATCGCACAGGCGACACCAATTGGCTGTTTGATGGTCACCAAACGCTTGTCAGCACTTGGGGCAGGAATCGTCTCACCGTAGGTACGTTTCGCTTCTTCAGCAAACCATTCGATAAAACTCGCGCCGTAAAGCACTTCACCTTGAGCTTCAGCCAGCGGCTTACCTTGCTCTAACGTCATCAAACGGCCAAGGTCGGCTTTGTTTTCTAACAGGAGTTGGAACCAACGATTGAGCATGCCAGCACGCATTTTTGCTGGCAGTGCCGCCCACTCTTTCTGCGCCACACTGGCACGTTCAATGCCATTTAAAATGTCGTTTTCGGTTGAGACTGGTGCGTACCCGAGGAGTTCTCCGGTCGCCGGATTAGTCACTGCAATGCCCTGTTGTGGATTCGCTACCATAAACGAAACAAGGCTTTGGTTTTGTATCTGTTGCATGGTCATTCCTTTTGACAACTCATCATCGCCGCTAAGCTAGCGGCGAGTTTATGTTTAAGCAGGGATCTGCTGCGTAATGCAGTGAATGTTCCCTCCGCCAAGTAAAACCTCTCTCGACGGTATCGCGATGATTTGGTACTCCGGCATCGCGTTTTGCAAAATATCGATCGCCATAGCGTCGGTCTCTTCGTCCAGCATCGGCAAGAACACATGCTCGTTGACGATAAGAAAGTTGGCATAAGAGGCACTTAGGCGTTCGCCAGCTTGTCGACTCATTCCCGAACTGGCGTCAATGCCATTGGCTTCGCGCTCGCTGTAATGCAACGGACCCGGTAATGGCAAACGGACAATTTCAATATTGCGCCCTTTCGCATCGTGCTGAGATTTCAGTACTTGTTCCGCTTGACGAGATAACGCGTATTGCGGATCACTTGGGTCATCGGTCCAACTCAGTACCACCTTACCCGGAGCGATAACGTGCATCAGGTTGTCAACATGGCCGTCTGTTTCGTCATTGAATAAACCATTTGGCAACCAAATGACTTTTTCGATACCGAGATACGCCTTTAACTGCTCTTCAATTTGCGCTTTGCTCAACTGTGGATTTCGCCCCGGACTAAGTAAGCACTCTTCTGTGGTGTAAAGGGTGCCTTCACCATCGGTGTGAATCGCCCCACCTTCAAGTACAAACGGTGCGCGGTAATGATCAATACCGATGATGTCGCACACCGAACCAGCGACAAGATCGTCCTGCTGCCAGTTGTCGTAAAGGCCGTTGTATTCGCCGCCCCACGCGTTGAATTGCCAACTAATCCCACGGCGCTCGCCCGCTTGGTTAACAAGCACGGTCGGCCCGATGTCTCGCATCCACGCATCGTTAAATGGGATTTCCACCAAACGTACATCTGAGTGAAGCATTTGACGCGCTCGGTCAAAGTTGTGCGAGCACACCGCCACACACACTTTGGTCACTTCCGCGATTAAGTTCGCGATTCTGGCGAAGGTTTCTTGCGCGGGTAATGCGTCATCACGCCAATTGTCTTTCCTTTCTGGCCACGCTAGCCAAACTTCACTAACCGGCTGAAACTCAGCCGGAAAATAGAAGCCATCCTGCGCTGGTGTTGTCGATAACTTCATTTTAACGTCTCTTTAAACAGCTAGTTTGCCAACGCTGGTGTAAAGGTCTGGACGACGGTCGCGGAACAAGCCCCACGCGTGACGCGCTTTCGCTGTCGTAGCGAGGTCGATTTCTGCGTAGATGATGGTTTCACCTTCACGCGGTGCTTCGGCAATTTTTGCACCAGTGTGGTCAGTGATAAAAGAAGAGCCGTAGAACGTCGTCTCGATACCATCATCGACTTCAGTGCCCACTCGGTTTGACGCAATCACTGGAACGAGGTTTGCTGCCGAGTGACCTTGCATTGTACGTTGCCAGTGGTCACGTGAATCCAGTGTCGAATCTTGAGGCTCAGAACCGATTGCAGTTGGGTAAAAAATCGCTTCCGCGCCGTGCAGAGCCAAGCTGCGTGCAAGCTCTGGAAACCATTGGTCCCAGCAAATGCCAGCACCGAACTTACCGAACTTGGTTTGCCACACTTTGAAACCGGTATCGCCAGGGCTAAAGTAGTATTTCTCGCTGTAGCCCGGGCCGTCAGGAATGTGTGACTTGCGGTAGTTATCTAATACCGTGCCATCGGCATCTATCATCACTAGCGAGTTAAAAAACGTGTTGCCCGCTTTTTCAAAGTAGCTGACTGGAATAACCACGCCGAGCTCTTTAGCCAACGCACTCATCTCTTTAATAAGACGACAATTCTCCGTTTCTTCTGCAAGCTCGAAATACTTTGCTTCCTGTTTTTTGCAGAAGTAAGGCGCAGCGAACAGCTCTTGCGGAAGAATCACGTTCGCACCGTTTTGTGCTGCTTCACGAATCGCCTTTTTTGCTTTGGCCAAGTTGTCTTCCAGATCCCAGCTTTTCGTCAGTTGAAGGGCTGCAAATTTCACCACTTTGCTCATTGGATATTCCTTATCTCTTAAATCGCCAGTTTGTCACGTAGGTTGTAGTAAGCCGCACCCATTGCCGTAAACGGAATTTGGAAGTGGCGGCCACCTGGGAAGGAGTAATGTTTCAGTGCAGCAAACGCATCGAAACGTTCAGCGTGTCCGGTCAATGCTTCTGCCAGCAACTTACCTGCGAGGTGAGTACACGTTACACCGTGACCGCTGTAGCCTTGTAGGTAGTAAATGTTGTCTGCAAACGAGCCAAATTGCGGCATGCGTGAGTAAGTCAGCAAGAAGTTACCCGTCCAGGTATAATCAATCTTGATGCCTTTCAATTGTGGGAAGACTTTCTCCATCTTCGGACGAATCAATGCTTCAATGTTTTCTGGGTCACGTGCGCCGTAAACCACGCCACCTCCGAATAACAAACGCTTGTCGGCGGTTAAGCGGAAGTAGTCAAGCAAGTAGTTACAGTCTTCAACGCAGTAGTCACTGGTCAGCACTTGTTTTAGCTGCTCATCACTCAAAGGCTGAGTCGCCACCACTTGTGTGCCACACGGAATCGCTTTGTTGCTGATGTTTGGTGCCAACCCACCAAGATACGCGTTACCTGCCAAAACCACGTACTTGCTCTTCACGCTACCTTGCGCCGTTTTGACTACTGGGTTAATCCCTTTGTCAATCGACACGACCGCCGACTGTTCGAAGATTTGGCCACCCAGAGAAATAAACGCAGCGGCTTCACCTAACGCGAGTTTAAGCGGGTGAATGTGACCACCGCGCATATCCAACAAGCCACCAGTGTACACTTTGGTCCCTACCGCTTGTTCTACTTCTCCTGCGTCAAGCAGAGTCAGTTGGTCGTTGCCGTAACGCTCCCAGTTCTTCTTATGCTCTTCTAGCCCTTTGAGTTGTTTACTATTTAGTGCCGTGAACAAACCACCTTGCTTGTAATCACAGTTGATGTCGTATTTGTCGATCAGACCACGGATGATATCGCCGCCTTCAAAAATCATATCGCACAGAGCTTTAGCTTGGTTTTGGTCGTAACGGCTTTCAATCACGTCAACATCTCGACTGTAGCTATTAACGATTTGGCCGCCGTTACGACCAGTTGCCCCAAAGCCCACTTTTGCGCTTTCTAGCACAACAACTTTAAAACCTTTTTCCGCTAGGTGCAGTGCAGAAGAAAGACCAGAGAATCCCGCACCGACTACACACACATCGCACTCGATGTTGTCTTGTAATTGTGTGTATTCCGGCATGTTTGGCACAGAGTGCGCGTAGAACGAATCCGTATGCTTGTTCATAGAACTATTCCTTTATTTATCGTAATCGTCAGCAGGCTTAAGGATGGAGGCGAATCCAAGTGGTTTTGGTTTCGGTGAATTTTTCAATCGCGTGGAGAGACTTGTCTCGACCGTTTCCGCTCATTTTGAATCCACCAAATGGAACCGTCATGTCACCTTCGTTGTAGTTGTTAACCCAAACCGAGCCGGCTTGCAGTCGTTTTGCTACGCGATGAACGCGGTTGATATTGCTACTCCAGAGTGCCGCGCCTAAGCCGTACTTCGAATCGTTAGCGATCTCGATTGCTTGCGCTTCGTCTTTGAATGGAATGACACACAGCACCGGACCAAAAATTTCCTCTTGGGCGACACGCATCTTGTTGTCGACGTTGTCTAAAATGGTTGGGGAAACAAATGCGCCCTGCCCATCGACATCGCCGCCACAACGTACGTTTGCACCTTCTGATTCACCTAACGAGATATATTCCAACACTTTTGATTTATGATCATGGTCGATAAGCGCACCCATGGATGAACTTGGGTCCATTGGGTCTTTTGGCGTGAACGCTTTCGACGCTTGAATAACTTTTTCTATAAACTGCTCTTTGATGCTTTCGTGAACAAGCAGGCGGGTTGCCGCGACGCACACCTCACCTTGGTTGTAGAAACACCCTGCGGCGGTGTCTGCTGCTGCGCGGTCTAAATCATCACAATCTTCAAACACGATGTTCGCGTTCTTGCCGCCCGCTTCTGCAAACACACGCTTTAGGTTGCTCTCACCCGATCTGACCATCAGTTGACCTGCAATGCGCGTCGAGCCTGTGAAGGCGATGCAGTCTACGTCTTGGTGTTTCGCCAGCGCGTCGCCAGCTTCATGACCAAAACCCGTAACGACTTGGAAAACGCCTGTTGGTAAGCCCGCTCGAGAAGCAAGTTGACCTAGGAATATCGCGGTGAGAGAAGATTTTTCTGACGGTTTTAGAATCACGCTGTTACCAGCCGCTAAAGCAGGACCAAGCTTCCAGCACGCAAGCCAAAGGGGGAAGTTCCACGGTACAACCGCAGCAACCACACCAATTGGTTGATGAGAAATAAAAGCGTGTACATCTTTTTCAGTTGGGGCAACTTCGCCGTATACTTTGTCGATTGCTTCTGCGTACCAGCGTAATGCACTCGCCGCGCCAGGAATATCGGTAGAGAAGCTGTGAGAGATAGGTTTACCAGTATCAAGCGTTTCTAGCAGAGCCAATTCTTCTTGGTTTTGATCAATCAAGTCAGCAAACTGTTTAAGCACTGCTTTGCGATGAGCTGGGCTGCTCTCGCTCCACTGACCGGATTGAAATGCTTGGCGAGCGTATGAAACCGCGAGATCAACATCTTCATTTTGGCAACGGGCGATTTCGGTGAATATCTCGTCTGTTGCTGGGTTAACTACCGGGATGGTTTGCCCTGTTAAAGCGGCACTGTATTCACCGTTAATGTACGCCCTGTTTTCGATGTTTAGATTGTTTTTTAGTTCAATCCATTGCTCTTGGGTTTTCATACGCTCTCCTTGTGGTCACACAAGGCAAGCCCCCACTAAAATGTGGTTGGCGTATGCGCACTTATCATTCGACAAGCCTTGTCTGTGTGATTTGTAAATCGATGGGGCTTCGTCGTATCAATAATGTACGACTCGCCCGCTGTTATGACATGAGATTGCCCTTTATATTCCAGAGTGATTTCACCCTCTAATACGGTGCCAATCTCTTCGCCTTCGTGTTTGATTTCTGCCGCACCAGTGGTTCCATAAGGTGCGTATTCCTCGATCAAGAATCCGATGACTTGATCTTTGTCACCATTCGTTACCAGTTTCATGGACACCGTCTCGCTCCCGATTTCCACAAGATCTGACGGCTTGATGACTACTTTCACTTCATCGTTCGAAGGTTGTTCAAAAGTGAAAAACTCTGATAACGATAAAGAAAATACATTAACGATTTTTTGTAGTGAGCTGACCGACGGGCTCACTTTGCCATTTTCAATGGATGAGATTGCACTGTGGGTAATACCAGCGCGCTCGGCTAGTTCCCTTTGTGACAATCCATGTTTTTTTCGTAACTGAACAATATTTTTACCAATCTCTTGATTGTCCATTCATACAGCTCCAAACGTTTAACGAGAGGTAGCCATCATAAATTCATTGAACAAAATTTGAGAGAAATGATTGGTTTTTGCTTCCCATTCTGGGTGCCACTGCACGCCAACGAAAAATTTTTGATTAGGAAGACTAAATGCTTCTACCAAGCCATCCGGGGCTTTAGCTTCTACTTGTAATAGAGGAGCAAGCTGATCGATGCCTTGGTTGTGTAGTGTGTTCACTTCAAAGAAGGTGGTGTTTTCCCAATGATTTTGCACCAGCCATTGTTGAAATAAGCTCTGCTTTTGAACTAGCACAGCGTGTGCTGGCGCGTATTTTTGTTCGAAATCTTCAACAGGCGCTTCACGATGGTCATTGAAGCCGGAGTCATGAACGGCTGGGTTTAACGAGCCACCAAGTGCGACATTCATCTCTTGAAAGCCGCGGCAAATACCAAGGCACGGAATGTTTTGGTCAACCGCATGACGAATTAACGTGAATGAGAGCTCATCACGAGCTTCATCTTTGTAGCTCTCTTCGTGCGTTGCATTGTATCGATGTGGCGCAACGTTAGAGTGGCTGCCAGGAAAAAGAAAACCATCACATATGTCTAGGATGGTGGTTACGTCATCGCCCGACATGTCGGGAGCCAACATAATCGGTAGTCCTCCAAAATCCTTTATGGCGCGAAGGTAAAAGTCATTGACCGCTTGTATCTGATAGCCACCCAACTCTTTAGCGCAGCTAACCACACCAATGATGGGTTTGTGTGTATCTGCCATGATATGTCCATGTTCAATTTATTTAACACAAACCCTACAAACCATGTACAAAATTATCAACACAGATGACCATTATTATCGTCACAACGTGATCTGACGCACTTTTTAGGCTTCAAAACTGAATATTTATGCTCATTATATTGAACAAAACAAAACCAACTGTTACAAAATAGTTAACAGAAAGACATAAGAACCAGCCGTTAAACATCAAAAACACAGTGTAAGTGCATGTTTAAATTAAAAATAACCTAAAAAACAAACAACTCGCTCAGAGTACTGTAATTTATTTGTTAATTTGGTTATTTCTAATTTCTACTCGTCAGGCTATTTGGAGAAGAAAATGGAATCGTATCTACAGGAAGTACAAAATTTTAAACAAAAATGGCCCGATATTGAATTTATCGATCTCATCTTTACCGATATAAATGCCACCCCAAGAGGAAAACGCATCCCGATAGATGCTCTAGAAAAACTGAATAAAGGTGTTGCCCTCCCCCTTTCGACCATCACCCTAGATACCAAAGGTAACGTCGTTGAAACAGCCGGGTTGGGAGAAGATCTCGGAGAACCAGATAACCTCTGCTATCCAATCAGCGGCACCTTAATGCCGACGGCAAAAGAACAAGTTGGTCAGCTACTGCTTAGTATGATGGATGAAACCGGGCAGCACCCTAACCCACTGTTCATCCGAAACATTCTCGCTTCTATATTGCAAACACTGCATGCTAAAGACCAATATCCTTGTGTCGCGCTCGAGCTGGAGTTCTATTTAATAGACAAAACCCGCGGCGAAAATGGCGAACCATTAACGGCAATTAACCCCACGAAAAAAACTCGAGAAAAAGATACCGAGGTTTACGACCTTGATGGACTAGATGACTACGCTGATTTCTTGGCCGACCTTAATCGAACTGCATTAGAACAAGGTTTAAACACTTCCGGAGCCCTATCTGAATCGGCACCAGGGCAGTTCGAAATCAACTTCAACCATTCTAAAGATGTACTTCGAGCATGTGATGAAATCATCATCGCAAAACGCTTGATTCGCCAGGTCGCTCATCAGCACGGATTTGACGCCACATTTATGGCGAAACCTTTTAGTGAGCAAGCGGGTAATGGCATGCACATTCATCTCAGCTTGGTTGATACAGATGGTAACAACCACTTTAGCCAATCAGACGGTCAAGCGAGCGCCTTCTTCTATCAAACCATGGCAGCGATGCTGTCACAAACATCCGATGCCATGGCTCTAATCTGTCCTAACGTTAACTCTTACCGTCGCTTTGTTCCTGGCGCTTACGTCCCAACCAAAGCCGATTGGGGAGAAAACCACCGCGGTGTTGCGTTGCGTGTGCCTATCAGCGATAGCAAAAATCGCCGTATAGAGCATCGTATAGCAGGCGCTGACGTTAACCCATACATTCTCGCTGCAGTAGTACTTTCCGCAGTATTAGCGAGTGAAAGCTACACCAAAGATCAATGTCCACCGACTCTCAGTGATGATGCAATTGAGTTACCTCTGCGTATGTCAGAAGCTCTAGAGCGACTGGAGCACAGTGAGCTGGCTCAATACATCTCAAGAGACTTTATCGATTTGTATCTAGCTTGCAAACAGAGTGAACTCGCAGAATTTGAGCGAGCGATTACTCCATTGGAAATCGACTGGATGTTGCACTCGGCATAAACAAAGGAAATGAACTTTATGACTACGCAGACCAAGGCGCTGGATGCGCCTCTTAAAATCAACTCTCAACACATTATTGTTTCTTTAATCTCGGTTGCGACGTTTGTCTTTTTTACCACAATCGGTTTGAACCATGAGGAAGGCGAAGCCTACGGATGGATGAGTCTTTTACCAACGGCGTTGGTATTGGTCTTTGCGCTGACAACACACCGAACTGTGGAAGCCCTCTTTAGCGGCGCTATTGCCGGTGTTCTTCTGCTTAACCCAACTGAAGCGGTAGAACAGATTGTTGATATTTCCATGAGTGTAATGATGGATGAAACTATTGCTTGGATCATCCTCGTTTGTGGTTTGATGGGCGGCCTAATTGCTATTTTGGAGAAAGGCGGCAGTATCTTGAGCTTCTCCGACATGCTAGTCACGAAAGTAAAAAGCCGTAAGCAATCGATGTTGATGACCTTTGCTTTAGGTATTCTGATCTTTATCGACGATTATTTGAATGCGATTGCAATTTCTTCCTCAATGAAAAAAGTTACGGACGGCTACCAAATCTCGCGTGAAAAACTCTCATATCTTGTGGATTCAACCGCCGCACCTATCTGTATCCTCGTACCAATTTCCACTTGGGCAATTTTCTTCAGTTCTTTGCTAGAAGCAAACGGAGTAGCAGAAGCGGGAGATGGTATCAAAGCATACATTGAAGCTATTCCATACATGGCTTACGGCTGGGTAACGCTGGTGATTGTTTTGCTGGTTGCAATGGAAAAGATCCCAGATCTAGGCGCGATGAAAAAGGCAGAAAAGCGTGCGAAGAATGGTCAAGTTCGTCCAGACGGTGCAACAGATGTCGACTTTGGTCCCGATGTCTCTGCACATACCAACCCAACCATGGGCCTTGTCAACTTCTTGTTACCAATGATCGTACTTGTTGCCGCAAGTTGGTATTTTGGTATCGATCTACTTGCTGGTGTTTTCGTCGCGTTAATCTTTACTATTAGCTTTTACGGCGCACAAAAACTGATCTCGATGAACGACATGTTCGAAGCTGTTTATGATGGCATTAAGGTTATGCTACTGCCGCTTGCGACCGTTATTGGTGGTTTCATGTTGAAATCGGTCAACGACTCATTGGGCGTCACGCAGTATGTCATTGAGACCGTCAGCCCTTACCTGTCAGCGTCTTACTTCCCTGCGATTATCTTTATGATTACGGGCGCGTTGGTATTTGCAACGGCATCGTCTTGGGGAACGTTTGCAGTAGCGATGCCAATTGTTCTACCTTTGGGCGAACAGCTTGGTGTGCCTCTACACTTAACCGTTGCAGCGCTGCTTTCAGCATCAGCGGCAGGGAGCCACTCTTGTTTCTTTAGTGACTCAACCGTGTTATCTGCACAAGGTTCGGGCTGTACAGCAATGCAACACGCAACCACACAGTTTCCTTATGCGTTGATTGGTATTGTTGCAACCGCGATTTTCTTCTTCATCATCGGTTAGCCCCTTTATCTAATTGCAAAACCCTGCTCAAAAATAGCGGGGTTTTGTTCTATCAAGTCAAATAATCCTCTTAAAACGACTTTACGCCCGTTCAGTATAAAAATACTCAAAGATATACAACTGCACTCAATAAGGGTTTGGTAAACCTAATATTTTTGGTTTACGCTTAGCGAAGCGTTTATTGTGTAGCAAGGCAGCTTTTGAGTAACTAAAATGCCGCCTTAATACAGTGTTAACGGTTGGAGAGACATGAAAAAGTTAGCCCATGAGATATGGATATTTGACGGAGATCCCGTCCAATTCTTAGGACTCCCATACACCACTCGTATGACTATTGTTAGGCTTTCTGATGGTGGCCTTTGGGTTCATAGTCCAATTCAGTTATCAAATTCGATTAAAGAGCAAATCAACAATCTAGGCCAAGTGAAATACTTAATCGCTCCTAATCATTTACACCACTTGTTCTTATCTGAATGGGTATTTGCCTACCCTAGCGCAGAAATTTATGGCACAGATGAAGTCATTAAGAAGTGCCGTGATATACACTTTCACGCTTCACTTAACCAAGGCGGTAATGCTTGGAACTCTGAGATTGAACAAGAACTATTTTCTGGCTCTCCATTAATGGAAGAGTGTGTGTTTTATCATCGACCTTCAAAGACCTTAATTGTTACTGACCTCGTCGAGAATTTTTCTGGCCAGGACTTTAACTACTGGCAGCGGTTTGTGGCTAAAGGAGCCGGTATTCTTGCTCCGAATGGAAAAATGCCTTTGGATTGGCGCCTAAGTTTTATGTTTAGCAAACAAGAGGCTCGAAAACACTTAAATAAATTGCTGTCTTGGAAACCTAATATATTGGTTATGGCTCACGGTGAAATCGTCCTTGATAATGCAGACGAGTTCTTACAGCGCTCTTTTAAGTGGCTAGTATGAGACAACATTGAAAACTCACACAACAGAATAGACAAGAAGCTATTTTAAAACATTAGGCCCTTTTAGCTTAGTCTTAGGGACGAATTTACAGCACTACACGTTATGTTTAACGATAAGATTCCCTATTCCTCTTAATTGAGCATTATGCAGCAATTTAAAATTCCGTTAGAATTGCACTTCAAAAACTTCAATGCGAAGAATTCTGGACATTGATACGGACATAAGTTCAAGAGTTAACATAACGCTATAGCAATCTCTTACTAATAATTTGTTTCGAGACATTGGCATACTCCCGAAACAAACCCTTCTACTCTAAAGGTTTTGTTAATAACAGTTGCCATGCTTGTTAGTTATTCTCGTTAAACTCAGTATCTTGAAGTTGTTTGAATATATAAATTTAAAAAAAGAGACATAAGATGCACAAAAAACTCATCATTCTAAGCTTGCCTATTCTATTAGCCGCATGTGCGGCACCAAAGTATACGGTAGAAACAATCTCGAAAGAAAATCAGAGCAAGGAAATCACCATCGTAAAAGACAACGCCACGCGAGATGTTTTCTTAGATTCGATGCAAGACTGGTGTTTGGATACCGCCCATAAATGCACAGTCGTAAGCGACGGCACGCCTCCTGTTAGCTCTGAGCTAACACTTACTTACGTATCACGCTGGAGCTGGGATTTTAGAACATTTATCGCTGATGCTCAGATTAAAGCCTACAAAAATAACGAAAAAGTAGGACAAGTTGAATTTAAAGCACCAAACAGCGCGAATCCAGATAAATGGGGTAAAGACAACAAACGAATCATTTCGATGATGGATTTGTTATTCGGTAAACAAACCGTGAGTGAGGCTCAATCCAAGATTAAGCTGGGCGAAATGTAATGAGCCGAGCAATTGCCCATTTAACCAGCATCATATATTTGTAGATAAAGATAGGAATGTTTAAGTGACTGAAGTCAAAACCATTGGGCTTTTCTTTATAACCGCCATTGCAGAAATATTAGGCTGCTACTTACCTTATCTCTGGTTAAAGGAAGATAAGTCAGTTTGGCTTTTGGTACCAGCAGCGCTATGCCTTGCTATGTTTGCTTGGCTTCTATCTTTACATCCTACCGCTACTGGCAGAGTTTATGCTGCTTACGGTGGTGTCTATATTTTTGTCGCAATTCTATGGTTGTGGTGTATCGACGGCGTTCGACCAACGCTCTGGGACATAGTGGGGGTTTCTGTCGCTATGCTTGGCATGTCAATCGTCATGTTTTCACCCAGAGCATCCTAAACGTAGCCGAGGGAAACCCTTACGCTTAGTATTTTGGCTATGTGCTAGATTTATTGATTAATAACATTATGACGTAATTGCTACATAGCCAAAGTACGCTTGGGCTTCACCCCAAAACAGCGCTATTTATAGGAGATACCAATGAACCATGCAGTGAAGGCAAGATTTGATGAGTATCCAAAACATGTGCGTATTCGGATAGAAGAGCTACGAAATATCGTCTTAACTATCGCTTCTGAATTAAAACTGGGGGAAGTTGAAGAATCTCTAAAATGGGGAGAGCCAAGCTACAGTGTGAAAACAGGTAGCCCGGTAAGGATGGATTGGAAACAGAAAACGCCTAGTCGTTATTATCTGTTCTTTAATTGCCAAACTAAGCTCGTCGACACATTCCGCGAACTGTATAGTGACTCACTTGAGTTTCAGGGTAATCGAGCAATAATTCTATCTTTATCCGCTCCTTTGCCAGAAGCTTCAATCAAGACCTGTTTAGAATTAGCATTAACCTATCAAAAGCGAAAGAACTTACCTCTTTTAGGTATGTAAGATCTCTTAATAAAACTATTTACGGCCGATTAACCATATTCAACTACTATACCTTTGTATCCTTTTTAATGCTTACGCAGTAAAGTTTTAGATTAAGTGGTCACGTTAATAGCGCCGTTACCAAACTAGTAATATCGAAATAAAGAAGAGTTTATGAAATCAAAAATCTTGTTCTTACTTATGCTTGGAGCTCATTTCAATGCTTTTTCAGCGACGAACTATCAAGTCAATGTGGTAGTAACAGAGCCTCAATCAACATTCATTTTTCCGACTTTTGAAATATCCTCTAAAGGAAAAAGCAAAACCAGTTTTGTCGACGGCTGCGCGTACTTAGGAACCCTTTCAGAACCGAGCAAAAATAGCATACAGCTTGAAGCTACCATGTCATGCAACCGAGATGGCGCTACGTCAAGGATGGAAATGCCGGTATTTGTACTCAACTCCGAGGGTCAAAGCGCGAGCTATGATCTTGTAGAAAACGGGGTCGTGATGTGGAAATATTCTGTAGAAGTTAAGCCGTCACTTAAAAAGTGATATATCAGAAATACTAAAGTAACAATCAGCACTATTAACCGCCGCTTAAGTGTAATAGGTATATTCTTTACGACTTAATGACGTTACTTGTTGCCGCAAGTCTCCAACTCATGTACAAAACAGCCCTAATTTTAATAGGAGCTAAGTGGCATGAATTTAATTGTACGTCAGGTAACTTTAGGTGATGCTGAAGGCATTACAAACGTCCTCAATCCCATCATTATTGAAGGTTTATACACTGTATTAGATACGCCTTTCACACCTGAAGAAGAAAAAGAGTTCATTACTCATTTCCCAGAACGGGGCGTGTTTACAGTCGCTTTATCCGAAAATAGCTCACAAGTCATTGGTTTCCAAAATATCGAGCCCTTTGCACAATATACAAAAGCTTTTGACCATGTTGGCATAATTGGTACGTTTGTTAGTGACGGTGCTCGTGGCCAAGGTGTGTCTAAACAGCTTTTCAAATCGACATTCGAAGTAGCCAAACAAAAGGGTTACGAAAAACTATTTGCGTACGTCCGCAGCGATAATGACCGAGCGTTATCAGCCTATCTCAAACAAGGCTTCGAAATCGTAGGGACCGCGAAGAAGCATGCAAAAGTTCGTGGGAAATACGTAGACGAAGTCCTCATTGAGAAGTTTTTGTAGGTGTTAAGCCGCTAAACACTAAGCACGCATATAAGAACATTTGAACCAAGACTCAATTTCCGTCGTAACAATGTCTTTTCTAAAATAGGTTATTTGAAATGAAACTGACCTCGGAAACTGAGTCAAGAATAATAGAAATGGCATGGGAAGACCGCACCCCATTTGAGGCTATCGAATTTCAATTTGGTTTGAATGAATCCGACGTGATTCAGTTTATGCGTAGCCGGCTCAAATCAAGTAGCTTTAAATTGTGGCGTAAAAGGGTTTCGGGGCGCAATACAAAACACAACAAGCTACGAAACTCAGACATCATTAGAGGTTATTGCCCAACTCAATATAAGCCGCGATAGCGAACTGCACTTGGCATAAATTTTTATTACGAATCGCAACATTTATCGCCCTACCTTTGAATCAACTCCATGATTGGAGGGGAATAGTCACCACTTAAATCAACCTAGGTGTTTCAGGGCGATAATAAATTCCATGGGAGTCATATTCAGACGCCATCAAACTAATGATTCCACAGAAAAGATTAATACCAAACGCCCACTAAAAATAACTCAGATTAAGGCGTCATTTAACCCGTGTATCAATCTTCTTTTACCTTCTGTTTAGGCACTAGAATCACTAACCTTCTATTTTATCTTTGAAGGCACAGGCAAAAAGCTGCATGATTAAAAAGGAAAAATAGCTGATAACGGTTTAACAAGCACTCGGAGCTTGGAGGCAATTTTGAACAAATTACTTATGATATTTGCGTTGGTTTCTTTACCTTGCTTGGCCTCTGATGATGTTGAAGATCCCTGCAAAGTAAAAGGCGGTGGCGTTATGGCTGGTTATCAGTGTGTAGAAAAGAAAATGGAATCTGCAGATAAAGAGCTTAACGAAAGTTACAAGGAAGCAATCGCTAGAATAGGTGAGGAAGAAAAAGCACTAAGGAAAACATGGTCTCAGACCGAACTGGTAGAGCCATTTCGAAAGGCCCAAAGAGCTTGGCTAAAATACAGAGACGCCGAATGTGAATTTACGGGCCTGTCTTCCACACCCTCACCCTGGCAAGGTGTCCAGATTGAAGAATGTAAGTTAAGAATGACGTTAGAACGCGTCGAATACTTCAATGGTGTATACGTAGGCTAAACGGATTACATCTAACAAGGCACTTCAATAAGATTCGCAACTCTTGGCAATTTAAGTTTAAATGTACTCTGTGTTTAAGATGCAAGCGTTCAGGTTGTGCGTAAAGCTTATATGGGTGTGAAATAATTATGGAAAAAGACGATTTAGTTGGGCTAGTAGTTAAGTATTTCGAGAAAATAGATGCCGGTGATCCTAGCTATCTGGATCTATTCTCAGAGGATGTTGACTTTTTCTTTCCTAAATTTGGGCAAGCGAAAGGAAAGAGTGCCTTAGTGGAGTTTGGCAATAGGATTAGTAGCTCGTTGATTAGTATCTGGCACGACATAGACGGCTTTCAAATAACGACTGCTGGAAACAAGGTCATTGTTGAAGGACAGGAAGGCGGCGTAATGAGTGATGGTACCTCTTGGCCGGACAACAAAGTTTCCACAGGGCGTTTTTGTAGTGTATTTGAGTTTGAAGGAAAAATGATAAGTCGTATGTTTGTGTACGTAGATCCTGACTTTCCGAGTCGAGATTTTGAGAGAATTTCCGTGCTGTCAGGCGAGAGCAACGTGCGACAAACTGTTCAAGCCTGAATACTACCGTTACCGCATAGCATCTTTGTTATGCGGTAGTATTCGTAGTTAAGGTGTGTTGAGGGCTTTGATATCGCTTTACTCACACCTTATCAGTGCGTTAGCCACATTCCCTTACTGATAGAAATGCTACTTTCTTCAATCGTCCTGTATTATGATAATGAAAAAGATTGCATTAATTTTAAGATTAAAATGAACCAAAAATTTTTTCTAAAACTACTCCCTGTCCCTTTTCTTCTAGCCGGTTGCCAGTCTACGCAAAGCCAGCTACAGCCTATACCTGAAAACGTATTATCAAACCTATCGACTCAATGGGCAGTGTTAGAGGCCTGTTTTCATTCCGATGCTTATAGCTTAGAGCAATCGGTAAACTATCGAGAGGCCATTAACTATTCTTTTTCTACTTGGCTAGTCGATCAGTCCGATATCGATCAGTCGGTAAATGAAGCTCGTGTAGCGTTATCAGAATATCAGTCTCAGAATGATGGTTTAGGAACAACATGTAAGGATTGGCACCTACCCCTAGAATCTGGATTGCGAGAAGTTAACAATCATAAGAATCAAGTGGCGATAGACCAACAGCGAGCACATGAAATACATAAAGCAAACGCTTCTAAACCTGTGACGTATTCAACACCAGCATCTACTTCGACTAGTAATGTTGTTCACTGTTACAAATT
Organism: Vibrio sp. 1457; assembly: GCF_033340195.1. Taxonomy (NCBI): domain Bacteria; kingdom Pseudomonadati; phylum Pseudomonadota; class Gammaproteobacteria; order Vibrionales; family Vibrionaceae; genus Vibrio; species Vibrio sp. 1457. Next base: position 71,291 of record NZ_JAWOWA010000022.1, read on the forward strand.
GGAAGACGTTAGCTTGAATAAGAACATTCAAACCTTTAATGGAATGATATGCCCTATAGGCTGGCTTAAATATTATGGCTATTAATGTATTTGATTAATACAGGACTTAAGAATGAACTCTAAGTTTAATTTTTAGTTCAAGATTGGGTTTCTTGTTTACAATGTTATGTTTCCAGTTGGATTACCGTATTCGAATAGATTGACGAAGTTAATCAATATATGTGTATTGATGCTTACTTTTTATCGAGTTATCTTTGTTTGATAGCCATTAAAACGAGTAAGGAAACAAAGTGACTGTGTTAACAAAAGGCATACACCACGTAGGTTTAACCGTATCTAACCTAGAAGCAAGCGCGAAGTTTTTCACTGAACAATTAGGTTGGAGTGAAGTAAAAAGAAATCCAGACTACCCGGCAATATTTGTGAGTGATGGGCATATCATGCTTACACTATGGGCGGCTAAGGCTGATGCCGCCACTCCATTTGACAGAAAAACGAATATTGGTTTGCATCACTTAGCTTTACTCGTAGAGACTGAGAAGCAACTCTATGAGTTGCGTGATCAATTTATGGCGTCGGGAATCGAAATTGAGTTTGGTCCCGAGCTTGTTAAAACAGGACCCGCAAAACATTTAATGTGTTACGACCCAAGTGGTATTAGGGTTGAGTTTTTCTGGGCGGGCTCATAAAACAAACATAACAAAGTTTTATAATAGGGATTTGGTACACATGGCATTGTTAGTTTGCACCGCCTTTGGTATTTAAGGTGCTTAGCAGAAGCTTGTGTATCGAATGCCCCTCCCCTCCTACTACAGATTTTGCGACTTACGAGTAAGTCCAAAAGGATAAATGTTATGTATAAAATCGGCGTTGTTTTATTTGATGATTTCACGGATGTCGATTTCTTTCTTATGTATGACTTGCTGGGGCGCACAACCGACAGTTGGACAGTAAGTATACTTGGAACTAAATCTGAACATCATTCCCACCTCGGTATGAAAGTTAAAACAGACGGACACCTTTCTGAGGTGACGAATCAAGATGTCGTTCTTATTACAAGCGGCAAACGGGGTATTCCAGCCGCTTTAAAAGATGCTGAATTTATGTCGGCGTTGAATCTTGATCCAAATAGGCAGCTAATAGGTTCGATTTGTGCGGGATCATTCATCCTCCATGAACTCGGTTTACTAAAAGGCAAGCGATTAACAACAAACCCAGATGCAAAGGCTGTTCTACAAAGTATGGGAGGAGATGTTCAGGATCTGCCTCTCGTGATAGACGGTAATGTAGCGACGGCCGGTGGCTGTCTTTCACTGATGTATCTAATTGGTTGGTTAACAGAACGGCTATTTGACTCAAACAAACGAAAAGCTATACAAAATCAATTGATACCTGCTGGGCAATTAGAGCTATTTGAAGAGCTTATTGCCACAACTATTCAATCAGCAGAGTTAGCAAGCTCGGATAACAAGGCGTTAAATAATCATTCATAACATGTGGTGTTTTACATTACGTTAGTTTTAGTGTTTAGGGTAAGTCACACATCAGTCTTGTGTGACTTACCCTTGAACATAACGCCACTTGGGGAAATTAACTTACAGGGAGTAAATCAATTGGTAAAAATGTACGGTTCTGAAGAGACAAGAGCGTTTTGCTGTAATTGTAAAGAAGTAACGCTACATCGGTACGAAAGCTTCTCTAAAGCGCAGGAAAAGACCGAGAAAAAAGCTAAAGGTTTCTTCTCTGGTCTATTTGCAGCAATAATTAGCTCATTAATGGAAGGCGAAGCGACTGGTGACTACAAATGTACAATATGCGGCACCAATCTTCACACGCCAGATAATTTAGATTAGTAGTCAGTGTCTCTAAAGCCACAGCAAGTGGCACGCAACATAATTTATAGACGGCTCTAGTGGGTTTGAAGTGTATGCACCTTATGCATTGCATTTAGGGTTTTGAGGTTGTGTTGCGGATCAGGTAGTGCGCTTTTATCTTTAACAAGGGGCTAACGCAGAGCAAAAACAAGGGACAAGAAAAGAAGTAGTTTTACTTGAATATCAATGAATTACAGACAAAAAAAAGCCCACCAAAAGGTGGGCTTTTTTAAAATTTGGTGGGTCCGGGCGAACTCGAATCGCCGACCCCTACCATGTCAAGATAGGATGGAAATTATATTTTTTCATTTTATTTTCATAAGGTTACGCATAATTCTCTACGTATTTTATCACTCAAAAAAGCGCTAGTTTGCAAAATGTGCACACTTAAAAATCAACGACTTACGAAAATGAAACTACTGTATTTTACCACCCCAGCAAGTCCAAGTTTTCAAACTCAATTGATATCACAAGTACTATTCATTAGGAGACAGAAAATCTACGGTCAAAAGTTGACTGTATGGGTAACTCGTCCCCTACCCTTGTGACGAAACGGCACAAACTTAAGCTCAACACCGATGTATCAAGCTACTTTTTGCAATCTAATTCGCCACCGCAATCACTAATTTTCTAATTTATCTTTGAAGCCACGGGTAAAAAACTGCAAGATTAACAAATAAAAAACGGCTTGCAGCTGTTTAACAAGCGTTATGTGAGGAGATAGTATGGACCAATTTGTTTGTGAGGCTTGCAGCACATCGTTCTCTTCGAAAGGTAGTAGAAAGCAGCATTATTTAAAGTGTAAAGCATATTTGCTGCAACTATCTCCATCTTTTAAAGCTGATATCCCAGCTAAGAAATATAGAGCTCGTTCCAAAATCAAAGGAACTTATGAATGGGCAATAACGAAGTCCTGTTCTAAAAACTCGCATGAATTAATGTTAGCCTTAGACGAGAAATACACACGTATTGATTTAGAAAAAGAAATCTTGCGTGCGGAACGCAAGATTGCCTTTAATGATTCCGTATCGGAAATGGCAGTAAATCGACAAATAGTCGTATGTCGAGTTCTTAAGAAAAAAATTGAAAGGGATATCAAGAAGCAAGCTGAATTAGATACACAGAAAAAGCAAAAGGCGCAACGTAGACGTGATAAGGCTCAAGGCAGTGCATTGGGTGGTGTATTCGATACGAAGTATAGCCCTTTTGTTTCAGGTGGAGCTCCCGGTTTAGGGAAGCGTGCGTAATTCACATAACAAACTGTTTAAGAGTGATTCGCAACGTGTGGCATTTTTACTATGCGTTGGTTTTAGTGATTAAGGTGGTATGCGGCGGCATCGGCATTGCGCCGCTCACACCTTAATGCGGCGTTATGTGATTTAGGAGAAACTTAGTGAGATTAACTGTTCCAGAATTACAAATTGAAGAGGATGAAGGCTTCTCCTCGGAGAAAGATTTGTTTCATCGAAAGCAATTTGGCGATCGGCTATATAACTTAATCAACAACTCAGATGAAAACCTAGTTTTAGCACTAGATGCTCAATGGGGTGAAGGTAAAAGCACATTCATAAAAATGTGGTCTAGTGAAAATCGCTATAAACAAGAACCGCCGTTAGAAACGATCTATTTTGATGCCTTTGAGAATGACTATCAAAAAGAGCCGTTCTTAGCTTTAGCTTCAGAAATATATGAATTGTTAGAGGATAAAGCTGAAAGTAAGAAAAAAGAGTTTAAAGAAAAAGCAGCGCAAGTGTTTAAAACGTTTAGCCGTGGTGTCATTAAAACTGGTATTCGACTCGGAACAGCAGGTGTTATTGACGGAACAATGCTAGACCAAGCTGAAAAAGACATTTCTACGTTGGTATCTGAACAAGTAGATTCAATAATCTCGTCTAAGTTTGAGAGCTCTAAAGCCGATAAATTGGCTTTGAAAAATTTCAGAGAGTTTCTATCTGATATAGCTCTTAATCATACTCCGGGTAAGCGCATTGTTTTTGTTATTGATGAACTGGATCGTTGTAGACCTGACTTTGCATTAGACCTACTAGAGAATATCAAGCACCTTTTTTCTGTCTCTGGAATAACGTTTTTACTTGTGATGAATCGAAAGCAGTTAGAAGAATCAGTTAAATGCCGATATGGTGAAGGAATTGACTCGGTCACATATTTACAAAAATTCATCAATGTTTGGCTTTCTTTGCCTCGTTCCTCAGGAAAGTATCAGCAGGATGATGGTACTAAGTATCTAAGAACGTCGCTAGATTTGATGTCTGAAGGAAGAAGAATTCATAATGAGACTTCAGCTCAAATGCTTAAATCGCTTGTTAAGCATATAAAACCGTCATTTCGTGATATTGAGAGAATTTTAACCTATTTTGCAATCATCGAGAATTCACGTAATGAAGCTATGAACGAGTTTTACCAAGACATAATGGCGACAGTCTGTTTTATGAAGGTTGTTAATCCAAGAATGTTGGACGCAATAATTGGTAAAAGGGCTAGTGGTCTAGAATTACTGGAGTTTCTTCAGATATCTGAAGGTTCAGATTTTTCTGAAGAATATGCTCTAGAGCATTTAGCTATAGAGATCGAGTTTGATCTGGCTTCAGAAGAACGTAGACAGGAAATACAGCAAAATAATTTGTTAAGTTTCAGGTATGGTCGTACTCCGAATAATGTATTTGACTACTTCTATCAGGAGTTAAATAACATTCAACCCGTACGATAAATCACATAACAATCTGTTTAAGAGTGATTCGCAACGCGTGGCATTTTTATTATGCGTTCAGTGTTTAAGGTGGTATGCGGCGGCTTATGTATTGCGTTGCTCACGCCTTAACAGGGCGTTAGCTAAATAAAATAATAATGAGGTAACTATGGGTTGGAAAGGTACAGTTAGATCTATTAATGCAGCTGCAAAGCGCGCAGATCGAAACGCAAAAAAACGTCAACGTGAAATTGAAAAAAAGCAAAAGCAGTATGCGAAAATGCAAGAACTGGAGCAAGCTGCGTATGAAGTCGACGTTTTTGAAAATCATATAGAAATTGTTCAGTCCATACACAAAGAATGTGGAGATGAAATTAACTGGCATCAAATTTCTTTGTCTAACGAGCCTATAAAACCAGTGTTTTCAAATGTGTTAGAGCAAAAAGCAACGCAGCTAAAAGAAGCATACAAACCTCGCTTCATTGACAAATTGTTTAAGCGAGTCGATTCAAAGTTTTCAGCTTTAAATCTTGCTATAGAATCAGCTAAACAAAAAGACAGTAATAACTATGAAGCTTCACTCAAAACTTGGGAACAGGAGTGTGAAGATTGGGCGGATAGCGTCGAACAGGCAAAGAAAGTATTAGCGGGCTCTCCTGAAGCCAAAATCGAAGTGATTAAAGAAATGAGCCCTTTTAGTGAGCTTGATGCGTTGGGTTCAAGTCTTCACTTGTCCATCTCTGATACATCGTTAGTAACTGTGAATGTACACATTCATGGTGAAGATATCATTCCTAGCGAACAAAAGAGCCTGTTAAAGAGCGGCAAGTTGTCGGTCAAAAAAATGCCTGTAGGCAAGTTCAACGAAATCTATCAGGATTATGTTTGTAGCTCAGTCCTGCGAGTTGCACGTGAGCTGTTTGCAATATTGCCCGATGAATTTGTGGTAATAAATGCAACCGACAAATTGCTTAATAAAGCAACGGGACACTTGGAAGAATCAAATGTTCTTTCGGTGTATATCTCTAGGGCTACGTTAGGTGGGATTAACATGGAAACAATAGACCCTTCCGACTGCATGAAAAACTTTATTCATAATATGTCTTTCAAAAAGACCAAAGGCTTTGAGGCTGTCGAAACAGTGGACGTTGAAGCTGTAGCGTAACTTATTTAGCTAACAAACAATTTAAGAGTGATTCAGCACGCTCGGCATTTTTGGTTTGGGTCTAGTTTAGTGATTACGGCGTCCAATTTGAGTGTTGTGGTAGCGTGCTTCACACCTTAATTGGGCGTTATATGCAATACCAGACAAAGGAATGAAGTACCTATGGAGTTAAAAGTAGACACAGATAATTTTATGCTTCAACAGTAAGTATTTACTGGTGAGATGATTGCATGTATTGCCGAACATTTGGAAAGAGCTGGTATTAAGGGAGCATTCTAAAAGAACTAACTGGTAATATTTCTTTTGAAGTTGCAAGTATGATCGACAGTTCTTCAAGCATTAGCTTTGATGGTGATGAAGCACATCCTTACTTGGCGTTTCTGAGTGGTGACAGTGATAATGAGTTAGTTCATTTGGGAGGTAATTCCACGTGCCATGAAATGGTGTATGGTATTTTAAATGCAATGTTTGAAGACAGCATATAACAAACTGTTCAAGAGGGATTCGCAACGCGTGGCATTTTCACTATGCGTTGGTTTTAGTGTTTAAGGAGGTATGCGGCGGCTCTTGTATTGCGTTGCTCACCCCTTAACAGGGCGTTATTAGCCTGACCAAACAATGAAGCTCATCATAATTTAGATGACTAGTATGCAACAAAGTGTCCACTCTTTGATATTATCTTCGGATAATATACATTTGATACTTAAAGAGACTATATGTCGCAAGAACCTAAAAAAGACTTTGTATTCCGGAAGCATATGTCTATCGGAGAGGTTGATGCGGAAAATGATACAAAGTTTTTACGTGACTGCTTCGTTGATACTGGCGACTACGAGGTCCTTGAAGATACACAATCTTCACAGTGTATAGTCCTTGGTCGAACAGGCTCAGGAAAGAGTGCTCTACTTGAGCGCTTGGAGGAGTGTGAAGAGCAAATCATCAGAATCGAACCTGATGAACTGGCTTTAAAGCATATTTCAAACTCAACAATACTTAGCTTTTTTGAAGAGCTTGGGGTTGATTTAGATATTTTTTATAGCTTGTTATGGCAGCATACTTTTGCAGTTGAACTTATAAAACATAAGTATGGTATTGATACGCCGTGGCTTTGTTGCGTAATTCAGACGAGAAACCAAACCTCCTAAAGTTGAGCGACTTTTATACAATATACTGAGTTTCAG
>NZ_JAWOWA010000023.1:0-61365 GCF_033340195.1 Vibrio sp. 1457
ACCCACCTCCGCAGCCATTTATTGGTGTGGTCTACAGAGGATTAAGTCTTTTTAGAGGGGAAAATCCCTAGAACCCCAATGTGGTAAAACTCTCTGGGCAGAAAACCATGACTGCTCCGTTGCCGATCATCGTGGTACAAGATGAACCCTTCAAGGCTGGACAGATCGCTTCGTTTGTGGCCGCAGTGGAGAGAAAGCAACGCTCGGACAAACAAAGCTCAACTATCCTTGGCACGTTCGCTGGCCGACAAATAGAGCAGATAGCTCCCAAAAAGTTAAATAAAGAAGATTCAACGTAAAACGAAGACAGAAGAAATTGATATCAGTTGTTCGGTTAAACCGAACAACTGATGCTTTTAAGGATTGTTAGATGTTGTCGTCAATAGCCCAATACGATGAGCCGCTTGGCATTGCTGGAGATTGTTCAAGATGCTCAATTCCCATATCTTTAGCAACATACTGAGCTACATCATGAGACACGTGACCATCATCCAAGTCCGAAGCTATCATTGCTTGTGAGTAAACAAAAAAGGGAGGATGTTCCTTAAAATCACGTTGCCTCATCCAGGCTTGCACTGAGCGAGAAAAATATCCCCACAATTTGTTTTTATATAAAGCAGCTTGGTCAGCGATAGTTGGATTAGGATCGTTCAATTGAACGGATTTGGCCTTTTCAAACATTTCATAAGTAAACAAAGGTCTCCCGAAATACTCACTAGCAGAAGACAATAGAGTACAGAACTGATGATGTAGAACTCTATCCTCAGCCAAGTTTGGCACGTAATTCAAACCACACTTGTCGCAAATAACAGCATGACCTAAACCATCGTATTCAGGCGGCATCATTTCGACAACTGTATTGGACTGAACGCTCCTCAATTCATTCAAATATTTTTCAGTGACAAAAGTACCTGAATCAGAATCCTTTGGAAGGTGAAAATACTTAACCTCAGGGTCATAGTACCAATAACCTCCGCGTCCATTAGTGTAGCGTTTGCCTGTTATAACCACTGTGTACACAGTCATTGAACCTGCTGTGATGCTGGGGTTTTCCGAGTATGCTTTTCTTCTCCTCTCACAAAGCTCGGCGGATAATTCGTTTGACATAACTCGTACTGAGTCAAAAAGATTAATATCCAATATTTCAACTATATAGGATGTTGCCGCGTCAGGATTCGCATCAACCGGAGCTCGTTTTAAAAAAGGCACAGGAAGATCTAAGTCATAAGCGATAGGTGGTCGCTCAGTTAAAGCTTGATCTGTATTTTCAGAAAGCCCAGCCCCAGCCCAGTGGTTCCAATTTTTATAACCCTGAGCCTTAGCTAGTGCATGAAGGAGTTTGATTGGTTTCAGCGAAACATTAAAATCATCTTTCAATGTTGATGACAGTTTTCTTGCGAGATATTCAGCGTTTGATTTCGAGCCAAACGATATCGTGGTAGTTTTCATATTAAAGCAACTCCAAATTAACGGGGTATCTATGAAAGGTTGCCCTGATTACCTGCCAAGCCCCCAGTTAAATGAATCTGCATTAACACGGTTAGACATTTGCAAAGATAAAATCACCTGTTTCACAGGGCGGTCTAGTCAAAAGACTGGTCAAGGACTTGAGCATATTTCAGCGCGAAATCGTAATGACCCCAGAATGATAGCAAGTACATATCAAATGACACACTGTAGAACTGCCCGTTGAGGGCAATCAGGCAGAGAACTGATACATTCACACACATAAATTTGGTTCCCTCATAGATGAGGGAACCAAAATCCATCTGTTCAAAATCCAACCATCCGGAATTTCCGGATGGTTGGTAATTACGCAATTTGATAGTGGAGCCTATCCAAAGAGAGGTCTGTAAACACCAGCCAATACAGGGATGTTTCCTTCAATAGAACTTAAAAATTCCATAAGCTCATCTCGATCCATTACCTTATGATTGCCTTCACTATCAAAGTAAGCGAATTGCTCCACGGGAGAAAAATAGTGAAAGCCAATGCTGTGCTCCAGTTCCTCATTAAAAAAAGCACCAATGGCATTATCGAGACGGTAGTAAAGTGTATTAAGACGAGGGTTATCATAGACCCCAAAATAATCAAGCTGAGATTGTTTTTTCAGTTCATAAGAATCAGGTTCACGCTTTAATTGCGATAAAATGGATAACTTTGCTCGCTCCGCGATCTCTTCGTGAGTCATCATAAAACGCTTGGCAACAACAAATGAATGGATCACACCTCCATAGTTTTCGATATGGAAGTCGTACTCGTCATCCGGCCTCATATGCTCGATAGCTTTTTCTAGTGTAGACAGCACCTTACTACCACATAAATAAGCTATTTCGCTATCGTTAGCTCTAACTTCATCAATACAAGACGCATCTAAGAACTGAATTGGAGTGCGCTCCTCATGAGAAACAAAGAATTCATCATCCCCATTATCACCTGATAAATACATGAGATCAGATTTGGAGCTAAATGCAGAGCCACACCAGTGATTCCAGTTTTTATACCCGAGACATTTAGCCGTGGCGTGAAGCAGTTTTATTGGTTTGAGCGAGATGCTATGGTCTTGTTTCAAAACTGAGGAAAGGTTATCAGCAAATGAATTTGCAGCCTCTTTAGAGGCAAAAGTTACGTCATTAGATAGGTTTTTCATGTCAACTCCAATAGAGCGAGTTTATAGGATGCCCTGATTACCTAACATCGCTCCGGTTTACACGAAACATATTGGTTTAGATAAAAACACCTTTTTCACAGGGCGGTCTAGTCGAAGGACTGGTCAGAGATTTGAGCATCTTTCAGCGCGAAACCAAATTGACGATTAGATTTTCCTTTTCGTTACTCCATTTTTCCACTCCCAAACTGCCCAAAATGGACCATTACACGAAGTCTCTAACCTTTGCGACGTATTTGCCCAAAATGGGCTGATACAGAGTCATAATCTATGCACCTACCCTATTAGACTGGAAACCTCAAACAGGTCTAATTAAAGAGGGCAATACATTAATGAAACGTTCAGCATTGGCAATTGCTTTGATTGCAGCATTAAGCGGATGTGGTTCCGGTGGAGAAGATGGAGGAAGTAGTTCCAATACAAACACCAACCCAGGAACAAAATCTGGCTCTATTAAAATTGATAACATCTCGATAAAAGAAGGAAATTCAGGTAACAGTGATGCCAAAGTGCGTGTTACTCGTAGCGGTGGTAAAGATGGTGTAATTAAAGGTAAATACCGAACTACCCCTGGAACTGCATTATCAGATCAAGATTACCTGGAAACTGTTGGAGAATTTGAGCTTCAAGATGGCGTTACTCGGGTTGATTTGATCATCCCTATCATTGGTGATGTAAAGGATGAATATGATGAAACATTCTCCGTTCAAATTTTCGATGTTTCTGGTGCCTCCAGCATAGAGAGAGATACTGCTACCGTAACAATCACCAATGATGACTCCTCTCCAGAAATATCATTTACCTCAGAAATCAGAACCACATCAGAAGGAAGTGGTCGCGTTAAAATTCCGCTACAACTAAACACTTCATCAGGAAAAGATGTAAGCGTCAGTTACGAACTCAGTGGATTAGCTATTAACGGCCAAGATTATAGTGTCATCAGTGACAGCACTATTGTTTTCCCGGCTGGAACTACTGAGCAGTTTCTTGAGTTAAATATTGTTCAAGATGACGTTCCCGAAGGCGGTGAAACAATAAAAATTAAACTTACCGAGGCTAACAATGCCACACTCAGCAAACAGTTTGAGACCAGTGTTATTATCCTTGGAGACTTAGTGTTAAACGATACTGGCGTCACCAGATATGTAAATGGGAATGACTTCGATGCCCAAGGCGCACCTAATGATCTTCCTGGGCAAGATGCTGAATTTGGCGCTGATACTGACTCACCAAACTACTTAGATGGTTATGCAGGTTTCTCTTTTACAAAATTAGACGTTTCCGGAAACCACCTTCCTCATACAGCGACGGCATGGTCATGTGTCTTGGATAACCGAACAGGGATCGTCTGGGAAAACAAAGGTGATGCAATTACTGATATTCCATCTTCACTTTCGGAAGCAGAATTCAAAGCCCTAGTAAATGATGCTTGGCGTGCCAGCAGAAACCCAAGCTCAAAGGATTATGTTCCTTACCCTTATTATCACTGGCATCAAAACTGGCAAGCTAAAAACTACCTATACACCTGGTACAGCAAAGATAGAACTAATGACGGTGGCAGTGCTGGTGGCGCTTCACTAGAATTCCAAAACCGTAATGCTCCTGTTCACGATAAGGCACAATGCGCGTTCCCTACGACAGATAACGCTGGCTATGTAAAAGTCACATCATGTAGTACCGATGACTACATTCGTGCGGCCAACGAGCTAGCCGTTTGTGGCTATAAAGATTGGCGATTACCTTCCATTGAAGAGCTACGTTCTATTGCCAATTATGAAAACAGTCAAACACTGCTCGATACCGACTATTTCTATAACTACGAAGGTGGCGCACCGATTTGGTCTGGAACCCCGAGTTCAAATGGTGAAGGTACAGCATGGTGCATGGACTCAAGCAATGGACAAGCTAAGTTGTGTCATAAACAAAGCAACTCGGCGAGCATTCGTTTAGCAAGAGGAGGGAAACAGTGATGAAGTCCAAACTAACCGTTGCGGCAAGCATTCTTTGTCTTGTAGGGATATCAACTCAAACTTACGCACAGACTTGTAAGTCAGATATTATCGCTCCCACCACCAATATAGAGCAATTTACAGTACATAAAGACGGCACAGTTACTGACGCCGCAACAGGCTTGATGTGGACCACTTGCACTATGGGACAAAGATATAGTGCCGATAACTGCATTGGAACTCTAAAATCATTTCCTACTTGGTCTGATGCGTTACTAGCTGTGGACGACGCTAACAGCAGCAATTTACTAGGGTACTCTGACTGGAGACTACCCAACATTAAAGAGCTTGGTTCCATTGTCGAAAGGTCATGCTCAGCTCCTGCGATCAGATTGGAGGTATTCAAAAGCACCCCAAAAGTACTTTATTGGTCAAACACTCCTGACAGCAAGGTTAACCCTCAGTTGAAAGCGCGAGTTATTGATTTCAATGAAGGAACTGAGTTCGCATCGTTAGCACAATCTAATATATATCTGCGGCTAGTTCGTGACCTTAAAGAAACGTCCAACTAATTCCATCGTAAGCCCCGGATTTTATTCTGGGGCGTTCCCATAGTGAAGTACACGCGATGAACAAAACATTACCACCTGATACCCCAGAGCAAGCCCGAATCACCAACTATCAAGGAAACCAACTGATAGTTAGGGCCTATGCTGGCACGGGAAAGACAACAACCCTCATCAAATATGCTCTTGCTAATCCTCGCCTAAGAATGCTGTATATCGCGTACAACCGAGCGATAAGAGATGAAGCTGCGGAAAAGTTTCCCCGAAATGTTACGTGCAAAACCTCTCATCAACTAGCATTCGCATCTGTTGGACGTATGTTTGCGCACAAATTAGTGGGAAACATTCGCCTGACCGATATAGCACAAGCGTTAAACACAAAAAACTGGACTCTTGCAAGAGACTGCCTGGATACGCTAAATGCATTTATGTGCAGCGCAGATGACCAAATTCTGTATGACCATTTCGAAAGAGCAGATACTGGATTACTACTAACAACAAAGCAAGAGAGATACGTAATAGAAGTCGTTCAAAGTGCAGAAGATATTTGGAAGAGGATGTGTGAACCTCAAGATCCTTTCCCTATGGTTCATGATGGATACTTAAAGCTGTACCAATTATCTCACCCCAATTTATCATTGAGATACCAGGTAATCCTCTTTGATGAAGCACAGGACGCTAACCCAGTAACTAGTGACATTGTAATTAGGCAGCGCTCAAGGACTATTCTTGTTGGAGACGTCCACCAGCAAATCTATCGTTTCAGAGGTGCAAATGATGCGATGAATAACCCCCGCTTCTCGAACGCAGATCAACTCTACCTCACACATAGTTTCCGATTTGGGCCTAATGTAGCGATGGTTGCTAATGCCCTTCTCGAACTAAAAGGAGAGACCAAGCCGGTAATTGGGCGCGGAGCTAAAGATCAGGTTCTTATGATGCTACCTCAAAATATCGGGCATCATGCTGTGTTACACCGCACGGTAATGGGAGTTATTCAAACTGCTTTGGGCTACACAGGTGCGGGACATAAAGTTTTCTGGGCTGGTGGTATAGAGTCTTACCAAATCGACTATCTGGAAGATATCTTTTGGTTCTCACGTGAAGAAAGAGAACGTGTCAGAAACAAGCAGATACTTAATGATTATGAGGACTATCAAGAGTTCACCGAGATAGCTCGTGCGACTCAAGACAACGAGATGTTTAGAGCGATGGCAATTATCGAAGCCTACGAAGATCTTCCTGAACATCTTGCGATATTACGCCTTAACACCGTAAAAGACGAATTGGTTGCAAATGTCACTGTGTCTACCAGTCATAGAGCAAAGGGACTGGAGTGGGATTATGTCCAACTATTTGATGACTTCCCTGACGTTTTGGACCCCGAGCTAGAACCTGAGGCACGGGATGATGAGATCAATCTACTTTACGTTGCAAGCACGAGAGCCATGCGAGCACTTGCGCTTAACGCTTCAGTGGAAATGGTGATCAGGTACATCACCCATAAGCGTCAACTTGAAAAGATTCAGCAGGAAGAAGCAACTAACAATCAGTCAGAACACATAAAAACAGCCTAATCGACCAAAAATACAACAATAAAACCTCCCCTAATTGCCCTAAATGGGAGGTTTCAGATGCATTCCTTAATCCTCCCCCCCGTTACCATATGCCTGAATGGGAAAATATGTGTGGTGACATGAACAACAAGACTTTAAAGAAAGCTACTTTAGCGCTGGCATTGATAGCCTCAATGCCAAATATCTCCGTAGCAGAAGACAGTAGGCCCGGCTTTTACGATAGAAAGGCGGAAGGATGGTTTTTCTATGAAGTCGAGCCAGAAGAAAAAGAAGTACCTAAACCTAAGCCAGTAGCAGTGCAACCTCCCCCACCACCTCCTGAGCAAGAACAGATGGCCCAGAGTGAAGGACCTGAATATTTTTCTGCTGCGTGGTTTAGAGAGAACTTACCTAAATACAAAGATGCTTGGTGGGATAACCCAACCATTGAGAACGCTAAAGCTTTTGCTTACATGCAGCGATTCGCAATGGATCGTTCAGAACAAGCGCAAGATGCATATGAACTGGCTATTTTAGGTGATCCTTATCTTGATGAAGTGTCCAGAAGACCTTATGCCACGTTCGCATCTCAGCAAGTAGATAGTAAGGCTGGGAAGGAAAGGCAGACATTACTTGGGACTGTAGCAAGTCGTGTGGGTCTATTTTTCTTCTACCAGCCAAACTGCGAAATGTGCGAAATACAGGCTCCAATAGTCAAAATGCTTGAGCAAGGATATGGATTTACTGTCGTGGCAGTATCTTCTGACGGCACCCCTTTCCCAGGAAACATTTTCCCCGAGTTCAAAGTAGATAACGGCCATGCCGAACAGCTAGGTGTCGTCACCTACCCAGCTTTATTCTTAGCTTCACCAGATGGGATTTTTGCTCCTGTTGGGCAAGGGGTAATGTCACTTCCAGATACAGCCAATCGAATTCTAGTTACTGCTCGCCGAGCAGGTTGGATCAGTGATGACGAATTCAACAAAACAAGAGCACTGGTTAATACCGACAACAACATTGCGGAAATTCTTACCGATAAAACAGGTGAGGCTTCCTTAGAAGAAATCATGACGGATGATAAAGGGAACTATATCCCGCCGGAACAATTGATGGACTTCATCCGCGAAAAAATTAAGGAGAAATAAGATGTTCAGAAAGAACAAGCTGCGGAAGAAAGCTCTCGCTATTTGCGTAGCATCCGTTCTGTGGACAGTACCGAGTATATCTACAGCTAACGGCTTAAAGTCTGAAATGGACGCCCTTTTCAATGAAATGAGCAATGTCACTCAACCAGGTGTATTTGAAACACAGCGTCGAGGGGTTCTGGCTGGTGGTCGATACACCACGAAAACACGCATATTTAATGAAAACCTAGTGTCATTCACACCTCCATCATGGAAAGCTGGTTGTGGTGGTGTTGACCTATTTGGGGGCTCATTGAGCTTTGTTAACGCAGAACAAATCGTCACTTTGCTGCGTTCGGTAGCTGCAAATGCAAAGGGATACGCATTCCAATTAGCATTGGATAACGTCTTTCCTGATGGTGCAAAATGGATAGAAAACTTCCAAAAGAAAATACAACAATTAAACCAATATTTGGGTAATTCTTGTCAACTTGCACAAGGTATCGTAAATGACGCTACCTCTTCATTCGATGTTAAACACAAAACTGACGCTTCCATTACAGCTACCACAACGGGTCTGTTTGACGATGTATTCTCATCTAAGCAAGAGCAAGGCGGTTCTACACCACTCGAACAATTGAAATCAAACAACCCAGATGAGTACAAGAAAATGATTGGTAATATCATCTGGAAGCAATTGAAGAAAAATAATGCAAACGCATGGTTCACATACGGAGACAACACATTACTAGAAGCCATAATGTCTGTGACGGGAACAGTAATAATCGGTGATATTGTTAATGATTCACACGCAAGTATTACGGAAAAAACGACACCAATCACCACTTTACCTGGCAATAAAATCCAAATTTCAGATCTAATCACTGGTAGTAACGTTGAAATATACTCATGTGGTTCAGATACTGAAAATTGCCTAAGCGCTGGGGCAACTGGTGGCGGTGTTAAAACCGTCAACATCACAGGCATAAAGAGCCAAATTGAAGATATGCTTATTGGTTCAAGTACATCTACAGGTATTATTTTCAAGTTTGCTAGTAATGCTGGAACACTATCAACTAGCGAGCAAAACTTTTTAGCTAGCTTACCTGTTGGTATAGGTGCAATCATCCGAAATCTTTCTGTTCTATCTAAAGACTCTGCAATGTTATTTGCCTCAGAGTCGTCTGGAGCGATTTCTCTAGCAATGATGTATTCATTTACTAATGAGCTTTTCAGAGCTGCATTTATTGCTATATCAAACAGTGATAGTCCTTATAAACAGCAAGCGTTGGAAGTATTACGTGAATCTCAAGCCAACATGAGAGCCGAATACTCAATTCTTACAGCTCAATATGGAGATCTCTCTTCTCAAATCGAAAAGTACAACAACCTCCTAAATAACGTTCGAAAGCAAAAATATATGTTATCGACGCTAACTAAAGCACCAAGAACAAAGGAGTAAAACTTCATGCCTGAATTTACTATTTACTCCATTGGCGACTCAGCATTTCTTGAGCAGATATTAATTGCTGTAGCCATGATCACGGGGACCAATGACTTCACCAAGATGGTCAGTGTTGGGTTGCTTATTGGTGTAGTGATGATAACCGTTCAATCTGTTTTCCAAGGGGCAAAACAGATCAATATTCAGCAAATTTTTATGGGGTGGCTACTATACGCCTGCTTCTTCGTACCGACTTCATTAGTCAAGATTGAAGATGCTTACACCGGGCAAGTTCGTCCTGTGGCAAACGTGCCGATTGGTATAGGCTTTGCCGGAGGTGTTATATCGAATGTTGGCTACACCCTAACAAAATTATTTGAGACTGGTTACGGCATTATCGTACCCAATGTTACTGAAACTCACTTTTCTGAAACACTCAAGCTACTGAATGATGTAAGACGCGGTGTGTACGATAGCGCTATTTTTACAGCCCTAAACCAAGAGCAAGGTGGTGGCTATGTTGATGTTCGTCGCTCAGTTTCTAATTACATTAGAGAATGTACGCTAACAAAAGTAGATCTCAACCTGATGAGCTTAGATGAGCTTCTAACACTCCCTTTAGATCAAGCCTTACAATTCAATTCTTCACTATACGGAACGCGTGTATATCTAAACGCGTCGAATCCCGATGGTGGTGATTTTACTTGTAGTGAGGCATGGTCTACAGCTGAGGGGGTTGGCATTGTTGGGGCATTAAATAACCTAAGTGGGTCCAATGTAAATAACGCTTTAAACAATCTACTTGGTGTAGATCCTACCTATACAGGTGTAAATGCTCTAACAAAGATAGCTGACTCATTACAAGCAGTAGGAGCAATTTCCACCTCAGCAGTAGAATATACAAAAGTCGCTCTACTAGAGCCTTTGTATTATGAAGCAGCTGCCGGACGATACCAGGACCTTCAAGACTATGGTTCTGCATTGATGATTAACCAAGCGATTCAACAGCGAAACACTCAATGGGCAGCAGAGCAATCTATGTTCATGTCAGTCGTCAGACCGATGTTAACGTTCTTTGAAGGTTTTGTTTACGCGATAACTCCTATAATGGGCTTTATCATCGTTATGGGTTCAATGGGAATGACGTTGGCAGGAAAATACTTCCAAACGGTTCTCTGGATACAGCTATGGATGCCAGTTCTATCTATAACAAACCTATTCATTCATACAGCAGCGACTAATGAAATGGCAAGCCTGTCTACACCAGGCTTAAACTCAATGTATGCATTATCCTCAACAGGAGACATTCTACAGAACTGGATCGCTACGGGGGGAATGTTAGCAGCAGCCACTCCTATTATTTCACTATTCATAGTGACAGGATCAACATACGCATTTACCAGTCTAGCTAACAGGGTTAACGGTTCTGATCATGTCAATGAGAAAATTCAGTCGCCTGACGCTTTGAATCAAGGCCCAGTAATGAACAGTCAACCTGCATATAACCACAACCAATTTAGTGGGACGATGGCAACAGGAGCGGAAAGCATGATCAGTTCATTTTCTCTTGGCTCATCTATTGGAAGCGGGGTTAGCTCAGCAAGGGCAGTACAAAGCCAGAAGTCAGAAGCATTCTCAGACACCCTTGGCCGAGGTTTTTCTCATGGCGTATCACAAGACCAAGCATACTCCCGTCTTTCTAGCATTGGCCGAACAATCGGTTCACAAAACACTCAACAAAGCCAGTTGGTTAATCAACAAGCTAAAAGCTTCATGGATAAGTTTCAAGTTGATGATCAACATGCCGATGCTGTAAAAGGCGCGTTCGCAATGCAGGCTACAGGCTCTTTAGATGTAAAAGAAGCTGCGGCAATGGTAATGCCACTGATGGGCACCGCTCGTGCAGCAGTAAAAAATGCAGTTAAAGGTCCCTCCAAAGGAACTGGTTTGGCAACTATACCTTCTCAAGAGGATGGAGCCAAAGGCGGTGGTGGTGATATTGTAGGTCTAACTGCTCAAGCCCAGGGAAAAACGGAATCGTCTGCAACAGATACGTCAACATGGTCTGCCAGTGATGTATCGCAATTCATGAAAAATGTTTCATGGGGGAAGACTGATTCTCAGGCACTTACCAATCAATTAGCTCATGGCATTAATAGACAAGGTGGCGAATCCTTTAAACAGTCATGGGGTGATAATTTATCTCAAAATCTATCTAAGTCTGCACAAGAGCTTGTTTCTGCCACTAATGCATATACAACAATGGATCAATTGCAAAACTCTATGGGCTCGATGACAAATAGCGACTTTAAAACATTGGGTGGCGAAGTCGCTCGCTCGCCAGAAGCAATGGATTACCTCAACCAACATTATCAAAATGCACCGGACTCAGTTCGAAAAGAAGCGGCAAATCTCGAACAAAGATATCGTGGTTATGGCATGGACCCAGGTGTAGCTAAAGCGGCAGCTAGACTGACAGCTATGACAAATACCAACAACTATCAGCCAGGGCAACAAGTTGGAGGCTTCCAAGCTGCTGTTAGTGCAATCAACTTAGCTACCGGGAGAAATAGCGGATTTGAAAGCGACCCTCTACAGTACAGCGGCCTCACTCCTCCGACTGTGCCAGAGAATTTAGGGCAGACAGTTGGCAGCAACGTTGGAAGCGGTCCTGTTTTACCTTCCAATTTTAGGGAGAACACAATCAGTACGTCTGGCACAGCTCCGGTAACAGAAACGCCACCAACACCTCCTGTTACTCCGGTAACTGGCGAACATGATGCAAACCTCCAACAATTAGGCAATCTTGCAAATCAGACTAACCGAGCTGTTTCTAGCCCAGAAGAGCAAAAAGCAAGAAATAATATGCTCAATGCTTTGCCGGATATGTCATGGAGCGCTTCCACTTGGGGGGCAGTAGACAATACTGGAGACTGGTTGGCTCGAAGAGCTGAGCAAGTTGGTGGTGCAGCAGTAGCTGGTGGACAGGCGACAGCGAGCGATTTTTCAAATGCAATGGATCAGTTGCGAACCATGACACCAGAACAAAGGGACCAGTTTATCGAAGCGACTCAACGTGGTGACGACTATATATCCGAAGAGTACGGCTTTGGCGGAGAAATGGCAGTTGCAGCGGCAAAATTAGGTCGTAATGTTATTGGCGCAGCAGCTAGCGGTTACAACGCAGCCAAAGAGTGGTTAACGGGAGAGTCGGATCTCTCAGAAGCAGCTAAAGGAATGAGCTTAGAACAACGAGGGGCATTCTACGCAGCAGCGGCAGCGTCGGCAGCGGAAGCTGGCTGTAGTGCAGCAGCTAATTTCATGGAACAATATGGAGATGAATTCAAGCAAACTATGGCTGAGCTCGGGACATCGAGATACGGTTTAACAAACGAACAAGCGGCTGTTTATGCTGAATCTTTTGATACTAACCAAGATAGAATGAGTCAAGCTGTTAACAACTTAAAAATGCAGTATGCTGAAACTGATGCTAATGGTTCAGTAATGATGAATGAAGATGGCAGCCCTGTTTTATCTCAACAAAACCAAGAGTTTACAGACCAACTTGTGAATGTTTTACAAAATGCAGGTGACGCTGGAGATAGATCAGGAAGTTATCTTACTGCCGTTCGTGGCTACAACATTGCAAATCAGCAATTCGATTAATTCTTCCCTTTCACCCGAATCCAAAAGGAGCACCAAGTGCTCCTTTTTATTTAGAAGGTATTAAAAGGATTACCATTTGAATCTACATCCATACCTTTGTGGCCCATCATTGGCAAACCTGTAGCGGGATTGTGTCGTTTTTTCTTTGCGCATCTCCCAGTTCCTATTTTATTAACACCACCAGAATAAACAGCGCGCATCCCAACGAAAAGAATAAAAGCCATCATTGCTACCAATGCTACTTGCCACTGTATGTATGCGACAGCAGACCAGAAAACAATCGCTGCAAATGGACTTTTATGAACCAATAACACAAACCCCAACGTCCAGTACATTACAGGAACAGACATCAAAGCCCATCCCCAAGCAGTATCCGCTGCCATAACAAACCCCAGCAGCAACAGAAACAAACCGATAATATTAATGACATGCTTCATGCTCTTACCCTCAACGAATTTCATAATACCAATATAACACAGAATCAAATAATGCAACCATGAATCCGTCTTCTACTACTCACTTTCACATGTGAAAGTGCCTATAACGCCATCTTCATATAGAAAAATATGAAAAATGTGACTTTCACTCAGCAAAAATGTGATGAATACGCTAAATATAATAAAGAACCATTTGTGAAATCAGTTGATTATAATTTTATTAGTGGTTAAAATGCACCCTATTCGGTCAAATGTAATGGTTGCAATTGCATCTGATCCCATCTGCAAGTCAGAGTATTAATAAGAATCACCCTTAGGGTTAGTTGTGAATTTATTAGGAACCAGCGCCCGCTCGGTTCCTAAACCTTATTTAGCTTACTACACACACGTAGAGTACATTCCTTTTTGGTACTCTGCCTCTTCGTACCACTCCCCCGAATGGTACGCCTATAGCCCATGACTCCAACCCAACTGGGCATAAAATTCTAGCAGGTCAAAAGCACCTGCATAAAAATTAAACTTCAAATTTCAATTCGCTTACTGCAAAAAACGTTACCACGCAAGATAAAACTATTTTTAAAGTTTTTTTCTGTTGATAGGCTCACTTTATGATCCTATAAATAAGGTCATAATACGTCAAGAAATGTCAACAAACGACAAGAAAGCAACTTTAAAAAGAGTTTGGTAATAGAGAGACAAAGGATGTATTTGAATAGCGAAATTCCCCAAAACGAAGAACAGAAACGCAGTTGGATAAAGTATCAATTAAAGATACAAGGGAAATCCCTGGCATCCCTGGCAAGGGAGCACAAAACATCTCGACAAGTACTTTCTAACACTTTGTACGAACCGTCCCCGCGCTGGGAGTACGTTATCGCACAAGCGTTAAACAAAAAGCCTACTGAGATATGGCCGGAAAGATACGAAGACGGATTACCAAAAGAAAAATTGAAAGTTTAAGGGATCACCCCGAAGGACTGGCTAGGAAAATAAGGGTTTTCATATATGGCAAGGGTCAAGAAGTTTATAGCAATTACGTTGCTCGGGATGTCTAGCGTAGCAAACGCGATTGACTTAACTGGTACAGTATTCGAAAAGGCAGCAATAAAACACGGTGTAGAAGCGAAGCTTTTGTACTCTGTTGCGTTGGCTGAGTCAGCTACAGGTCGAGGTGATGGAAACATTAGCCCTTGGCCTTGGGCATTAAGGACACTCAAAGGTGGTCCTCATTACGAGACCTCTCTCGAATCAGCCAAGTTAAAACTCGATGCACTTCTCGCTCAGCACGGAAGAAATGTTGACGTAGGTATGATGCAAATCAATCTGCGTTGGCATGGAGATAAAGTAAGTTCTCCAGATGAGCTCTTGGACCCTGCTAAAAACGTTGACGTCGGAGCTGGTTACTTAGCCCAGTGCATTTCGTCCGCTCCTGGAGATTTGGAGCTAGGCATCGGTCGTTATTACACCTGGTCTGATGAAGCTAGAGCAAGAAATTACGGCAGTCGAATCCTTGCCATTTATAGAAACTTGGATACTGAGGGCATTTAGGATGGACTACTCATGTTCTTACAATATGAATATTGCCTCTCTTAGTGAATCCCAGGCTGATAGAAATGTTTACGAATTTGATCTGTCTTTATGGACATTGTTGAAGCACCTAGCAGAAATCCACCCACGAGAAGTCTCGGAGCAATTTTCTCTTCCACTGGAAACAGTGGAAGCACTTGCGGATGCTACAAAGCATCAATTAGAGCTCTTATCATCAGGTGTAATCCTTTCTTTTAAGCTTTCCTCGCCAGAAAAAATCTATATCTCACACTTGGAGCAATCCTTCGATCAAATTTGTTTGACGCCTTCTTCTGACTCTGGATTTGGGGCTGCATATTGGCTGCTTATGGGAAAAGTGTCACAGCAAGACATTAATATTGCAGCGCAAACTTTCGGGGTCTCAGTCAACCTTACAAAAATCGTATCTCAAGCCTCTGATAATCAACTAAGAAACTTAGCATGTAGCCAGGACATGCCATTTTCGATCAGGTTTTCACCTGAGCTGGTGAGAGAAATTCTGGACAGTGACGAACAAAGGGTTACACACCTCATTTTAAAGAAGCATCAACAATCTATAACTACAACGGGAGGCGGCAATGAGTTGTAATTCAAACTCTTTGGCCCGATGGATATCGGCTAGGAACATGGCTTTGGCTGGATACATTACCAAGATCATCATGGTAGAAACAGGACTTACCTACAAGCAAGTACGTAGAATGTACAAAGAGCTAGAAGATGAAGGTCTTGAAATTTGCAGGAAGAGTAGAACTGCGCGTGGAGGTGCAACTTTGATTCATAGCCATACATCAAAGATTGAAGCGTCTCTATTGATGCAGCTTTATTACAATATAGCTGGCGAAGCGGCCCTTCGTTCAATAAACATTGATGCACTCCATGTGGCTTACCAAATGTATTGCGCTATTAGAAATGAGACGCCTGGAATGAAAGGAACTCGTTGGCAGATGCTCGACATCACCGATGCGTGGTGTTTAGCCCAAGAGCTGCGTTCTGGTGAAGCTATGATAGAAACTTGTCATAGCTGCAAGTGCAACTACTTCACATCAGTTAATCAAAGAACAAGTGTGGATTGCCCTTTCTGTAAAAACCAAGCATGTAGCGGAAAAAATGAAGAAGAATCGCTCACCCATGAAAGCAACTATTCTTATGCTTGATTTGCTCATTGATTAAAAAAGGGGTGAGATTTCTCACCCCTTTTCTATTGGAACAACGCTCTATTTACAATCTGCGTCATACACTTTGCAGCAATTTACCTTTCAACCCATTCCTAGCTTTGTCTAACTTATTATTTTTCTCTTCAACCTGCTCTTCAAGTGGAGGGCTAAAGTGTTGGACTGTAGTCATTGCCCCACCTCTAAGAGCATACATACCTAACATAGCTAAACATCTAAGACGGTCACAACGTTCCTTATGATGCATTTGAGATAGCTCTTGATAAAGCTCGGGAAATGCCTGCTCTGAGACTTTGAAATTACTAATTTTCCCATCCCAATCACTACTAGCCATATGTCCCCCTTAACTAGCCGCAGAACCAAAAACCACGAGCATTCGATGCCACTGCGTTGGAAGGAACCACAACCTTTGAATGAGGGAACAGTTCTTTTGCAGCTTCTTTGTAAGCCGAAGCTCCTCCACCAGCAAGCAACACAGCATCAGCAGCCATACCTTCTTCACGCATAGACTTCTTCATAGGCGTTAATGCATTTGGAGCAACCTTAGACGCAGCCTTATCGAAGTACTCACTAAGAGGAACTTTCGAACCGTGTAGAAGCAATTCTTTCTTATTCGAGCGGATAGCTTTTTCGATTTTTTCTAATCCAGGTCCCGTACCATAGTCCTCTTGTATTAGTCTATTTAGTTCCTGTAGAAGAATAGACATTGCTTTCAGAGACGTACCAGAAGATTGATAACGTACCTCCCCCTCTTCGAGAGCGACCCAATCAACACTAAAAAACCCAGGGTCAATAACAACTGTTCGACCTTCATTTATGATTTCTAACAGTTCCTCATCATCGCAAGAACTAACCACATCCATATACGCTCCGGCAGGCTGAGGCACGACTACAACTGATTTCACCAGCACCTTTCTTTTAGGTGAAATTTGATGCTCACCAGTAAGACGTTCAACAAGTGCATCTCTCTTAGACTTATCCATAAACTGATCAACAGGAAGACCAGTTACAAGAACATCAATCTCTGAACGTCCGCTCAAAAGTAAGCCAGCTAAAAATAAAGCCTTATACGATTTGGTTGAGGGATAATCACCATGTAACTCTCTTTCCCAACCCTGCAATCGATCTGGCTCTACCCCAGCGACCCATTTTTCTCCGTCTATGTCCACCAGGATACAATTAGACGCGCCTCCCATTAACTGCTGAGGCATAAGCTCTGCTGGCCCAGCGCCTACAGGCAGAACTTCAACCTTAGGCTCTTCCCCCTTCTCTCCGAATGCAAGTTTTAAGTTTGAGTATCCAATATCTAGACCAAGAACAAACATGCCCCACTCCTATTAAATCAAAAAGTAATCACAAGATGGCTTTTAGATGCAATTCAGCCGATGAGAGACAATTTACATCACGACATTTACCAAGACCGCCTCCACAATTGCCCAAAAGGGGCGTTTAGATTGCTTTTCGATTAAAAAAACCAAAAAAAAGCAACAATCGAAGCATTTGCTCAAGACTCTTTAATAACCTCGCTGGTGTATAGTGAAATATTTATGAGTAGAAATCCTATATCTATCTGGATAAAACCGATACATAATCATAAAGATTGCAATATCTAGGATATTGGTAACAAATTATCCAGATAGATAGAGCGTTGACAAAAATAATTCACGAGCTATCGTAAGAGAGTACCTATCTATCTGGATAAAAGAGTTAAATCCTCCAGATAGATAGGTATTTGGATAGGAATTGGTTAGGAATTTTGCTATTAGCCACGCTAAAGCCAGCTCAGGAGCCTAAGAAATGAGTACGGATAAAACCAGTAAGAAGGCAAATATAGACTGGGATCTTTTGTTAGATCCCAAAAATGAGGATGAAAGATCTGAACTGTACCTTGATGACATTGAAGCAATATCAAGAGACTTTGTTCTAGAGATACAAACCGCACTAGAGCAAGAGATGAAAGTTCTTATCGTTGAAGCAAAGAAAAGAGCAGACGTACATTGGGCATCAAACAGAATAGCCAGAGAAGAAGAGGACGAAAATAATCAATGGCGATTCGGAACTAGGGCAAGAATGAATGGAAGAAGCCTATCTGCCGAATGGTTTTTAAACCGTTTCAAGCCAGATCCAAAGGGGGGTAAATCCCAAGTGTATTCAACATACCTCAAGAAAGGGACAGGCAATCAATACGACTTGTCAGCATTCAAAAAAGCCACTGACGATGAGTTCAAGTCCATAAAAATGACCGAAGAATACTACGCAGTGCTAAGACAACGCTCAAATGTACTAATGAAGATCCGTAGGCTTCTGAATGACTACGAAAAACTTATTGATAAGCGAAAGGTTGAACTATAAGAACAATGAACCAAGGAGACCAACATGAATTCTGTATCAGCCACTGAAATGGCAAAATTAGGCAAATGTGAAAAAATGATCAAACGATCACGAGTGAGTAAAAGGATCAACGAGAGAGCGCCTAGAAAGCTCTCTAACGCTTTTAACGGAACCAGTGATACATTGCGAGGTGAATTTGCTCACTTCTCCTATGAGAGTGCCACACAGCGCTTTATGACAGACAAACAAGTTAAATGCCGTCGTGTGCTGCAACTATGTTTAAGCGGTGCGTTCGCTATGGGATTGCTATCACTAGTAGCTTTATACGCAAGTTAAGCAAGGGTAATTTGCACTCACAAGACACAGAGGAATTGGTGTTAGTACAAAACTTATCCACTTTTTCTGTGGATAAAAACATCATTTGTCACCTCACAACAAACCTTACTGATACACAGAATTTGCACGTTGTTAAGAGCAGCATTGAGACACAGCAAAGGTTTTAATGTCAGAGTCGAAATAATGGCTTACATCCTCTCGGCTTACTTCCATTAGGTGATTACCCCCAAACACAACGCTGCCCTCTACAAATCACCAATCGGATACTAAACATGATTGCCAGGTAAAATTCGAACGAGACGAGAGCTCTAACAATGTCACAGCAGAACATAGCGTGACAAAACACAAATGACGCACCAGAACACACCAAGCCAATTAACATACAGACCCGATCAGTTAACCGATCGCGCCTTATGTCTATGAATCAATATCAAACCTACCCCAAAACCAAATTAGGGAGCTCTACCAATTAGCAACCTAAAAGACTCCAACAGTGCAGGTCCTAGAGTTAACGAAACCACTTGCTGGTCTTACGTTAATCCAGAAAATCAATGTGTATACTTGCCTTGCGGCCAGCTCAGAAGTTCTATTCTCAAGTATTGCGAGCTTTATTACCTTTGCAAACGCGGTATCCAGCTCACTATCGCCATACGATGAACGTCATAAAAAATGATGCAGATATGAATGTCTTGAAGATACCGAAGGATTTATGTAATGCTTGGTACTACCTAGTTGTGTTTCCTTCGGTCCATAGGAACTGCTTTGGTGAAAGCAAAGAAGATAAATAGCACTAGAGGCTAATCAATGAATTAGAACCCGGTTTGGTGATGTTTCCGAGCACCGAAATAACATCACACATCGAATCAAGACCGGATAGACAACTCAGAACCATTACTCGCCATAACCTCCACAATACCAAACAGAGCTAACGAAAGAACAAACACTCCAGCAAGCAGTAACATAAAGTACCCTATCTCTTTGACTGCGAACTTGAGAGCTGACAACAGAGAGACCTGTTTGCCGGAAATCTTTGAGTAACCCCACTGAAATGCCAGGAACGAAGCTAGGCCGCAAAACGCAACTATACCTGCAACAACCAGAGGTTGTTCTATCAAAACATCCTTATTCAGAAAGCCTTTTGAAATCGCTACTGAGAACAATCTACCAATCAAAAACCCAGCCCCCACAGCCACTCCACTGCGAATTAAGACGACCTTAAAAGACTGGGAATAACTTAGCGTTGTTCCGTTAGTACGCCGAGAAGTGTATTGCACCACCAGCGTGGATATAGCTAATCCAAAGAAAGTAATAACGACAAATTCCATACAAGGCTCTCCAAGCCAATTCTGAGCGTCCAATAAAAAGCATAGGACACTGATTTTCTTTAATCGACCGTACTGACATTTACTTTAACCAGCCGTGAATTAGTGTATTGCATCATCTTTATAAGGTCATATAATGAGCTTAAAAGGCAAACCGAAAACGGACTTGGCTTTTCAATGTGAAATATCGAAAAGCAACCCAAAGACGACATTTAGATTGAATGCTGGGTATGCATAAAAATAGATTGAATGCCGTCAAGAAAAGCAAAGTGCCTTTAAGGTAGTGTTTTGATAGATAAGGTAAAGTTGCATTGTTCACTAAAGGAACACAAAAGCAACCTAAAAACAACTTAGGAGTTAGGTAATGATAAATGGAAAACTAATAGGTTTAGGCGTGTCAATAATGTCGGTAATAATGACTGGTTGTGCGTCAACTTCCCAACCAGTGTCATACGATGAATCACACAGTCGTGCATATAACATCGCGCAGGCTGGTGGATTGTACGATGTAAGTGACAAATACGTCCCAAGAGAGAATTACGAGTCTTTGCAATTTGCAGGCAGCGCTGCGACAAACTCTCTTTTGTTTACCTCCTCCTTCGGTGCGAACCTAGATTTAACATCAGGGTTAGGATTGGGGCTTGTCACCTCTCTTTTAGAGCAGCCCGACACAGCATCCAGAAACAGCGTAATTGCATGGATGCCAAAGTCCGAAGCGTCATCCACCAAAAATGCTCAAGAAAAACTTTTGTCTGAAATGAAAACGGCCATTGAATCAACGCTAGAAGAAATGGGATTAGAGTATGAAGCAACAAATGGCAATTCCGAACGCAAAGTAGAGTTCTACTTTCACAGTGAAGAGTACGGTTGCCCCATATACAAACCAGGCATGACAAATGTGGATCTCTGCTACATAGCAACCGAAGTCTTTGAGCCCCGCGAAGCAAAGGCCCCTAGCTTTGTCGGAGTCGATGAAATTGATTCGTATGCTTTTGAATCAAACCAC
Organism: Vibrio sp. 1457; assembly: GCF_033340195.1. Taxonomy (NCBI): domain Bacteria; kingdom Pseudomonadati; phylum Pseudomonadota; class Gammaproteobacteria; order Vibrionales; family Vibrionaceae; genus Vibrio; species Vibrio sp. 1457. Next base: position 21,144 of record NZ_JAWOWA010000023.1, read on the forward strand.
AGTGTTTACTACAACCGATTCCGAGTTACTCCCGGCAAAGGTAGCCATGTCCCAAGCGACAAAATATATTCACTTGTAAGCGGAAAACTTCCCTCTTGGGCTTATGTTTACGTAGCATCTGGGAACATACAGGTAGGTGAATCTAAATTTAAAACGCCTTATCTACTCGACAATGGCGAACCTCTATTGTTCATACACCCAGAGAACTAATTAGCTCTCCCCAAGCATTTTGCTTAGGGAGATTGCCTTTTTCAGGAGGTAGACATGCAGCAGCAGAAAGAACAAATTACACGCTCAACAATTTCATATAGAAACAAAAGAGCTAAAGAACAAATCCAGCACATACTCCAACTTGCCGAAAGGATTACCTCTGACGTCGAAAAGGAAAAACGAGAGTCCATGCATTTGTGTTTATGTTGCTATTACGCTCGTTCTCAACGAATAGGAGGAGCTGCGATAACATCAAAACCTTGTGGTGTTTGCGAAGAAACAATGCAGTTCGGCTCAACTGCTACTGATGCAGTCTGCGACAGCTGTGCAAAGGAACAGGGGTTATGTAAACAGTGCGGAGCAGACATTGAATTGGCGGAAAGAAGAAAGCCGTACCCTTTTGAGAATGAGATAAATAAAAAGGAACTTTCAAATGATCAATGAGGAATGGTTTTCTGAATTAGAAACAGTTCTGTTTGTGTTGGAGGACTGTCAGGTTGACTGTGATGGAATGACTTATCTAGTAAGCCATCTTCTGAAACAAGCCAACGTTGAACACTGTTGCATGTTCGGCTATGTAACAGAAAAGTCGTCAGGAGACGTAGTAACCCCTCATTGCTGGATTACATTGCCAGGAGACTACATCGTTGATCTCAGACTTAGAATGTGGCTTGGGGATTTCGATCATATTCCCCACGGCGTATTTAAATCAAGCTGCACACCAGATATCGTCTACGAAGGAAAAGGGCTAAGAGACTCAAATTTAGATGTAGACACCTTAGATATGATGTCTGACGGTAGACTTTCACATGTGAAAGTCCCCTCTTTGCTTCACTAGTGCTCCACCAGCTGCAATAGCCCCTTCTACACGGGGCTCTTCCCTGCCCTAAAAGTCTTTCACGCTACCCCTTCCCTCATACCGAACCTAAATGCTTAGTACTTCCTAAGTGGCTACGTGACAAATATTTAAGGGGCTATATAATGATACTATAAAGTAATCGAGAGTATCTTATGAATATAGTCTTGTTGTTAGTTTCACTGATTGTCGCTCCATTTCTAATTGCCAAAGTAGACCTATGGCGGAAAAAGCATTTGCATGAGGTGCTCAGCTGGTGGAGTGAAGAAAACATGCCAAAAGAGTTGAGAAACGCAACTCTGTTTCTTTGTGAAGAAGATGTGGCAACAACACTACCTGTACCTCTGCATGGAAGAGTTGATCAGGTTTTTTTATCAAAAAAGAAAGTCCTTATCCCTCTGGATACCAAGTTAAGGAAAGATAACAGGATCTTTGAATCGGATGTAATCCAGCTATCTGTATACCGAGTGATTCTTAAAAATCAATACAACTTAGAGGTATCCGATTACGGGTACGTTAGAACGGTTGTCCCACAGCCCGACGGAAAGAACAAGGTTCGTTACATCAGAACAAAGTTACTGAATGAAAAAAAAGTCGTCTCTCTCTACTACAAATATCAGGCTATTAGGCAAGGACTAATAAAGACGTCCTGTTCGTGTGAGGGATTGTTTCATTGAGTTCTCAGTTGCCCTTATTGGGCATGTTGCCGTGAGAAGCTTTTGCTGTTTATCCGTTACTCTCATGGCAAAGGAGGGCTTATGCCATTAACAAGAATCAATAAAGCAATGATGTTGCTGATATCTATCGGCGGAGTAATTGCTGGTCTTGCAGGTAAACCTATCGTCGCCTGTACAGCATTAGGGGTAGTTCTTTGGCTTGCGGCCAAGAATGGAGGCTCAAACTCCATCATAGAAATCCGCAAAAAAGCAGCCAAATCAGCGTTCGACAATATGGATCTTGTCATTGATAACAAACGCTGGCTCGGGAAGGATGCAACGGTTGTTAAGGTTTCAAACATCACTGCGGCCAACGAGATAAAAGTGCCTTGGAACCTACAAATTCTTGCTAAATCGGTCAGAGGCACTTGGTTCACTGTAGATATGAGTGTGATTGGGAAAGACCAAATCCTAATCATGGCAATTAATGAGATTGATGAAAGCACAGTCAAGCGTCTGTTAGCGAATGATCACGACTTATACCGTCAATACTTCGGTGAACCAGAGTTGGCGTAAGGAGCGAAATGTGGAAAGAACTCAAACACCAGAAAAAAGTGAAGAAAACCTTAGTAACAAGCCATTGAATCAAGCTGGCTATGCTCAATGCCTGTTTATCCTTATCCAATCAGTGCTTTTCCCTGAGCTTGGCGCTGGTGGAGCAATGATCGCTGCCTTATGTGCAATGATGCCTTGGATGGTTATGTACGCTAAAAAAATGCCAGCACGAGTATTCGGTATGGTCATGGCATCTCTACTGCTAACCCCCTTCTATTCAATGCTATGCCTATTTGTCTTGAAGGTCATTGGAGTTGGAGTGTAGTGCGCATGGATCTATTGGCCCCATTCCTAATATCCGACTTGGAGAGACATGGCGCGAGTCAAGAGCTTATTCGTAATGCACAAAGCTTAAAACACTCGGCTTTCCGTTATAAACAAAAAGATATTGAAGAGCTGTCCAGAAAGCTTGGTATAGAAAGCCAGGAGTTGATGGATGGGCATGTTCAATATATGACTTCAAGATTCACGAGGAAAATGAGCGGCATCATTTCATCATACCTAATGAAAGATACCGGACATTTCGCTATTCAATGTACAGAGCTTTGCCGAGAAGCAGAAGCACTTAGCCTTAAACGCAACCGCGAAGGAAAGCTGGTTCCGTATAGTGCAGCAAATGCTGTGGCTGTTGATCGAATGCTTGATGTCGTCATAGCCAGGGCAACGGAGCTTAAAAATAGAATAGCGGATGAGTTCTTCAACGCAGAAACTAGCTCTGTCTTCATAGAACAAAGAGAAGCTGGCACATTTTGCCCAGAAAAAAAGACTAAAAAACGTAAAGCAAGGCGAAGAAAGAGTTCACCTATTTACGTCAAAGGAAAACCCTACGCTAGTTTAACCGAACTGGCCCAACAAACTGGTAAAGCAGAAAGGACTCTCTATTCAAGGATTAGGGATAAAGGGCTATTAAAAGCCTACCAAACCAACACTATGACAGATGAGAACTGGAACTCAGTCTTATCTGAACCACCAGCTCCAAACAAGGGCCCAAAGGCGGCCAACAAACCTATCACCTATAAAGGTGATTCCTACCCCACGTTAAACCATCTAGCCGAAGCCGCTAACTTAACGTACTCGGCTCTCTACCAGAGACTTCGACATCGAGAATTATTGGAAAAGGCACGATGTAACGAGCTTTCAGATATGGACTGGGAAAAGGTACTCAACGCTATTCCCCCTAATCGAAAAGCCGATGTTGAAATTGTGATAAATGGCAAGGGATACCCTTCCGTTGCGGCAGTCGCTACTAATTTCGGGTTAGCGGAATCCACGTTATCAGAGAGGTTAAAACAAGCCGACAAACTTGAATTAGCGAAAGAGAACAAATTAACCGAGGAAGAATGGGAGCTGTTTCTGGTTCCACCTCACCCAGGTCGAAAACAAACCACAACTAAGGAATAAACATGAGTGAAAACAATAAACCAGAAGCATGGGAAAAAGACATGATTAAAGATCTGGTCTTTACCCTCCATAAGGAACAGGTAAAAGACAGAAGATGGCGAAGAGGGATTCAGTTGATTCGCTCCCTTGGCTTTGTCCTTATGATAGTTGCATTTCTAACCGTAGCTTCAAATCCAGGAGGACTACCTTGGCAGACATCCAAAGCTGACACTCCACATGTTGCATTCATTAATATCAAAGGAGAAATCGCTGCGGGTTCACTTGCAGATGAAGATCATCTAATACCTTCCATTCAGGCTGCTTTCAAAAATCCCCATGCAAAAGCTGTCGTTCTACGAATAAACAGTCCTGGTGGAAGCCCTGTGCAAGCAGGTCGAATATACGAAGAGATTCAAGCTCAAAAAGCAGAATACCCAGAAAAACAAGTTATCGCTGTAATTGATGATATCGGTGCATCTGGTGGCTATTACATCGCCGTGGCCGCAGACAAAATTTATGCGGACAAAGCAAGTATGGTTGGCTCTATTGGTGTCATCAGTTCTGGCTTCGGATTTACCGGGCTCATGGAAAAATTGGGTATTGAAAGACGAGCTATAACATCTGGTGAAAACAAAGCTTTGTTAGACCCATTCTCCCCTCTTTCAGAAGAGATAACTAGCTTCTGGAAGGAAGTGCTATCGAAAACCCACCAGCAGTTCATCGAGCGAGTAAAAGAGAGCCGTGGTGAACGACTCAAAGCCGATCCAAAAGTGTTCTCTGGATTGATCTGGAATGGAGAGCAAGCACTTGAGATTGGGTTAATTGATGGTTTAGGAAGCCTACACTCTATTTCTCGCAATGTTATAGAAGAAACAAACCTCGTTGATTACTCACCAAGTGAAGACATCGTTAAGCGCTTAACACAACGCGCAAAAATGGAAGCTTCAACCCTGATTCATGAATTGGCAACTGTAAAAGTTTACTAAGGACAAAATGTAATGTCAGAACAAACCACACCACAACAACAAAAATCATTCAGTCCAATGCAGAAAAAGCTACTGGCCGTTGGTGCTGCTATGACCCTAATTTTGGGAGCGTCTGTCGCTACAGTGGGATATCAAATTTACCAGACCAAAGAGTTGCTCATTCAAGAGCGCGATTCTCTCCAGTCGAAGATTACTCAACTAGAAAGTGACTATCGCTTTAAATCAGAAGAGCGCTTTAACAATGCAGTTCAAAAAGCACTGGAACATTTCGTTCAACAGAAACGCGAACAGGATATTCAGGCTAAATACGCAAAATACGAATCAGCTCCCGAACAAGTGCCTGACGATAAACGCATATATGGAAACCTGAACGCTCGATTCACGCTGGTGGAATTTTCTGACCTGGAGTGTCCGTTCTGCAAAAAATTCCACGACACACCAAAAGAAGTGGTGGATGCAAGTAACGGGAATATCAACTGGCAATGGAAACATCTGCCATTGAGTTTTCATAACCCAGCGGCAGAAAAAGAAGCGTTAGCAGCGGAATGTGTTGCTGAACAAAAAGGCAACCGTGGATTCTGGGTGTTCTTAGACGAAGTATTTGCCAAATCACAAGGCAATGGTGGTGGAGTGCCTAATTTGGCAGAAGTTATTGAGAGTGTTGGTGCCGATGCTTCCCTAGTTCGAGAGTGTTTAGCTTCTGGCCGTTACGACCTGAAAATAGCAGCAGATGTGAAGCAAGCTACTGAAAATGGCATTTCAGGTACACCAGCGACTTTCATCGTAGATAACCAAACTGGGAAAACTCAGCTTATTCGTGGGGCACAGCCATCACAAGCTATCGCGGCCATCATTCGAAAAATGATGATTGAATCCGAAAACAACTAACAACAGAGGATGTAATTGATGTTAAGAAGAACAGCTTTAGCAGCTGCTCTACTATCAGTGTTGGCAGGATGTGGTGGTTCCAGTGGAGGCACTGGAACTACTTCCAATGGCAATGGTAGTGAAAGCAATAACCAAGACAACTCAACAGAAACAACAACGGTCGCTAAGCGAGAATGGCAAAAAGAAGTGTTACTGAGCTCTCCAACAAGAGATGCAACACTTCCTGTCATCCAGCTACAAAACGAAAATGGTTCGGCTGTTCTATACAGTGCCTGGGTCGAAGAAGCCAACAATGACAAACCGGATGAGCTATATGCTTCTGTAGCCCCTATCGAAGACTATGCGAATGGCAATGTACCTAACAAAGTCAAGATAAGTGCCGATATTGGTGAAATACTAAGATCAGACTGGCAACCATTCATTGTCGATGAAAACCACTATAAGAGCTCTGTTCAAATGAGCCTTTCAAATCATGGTAATGCCTATATTACATGGGTACAGAGAGACAATAGTAACAACCAGAAACTGAACGTTTCCTATTACGACGCAACAACACAAGAATGGTCCCCACCATTAGAAGTTGATCATGTACTTATGACTGACGCGGCAGCTACGAATGAGGAAAGTCGAGTAAAAATCACCGACAACACTCTCTTCACTGACCCGTCAGGACAAAGCATCGTTATCTGGCAAACTCCGATTTTTGGCTCCGATACAAATGCATTGGCAATAGCCTGGTTAAGCAACGACGGCACAAAAGCCAATATCATTGCAACGACAGAACTTTCGAGAAATATAAAAACAAACAGTGACGGTGAAGTTAAAAGTGCTATCTCGATACATTCAGTAGAAACTTCTCCTGGCGTACTTGAAATCCTAAGTATCGAAAAGGGCGCTGATGATGAAAATGATGTCCTAGCCAAACATACCGTCAAACTTGGTCCATTCAATACGCCTGTAGTGGAACGCAGCGTTATTGATGATGATGGAGTCAAGAGTGGTTTAGCATCTATCAACACTAACCTTACTAGCTATGCGCTATGGTCTGAAAGCCGAGGGTCGGGTTCTTCTGACCTAATCGGCGTAACATGGCGTAATGACAACAATGGTTACTCTCCTATCTCAGGCATTCCCAATATAAGTGCCGATGCAGGGCAAGCTAGCTTAACCAGTACCAATGGAGATGTTCATGCTGTGTGGCGTCAACGCGACAATGTTGTTGGCAATACCATCAGAACAGAGAAGCTAATGTTTGCCACATTAGAACAATCCATAGCAAGTAACGTCACAGAGCTCAATTCAAACGGTGCTATATATCCACGTTTGTTTTCTGGAAATGACGACAAGTTATATACAACTTGGAATGGCGAGTACTTCCATATCAAAGAGGCATACATCGAATCTGGAGATATCCATTGGCAAGAAACATATCGTCCATCCTGTGACCCAACAACAGCGATTGATGACCTCTTGTGTGGTCTAGGTGTGCGGGAACGGTACAGCGCGATGGTCGATGGAGATTATGGTGCAATGTCATGGCTGAAAGATGTAAATGGCACAAAGTCAGTATTTATCTCTATCAGCACAAATTGACTTTCACATGTGAAAGCGGCCCCAGTAATTGGGGCCTTTTTGATTGGAGACTACTAAGTCCCCATCCAAAAAGGGCTTCTGGTTCAACGATGACAGTATCCGTCACAGCTATGGATCGGAATTAAATGAAAAAACAACCTAAAAACAACTTTCACATGTGAAAGTGGAATAGGTAAGGAGTGTTATGAAACCACAAATGATGATAAAAATGGCAGCAGCCTACATGATGGCATCAGCTGTAATTTGGAGTGCTGGAGTATGGTTACTAGAACTACCCTCGCCTCTTGGTACTCAAACATGGACGACGTGGTTGGGAGGTCCAATTTTAGTTCTAGTATGCGCATCTTTCATTTCGTACTTGCTTGTAACCTATCACTCAACTGGATTGCTCTTCACTAAAATTTGGATGCTGTGCAATGTCTGCTTGTCTGGGTACAGCCTATTCATGACGTTCAATGATCTAATGCTGGCTGGTGGATGTTTAGCGATTCTCTTAGGGTCTCTTTGGTTCTTGAAGGAACTGGAGCGACCAGAAATGAAAGGGGCCTATACCGCTATTTCGGCATTACACAAACAAATGTGGAATGCTCTATCAGGACAACAGTAAGGAATTAATCATGCTTAAAAAAATTCTAACTACCACCCTTCTCTACTTCGTTTTTAATGCACCAATTATGGCTGAAACCTTTTATGGGAAGGTGGTACGAGTCAGCGATGGTGACACTATAAAAGTCCTCACAGATGCCTCATGCACTGGCACCTATCAGTGTACCGATGGTAAAAAAGAACACCGTATTAGACTTGCAGAAATCGACACACCCGAGTCGAAACAACCCTGGGGAAAGAAAGCAAAACAAGCCCTTCTTTCTATAGTGGGTGGGAAAGTCGTTCGTGTAGAACAAACCGACGTTGATCGTTATGGCCGCATTGTTGGTCATATCTACGTCGATGATTTGTGGGTAAACGGACAACTGGTAAAAACGGGTAACGCATGGGTATACAGGCGGTATGCAAAAAGCACTGAACTGTTTTCTTACGAGCAAGAGGCAAAACAGAATGGTGTAGGCTTATGGGCATTGCCGGAGGCAGAAAGAATGCCACCTTGGGAATGGAGACGTAAAAAGTGAAACTATCCATTAACAACCAACTGGGTAGGGATGTAAGCACATTGGCTTTGAATGTATTTGGTATTTTTGTCTATATCGGCCTGATCCGGATATACCTCCACCAGCTGACGCTTCCAGAGCCACTACTTTTTGCTCTTATGTTCTCCCTTGTATTCAATATCTACTATGAGTTTAAAGCGGGGATATCCCGCTTAACCCATGTAAGAATACTGTGTACCATCATTATCTTTTGTGTTGCGGCATTCCTTGCCCAAGAGATTAGAGGTGTCTATCTAACAACTATGACCGAACTTACAAACTACGAGAACGCAGAAGAACTCATAGGGCAAGAGTACTTAAAAGCTGCTCAAAATAGAGTTGTTGGTTACGGTGGGTGTTTTGCAGTTGGTTTGGTAACGGCGAGAATGTTGCTCTACAAAATCTTAGTTAACGTGGCAAGTAGAGTTTTGGTATTGCCTAACTATCGCGGTAACGTTTGTCCAATGTGCCAGCAACCGACACAAATCCACTAAATCCTCAGCCGACTTTCACATGTGAAAGTCGGTACTTCATCATATCACCTGACGATAGAAGCCCTTTCTCCACAAAGCATTTCATCAAAGACATACTCAAAAAAAATCGCTCTCGCTCACTAAGGTTCAAAATGTTGGCGTTATGCATTTCACGATATGCAATTACCGTCATCATACTTGCTTCAAGCGGTTCTGCTTGGCCTATTACTGCTTTAATGTCTGGCAGGCTATCTAGATCCACGCCAGGCACAGCTTCGTGCAGTGTATTTAATTTAAACACTAATATTTACCCAATAAATAAGTTGCTTTCAAAGGTTCACGATAAGTAATAGTTAATATAGTAGATCTTATCAATGAACATAAAATGTTCTGTCAGAACATCGCAAGGATCTCATTATAGATAAAGAAGATCCAACTCGCACTTTCACATGTGAAAGTCTGTGGCATAAGTTGGCAGGAATCTCATATTTTACAAAACGTTACCCTAGCTAAGTCGCCATAAACTCAACAATGAATCACTTTAAAGAGCTCCCATTATCCAATTAGTTCAATTCCATCGAAGAGATATACCGACATCTCTACAGGATTTAGATATTGCCATTTCATTTAAAGAACTATAAAATGATTCTATGAATTATTAATATTGGTCTGGAGCATAAATGAAACCAAACATGCAGGGGCAGCTGGAGCTTTTCCATGTGGAAGAAGCTTATGCACAAGCTGATGGTCCAATGACCAATGCCGAGCTATATGCGAAGGTAGCAAGTATAGCCGGGCTATCAGAGGCTGAAATCAATACTAAAGCCGAAATCGGCAAAGCCAAGGCACAACACAGCCCTATCAAAAGAAAAATTCGTTGGTTTCAGCAAACATTAAAGTCCATGAATATCATCCAAAAAGTGGACGGTGAGCGTGGCGTATAGAAGCTGGCAAACAAAAATAAAAAAGGGCTTCATGAAGCAATGGGCGAAGTAAAGCTTGTCGCATATTCAACAAATCTAGGCATCGCTATTTGGGGAAATAGCAAAAAGGTATTCACAGAGCTTGGAGAACCGATCCACCTTTGTGTGACATCCCCTCCGTATCCTTTAAAAATCGAGCGCGGGTATGGGAATGTTAGTGAACAGGCATGGGTGGACTTTATCACCGAGTCTTTGGAACCAATTGTAGAAAACTTGGTGCCAGGGGGTTCTGTGGTACTCAACGTGAGTAACGACATTTTTGAAAGTAAACGCCCTTCGCGTTCAACTTACCTTGAACGTATGGTCTTAGCTCTAAATGATCGATTAGGGCTTTCATTAATGGACCGTTGGCCCTGGATAAACACATCCAAGCCACCAGCTCCAACCCAATGGGCTTGCGTTAACCGTATGCAGCTTTGTTCCGCGTGGGAACCTGTTTACTGGTTTACGAACGATCCAGACCGAGTTCGCTCTGATAACCGAAGAGTTTTGGTAGAGCACACTGAGCAACATAAGAAATTACTCGAACAAGGGGGCGATAGTCGTATCGCTACTTACGGTGATGGTGCTTACCGATTAAGAGGGAATGCCTTTTCCAATAAAACGCAAGGCAAGATCCCTAAAAACATAATCCAACGAGGTCATCGTTGTGCTGATACATCAGCAGTAAGGAAGATAGCCAAGGAATTGGGTTTACCACCACACCCTGCAATGTTTCCTACAGACATTCCATCATTCGCTATTGAGTTCCTAACCAATGAAGATGAGCTGGTGGTTGATCTCTTTTCTGGTAGCAATAAAACCGGACTGGCAGCGGAGAGAGCGGGGCGACGTTGGGTTGCATGTGACTTAATTTTAGAGTACGTGCGAACACAAGCTGAGTTGTTTAGCTCGTTTGCTGGCTTTTGGATGAATCCTGCTTTGGCCTGTGTCGGTCGAAGTGTTAAATAAACTCGTGATTACTGGAGAGTACATTATGAACAAACCTTCAAACACACCAAGCACACTGGTTGTATCCATGCTTTGTATTTTAGTCCTGGCTCTGGAGTTTGCTGCTGTAACCCATTTTACTGGTTCTACTTCACCTTTAGATTGGGATCGCATCACGCTTATCTCCGTTGCTTATTTAGCCGCAAGCACCATCTTAGGTGCCACATTTTGCTTGGTTAAAAGCAAGTTGCGTTTCAATACTCTGCAACATCAAAAAAATCTGGGATAGCAAGAATGCCAGAGCAATGTGATAAAGCAGGACTAAGCCGTTGGTGCAATAACCAGGATGTTCGACAGGTTCAGCAAAGGGCCTGTCGTACATATGTGTAGTGAGTATGATTTCGACCATGCTGTTGGTTATATCGTTCAAGTACGAGAGAAGCGTGACGCATATGGCTCTGAACAATATCTTGTGCGTCATCCAAATGGAGAGCTACACACACATGAAAACCAATCCTTCTGGCTACTAAACGAAGAGCATCAAGGGCAAGCTTTAGCTTTATTTGCCCAAAAGCCAACAGAAGAGGGGAGCGATACTGTTTACACGGTAGCCGAAGGTTTTCCAGAATCCGGCTATATCATTCCTTTTAAAAAAGGTGCGCCAGAGAGCGAAAATCAGCATCTAACTATGGCAATTACTATCACGGAGAACAAATAGAATGGACCCTAAAAAGAAAGAGCTTGCGGAAATGTTCATTCAGAGTTGTATTGAGCAAGGCTTAACTATGGACGAGTCAGCTGAATTGTCAGCTCATATACTCATATCAGCTGTTAGTGCAAACGGGAAAAGTCATACGAGAATTGAGATTGCCAATCTCGGCTCAGTGGAAGTAGATTGCTAAGGGCTCTAGGAGGCAAGGATGGCTCCTAGAGAATGGCAAATCCATTGCCAGCGATATCAAAGTGTTTGTTCTTCATCACCAGACCAGAAGAAGGATTAACTATAAACCGTTGCTTTTTAATAGCAGGAGTATTTGGAACGCGCTTGATTGAAGCTGTGGCCGAAAAAACAACAAACGCCAAAAGAGCAACTACGGCAACCTGCCATGAAAAGTAAGCTACGCCAGACCAAAAGACGACCATTACTACTGCATTTTTATGAACAAGCCTAAGCAGAGGCATCAACCAGAAAACAACCGCTACGCTGATTACAGCCAAACCCCATTGATTATCGTTAGTTTCAATCATAGCAACGCCAAGAAGAATCACTGCTAAAGCAACTAGGTTAAGTATGTGTCTCATTTTTCGTCTCCTTAATTGACTCTGGAAAGCTATCTCGGCATCACCGTCAAGCCCTCATTCAATTCAACTTACACTTCCATAATATCATGGAATTAAAAAATGCAACCGTGACCCAGAAACACGCTTAGCCCACTTTCACATGTGAAAGTCTTATGTAGCAATGCCTAAGAGCGTGATCTGGCTTTTCCTAAAATTAAGGTATGGTCGAACATTTCCTAAAATTAAGCTATAACGTGAAATGTAAAGCGTTCTATTGTCCTTTTTTAAGGTATAAATCACATCTATTTGGCTTGTTTTCCTCTTTTTAAGGTATGTGGTATGCTTCAAAAAAACATTACGGTATTAAAAAATGAGTAGTAACACAGACAATTTAGAAGGGTATTTCCCTGCTGAGATAGTCAACGAGGCATTTGGCAGCAGGCCATCGACTACTACGTTAATGGATTGCATCTTTTTGCCAGGTAGAATTCCGCGAGACTTAATTACAAGGATCAGTGGTAACAAGGCTGAACTTGAGCAACAGCTACTGGCACAAAAGCCTCTTCTATCCACCAGCTTGTCAAAGCCATACTGGAAGAAGGGGACTAATAAACGTGAATTCGATGCCGTTAGAATCGACGTATACAGTGCTGTCTGCTTGGCCGATGACAGACATCTACTGGAAGGGATCGTTAGTGTAGGGGGGATGTACGTAGACCTATCTGGCTTAACGCTTCGCCAGGCTATTGAGCTCGCGCAGATTAATGTCGAACTGGATAAGTTGTCACACCAATACCACAACCTTCTCGATACAAAAATGTTTAGTGGGGTATACGACTACTTCCTTTGTGACTTCACAACACTGTTTGAGTTCTTGAACCTGAAAAATCAAAAGGCCAACAAGAACACAGTAATGACAAGACTTCAAAGGCTATCACAAATGTTACTGGTCTTGGATTACGAGAAGGATGGTGAAACGCTACCTCACTACCACACGCGAATGAAGCTGGTGGACAGCAACTACATTCCATTGCTGGTTCTGGATGGGATTAAAAATAAAGGATCTATCAGGGCAGATACGATCACTCACTTCATAGTTGGAGTGCATAAGACTTTCACTGCGTCTTTGCGACAAGAGGGAGCTATTAGCCGGAAACGTTTTTTAAAAGTCTACCCGCAGCTAACGGGCAAACATGCTGTTACTGACTTCTGTAAATATATTGATGCTCATAAGCGTGAATATGTACATGGTAAGTATCTGAGTCACCTTATTAAAGATTACTATGCCAACAAGGTTAGAGTGTCTAAACAGCATCTGAGTCGCCATATCAATAACACTATGGCCGAAGTCATTTTGAAAAAGGATGTGTTATTGCGAGATTTCCGATTGCTACTCCAAGAGAAAGTACGTGACGATGGTAAGCAAGATATTATGCTGTTGTACCTGGGCGATGAAGAGAAAGAAGAGGTAACGACATGACAACAACACTCCACAATGAGGATGTTATCGCTCTAAGCGAAGAAGACATTAATGAAAGTTTAGCCAATTCCAACAAAGAACAGATTTTGAAAGGTTTGTTTCGAGGCAGTGTCGGATTTCTGATCGCTCCACCTGATTCTGGTAAGAGCTATTTGTCTTTATCAATAGCTTATGAGATGGCTTTGCCAGAGTACCCATTAATTGGTGTACGGGATGAGGAAAACAAAGTGCTTAGAACTTTGATATGGCCGATCGAAGATTCCTTGCCCGGAACACTTCCGCGTATCAAAGCACATTTGACTGAGTTCTCCACCAGCATCAAAGACCGATTAAAATCGAGCATTGGGATATACAAGCATTCTGATCCAATTTGTAGTTCAGGCTCATCTAAACATACTAAAGAGTGGGAAGAAGCATCCAGTGCACTGGAAAAACTTATTGCCACGGCCAAAGGGTACGACTTGGTAGTTATAGATACATTGCGTGATGCAATTGGCTCAGCTGACGTAGTAGATGATGACTATTACATCAGAATTGCTTTGGAGAGGCTTGCCAATGAAGCGAATGTCGCGGTTCTTGTTGTTCACCATCCGACAAAAGATGTGAGCAGAGGAAAGGAGATAATCAACAGCGTCTCTGGCTCTGGTTTATCTTCCACTCTCTCAAAGTCAAAACTTCATCTGTATTTAGATCAGTTGATAGACAAGAAAGATGGAACGGTACAAGAGACTCGTTTGCGTCATATCAAAGCTAACTATGTGCCTTTTGACCAGCAGTGGAGAAAACCGATAAGGCTGCACTGGAGTAACAATTCACTATTGCACGTTGATCAAGAAGTCGTTATCCAACTTAGAAATGATCAATTAGACGGTGATAGTGATAATGAGAAAAAGCCAGGAGCAGATAAACCAGTTAAAAGACGGTTATCGCGTCTTTCAGAAGAGCCAGGATTGATACACAGAGATGACTCCCTTCTATCTGAGGAATCGAAGCGCTTGGCCCAACAAACCAGTCATGGCCCATTTGGTGGTGGCATGGCATCAGAGCTCTCCGAACTTCGTACTGGTAAGTCCTCCAAGTAATCCAATTCCTTAAATTAAGCTATTGCTTAACGCCTTTTTCCTAAAATTAAGCTATATATACGGATTAAGGCGTTTCCTCATTTTAAGCTTAGATATAGGTGTGTTTCCTAATATTAAGCTATGTGATAGAGATGAACTTCCTAATATTAAGCTTCAATTTCCTAATATTAAGCTTTAGCTTACAGAAACAAAGCTTAAAGTTAGGAAATTTCCTGATATTAAGCTACCTAACACGCTGCATGATCTTATGATCCTATGGATCTATATATGATCAGTAGCGTTCACCGCTGATGCGGCTTCGCTGATCACTCAACTTCGTTTCACTGCTATGAGCAGTAAAACAAAGTCGAGCGATTCAATTAAAACCCGCTTCCATATTAGCCATTGTTTCATGTCTGTATGCGCCCGTATAGGGCAGTTAAGCATGAAGTTAATCTCTTTGATTAAGTTGATAATAGAGTCCGTGTAGAAGGTAATTAATGGACTTTAGAAACCAGTGGATCATTTTCATACTAACTTAATTGCAAGAGCTTGTTTGTTAGCACTTATAGTTCCTAGTGCTGTTTCTGCTCAGTGGCGTATCAATGCCAGTGGTAGTTCAGAAATTGATGCAATGAGATTTGATCTCCCAGAGCAAGCGCATGAATTTTTAAGGGACTATAGAATTAACGAGCTCGCAAGCACACACAGCTATGTGAGTGAAAAGCTATACCCGAGTGAAACGTATAGTGATGGAAGACTAATCTCATGGCTGTGTATGCATCGTAGTGATGCTCCAGGTAGTTATGACCCTGACACTTGTTACTTTGGAGCTCTCTCTGGAACTACACTGACAAAATTCATAATTCCTGGGGAGATGACTGATTCTCCACTTCTCAATAGAGATCTTGGTAAACCAGAGACAGAATTGTGCGTTGGAAACCCTATCAACCTAGCTACTGGTAATAAATATCAGCAAGAAACCGATTATGTAAGCGCTGGTATGGAGCCTCTTGTATTCACAAGACATTACAACAGCCAGTTAGCGTTGAGTGGTAAACAAAGCGATGTTGGTATTGGATGGAGCCACAACTATTCAAACAAAGTGATTTTTGACAAAGAAAGTCACGGAGAGAATATGGTTGTCTTGCATCGGCCAGATGGGAAAGAGTTAGCATTCTACCGGACAAATGCGGTTTGGATGACAACATGGAAAAGTGATGATCGGTTATACAAAGATTCTGGTTGGAGATATCAGAGAGCTGATGGTGTTGTCGAACTATATGATAGTAATGGTCAGTTGATACGTATTGTTCATCCATCGGGAAATGAGCTGGATCTGAATTATACCAACGGTAAGTTAGACTCTGTTTCTGACAGTTTTGGCCGGACTTTAAGGTTTAGTTATGATCAAGGGAAGATCATAAAGATGATCGACCCTGCTGGACAAATCTTCTCTTACGATTATTCGAATGAATTGTTAGTTGCAGTGCATAAACCGGATGCCAATCAGCGACGTTACCACTATGAAGACAGTTTAAACCCAAGCCTTTTGACTGGCCTTACGGATGAAAAGGGAAGCAGATTTGCTACGTGGTCTTATGATCCTTCGGGTCGCGCTGTTCTTAGCGAA
Source organism: Vibrio sp. 1457 (assembly GCF_033340195.1). Classification (NCBI taxonomy): domain Bacteria; kingdom Pseudomonadati; phylum Pseudomonadota; class Gammaproteobacteria; order Vibrionales; family Vibrionaceae; genus Vibrio; species Vibrio sp. 1457. Next base: position 37,314 of record NZ_JAWOWA010000023.1, read on the forward strand.
CATAGCAGTGGTGTTGATAGGACAAGTGTTACATACAACCCTGATGGCTCGGTTACGGTAACGAATGCTCTAGGTCACGAACAACATTATCTGTTTAGTCGTTATAACGGAAAACTAAAGCCTGACAGTATACAGGGTGCTGCATGTACTGGTTTTGCTGGTGGTACGAAGTCGTTTGGCTACGATGCCAACGGTGAGTTGAAGTCTATTATCAATGAAGAAGGCCAATCATTCTCTTACCAATATGACCAAAGAGGACTTGAAATTTCGAGGACAAGCTCGACTGGTGATACGATCACAACACAATGGCATTCAGAGTTCCCAAAACCAACCAAAATTACATCGTCATACTTGGTCCAAGAATTTACCTATGACGACCACCAGCGGCTGTTAACGCTTAAATTGATTGACCGAACCAACTCAGATGTCAGGCAGTGGACATTTGAATATTATCCAGACTCTCTCGGTGTTCCTGGACAACTGAAATCAGTGGATGGTCCTCGGGTGGATGTTGATGATGTAACGCGCTTTGAATACGACGCTCAAGCCAACCTAAGCCGAGTTATCAACTCTCTTGGGCACGTAGTGTCATTTGACAATTACGATGCTCATGGAAGGGCTCAGAGCGTCACAGATGCCAATGGAGTAAGCTACTCGCTTAACTACAACACGTTAGGTCAATTGATTTCTTCTACTGGTCCAGACGGAACTACATTGTACTCTTACGATGAATCAGGACTCTTGGTATCTATCACCTTACCAACCAACAGCACTTTCACTTATGAGTACGATGCAGCTCAGCAGCTTATGGCCGTGATTGATGCAAATGGAAATAGACAAAGCATTAATCGAGATTTACTAGGAAATATTGAGCAAGTTGAGCTGAAAGATAACAGTGGTATTGCTCACTGGAAGCAACTGCATAGTTACACTTTGAATGGTTGGCTTTCGTCAACAACAAATGGAACGGGCAATGTTTATACCTATTCCTATGACAAGACAGCCAACCTGACTGGCAAAGTTGATCCTTCTGGAAATGCTTATGCCTACCGCTATGATGGTTTTAGCAACCTGCTCCAATCAATTGACCCTGTTAACCGCGCCACTGCAATGCAGTATAACGATAATGCCTTAGTAACGAGAGTCACTGATCCAAGAGGGCGGAGAACTTACTATTCATACAACGGATATGGCGATGTTCTCTCAGTACAAAGCCCAGACACAGGCACGGCTCATTACACTTATGACAAGGCTGGAAACCTGATCGGTAAAACAGATGCCAAAGGTCAGGTTTTCACTTATCACTACGACGCGCTTAATCGCCTTTCTTCAATCACTGTGGATGGTCAACCTAATGCTAGTGTGACATTCCGCTACGATGAGCCAGAAGCGCTGTATGGGGTAGGGCAGCTTACTTCCATTACAGACGCTTCTGGCGTATCAAAATACAGTTACACAGCCAGTGGTGAGATAGCCAGCCAAGAACTAATTGTGGATGGCCGCACCTTGTTAACCAATTACACCTATGATGGTGCAGGGCAGTTGGTGAGTATCGAGTACCCGAGTGGCCGCAAAGCGGTATATCAGCGAAATGTAGCTGGTGAGGTCATTGGCGTTACATTGAAGAATGGTGTTAACAGCAGAACATTAGTCTCTGACTTGGTACGGAAACCTTTTGGGCCTGTAACTGATCTGACTCATGGAAATGGGCTTTGGGAAGAGCGCCATTACGACATGAACTATCAATTGGAGTCTGTACAGGTTGCTGGTGCAATGCACCGCAGTTATCTCTATACGGCCAATAGCAATGTCGATTCAATTACAGACTTAATGGATAGTAGCTATAGCCAAACTTTCAATTACGACAAGCTGAGCCGCTTGATTGAGGCTACTGGTGGTTACGGGACCCGAGAGTACACCTACAACTACAACGGCAACCGGACGGCTATCTACCGCGACGGCGTGAAAGATTCGTACAGCATTGTGTTCAATAGCAATCGCCTAACCAAAACAAGTATTGGCTCGATCACCTACAGCTATGATGCAAACGGAAACACGATTGGCCGAGGAACGGATGTCTTTGTCTATGATGCTTTCAATAGATTGACTGAGGCTACGGTCAATGGCGAAACATCAATCTATCACTATAACAGTGCTCATCAACGAGTGAGGAAGTCAGCTGGTGGCGTGGATGTGCTTTATGTTTACGGCCTCGATGGCGAGTTATTGGCTGAGGTGGATGCCGGAACCGGGCAAACCCAGCGCGAATATGAATATCAAGGAGATAAAATGGCTAGTCAGTATCAATACAATCCATTTTTAATAGGGAAAGACACATTTACCACCAGCAAAGTAGAGCTTTGTGAAGATGAGGTAAGACAATCGAAGCCACAGTATCAGTTAATTTGTTTCGGTAGTTCTTCCCGGTATCCTCTATGGATAGAACTAGGGACTAACCAACTAGTTGGTGGTAATTATCATTGTTTCTATAATGATGATGAACTAAAAGCGTTGTACACGTTATTTCAGCAAGATGCGCAACGACAAGGTTATTCTGACCAGAAGCAAAACTATTGGGCTAAAACACCTAATCCTTTTCCTATCGAGTTTCTTGAGGGGATGCCACAAAGTCTATGGGCTTACTTTTACGAAAGTGGCCGTAGACAAGCCGCTTGTGAAAAAAGCGTTCAGGAATTACTACCCATGTTCGAAAAGTGATAAGTGCTTGACTGAATGTAATATTTAGCTTGAAAATCAGTCGAGTAAATAATGCCACTTTGAACAATGTAACAGGAACAAGAATGATGAAGAAAATTGGACTACTGCTAGCGACGTTAACTGCATTTTCAGCTCAAGCGGATGTTTTCCCTAAAACAGAAGTTGATGCGTATCTAATGGCGATGCACTCTATGGCCCCAGTTAACGCGAAATACACCATTCAATACAAGGCCGCAGTGGAAAGTAGCTGTAAGACAAAGCTTAGTATTGAACAATTAAGCTCACGCGACTTTGCCAATGTTGTACAAGCTCTTGTTAGTAGTGAAACCGTTGACCGCTTAGGGCTTGATGCTAGTGGTGGTTCCCTCACTGACACGCTTCAACTGGTAGGGGCTAATATTGTCAGTTGAACTAATTGTGCTATATTGCTGGGGGATGTGTTTGAGACTTTGGACAATTAGTTAAAGTTTGTGCAAAATTACATCACTGACCTGGCTGATGGCGTTTCTGCTTCGAACCTCAGCTTATTACTTATCGTGCCCCAGCAATAAAACCTCTTTGATTTCCCCCTTTAAATCGACATAATGAGCATATGTAGTCAACATAATGGTGATATGTATGTCTGGAGTCGTTTTTCATCAAGTAAAAGAAGGTGAGTTCCGCCGTCTCGCGGAGACTCGAACAATGACCAAACTAATTGCGCAGGAATCTAAACTGCATCCTAACAAGTTTCATTTGGTTGGGATTGATAGTGGTAAAGGAATCGCGTATGCAATTAGACATGGAAGAACCAGTGACTTGAGAGTGTGGAGGCTTGATATCCTGGTAAATCAGGTTAGAGACATGGGGTTTGAGAATATAGAAGTACAACTCATAAACAAAACCCACGCATGAAGCATGGGCTAATAGTCTTAACATGCCGAAAGGCACTTATTTTTCAAGAATATAATCACGAAAATCGTGGTTCTCAATTTCCAACTTCCCACGCTCTGGGCTGTAAATTAGCTCAAGCGACTTCAATCGTGTGACTGCATTTTTCACCGACCATTTTGTAACGTCTGTTTCTGGGTCGCCAGTGAAAGCTTTTACTTTGTCTAGTCCTGCTTTGGTATAAAGACCTTTTGACTCATTGGCAGCAACAAGCTTTAGGATCGCCACTTCGATAGGTTTCAGTTGTTCGTATGTTTTTGAAAAGTGGTCCTCTGACTCGATACGATCAACGTCATAACGATGGACACCAATATCTAGGTCATGAACCATGTTCAGGGCCATATTCTTTAACATTTCAACAAACCGAGCGGGAGCGCGATTTTGTTTGATTAAGATTTCTAGGGCTTTGTGTTTGTCGAGTTCGACACCACCAGTGACATTTTTGAATGCGGCCAACTCGAATTCAACGAAATCCATATCCAGCTCTTCAAATATCTGGGTTTGGCTGGAGTTGTAGAATGGAGCCTTGTTGTCTTTGAATAAGCGACTTAACCCCTCTCTACTTGAACCTGTGAAGATGCATTTGACGTTGTTATCCTCTCTGTTCACTACAAAACTGCGTAGAGCTGCCGTAAACGAGTCAAATTCTTTGCGAGTAGCCAAATGTTGAACTTCGTCAAGCAACAGTAAAACAGGCATATCCAGCTCGTTTAAGCGTTGAAATACAGCGAACAAGTCAGCTCTCAGTTCTCCCTGAGAACGCTCTACTTCAACTTTGCCACCAGCTGCACTAAAACCTAACTTTTTGAAGTTGAGAGCTTTGCCAAGCTTATGTAGAAATCCTTCATTCCTTTCACAAGCATCAATGACGGATTTAATGAAGATGCCTTCTGGGTCGTCTTTTTGCATCCAAAAATCTACATAGATAGGTAAGACACCAAGTTCACGAGCCATAGGAATGATATCTTTTTGAATGAATTGAGTTTTTCCTCGCTTACGTGGAGCGAAGATTGAAACACGTTGAAGAAGACCTTTGTCCATCCCGTTAAGGATAAACGTAGCAAGCTGTGTACGAGGATAGTGCCAGATATCCATTGTCGTGCTCCTTTGGTAAATTGTGTTATCAATGATACCACAAAATAGAATTGTGGTAGATAATTTAACACAACTTACCACAAATAGGATTGCCATCCTAAAGCAGATCACTCTTTTACTAAGTAGCTCTTTGTCATGTCCCTCAATTTGCACAAAAAAGGGCAAGTTCTCATCTCTTAAAAAAATGTCATGTCGGTACACTAAGAGCATGATGCTCTGGAGATTGATCTTATGGATATGATAAACGGCTGGCTATATGAAGTTCAGAGAGCCCTTGATAGTTCTTTAGGTGATATACCCTTTGATTGGCGCTGGATTGCTGCTGTGATTGGGTTCTTTTTAATATGGAGGCTGTTCTCTTTTGGCTTTGCCATCGTTAAGTTTGTCATCGTTGCGGCAATAGCTGCTGCCATTTATGCTGCTGTTGTTGGCGATTCGGCAGGACTTGCTGGTGGTGGTAGTTTCTTTGGATTTTAGTACAGTTTGGTAGCTAAATATGAGCATTCTGATATCGGATGGAAGTGAAACGCTCGATGCAGCAACCGCAATTTCTGAGTTGCCAGATTCGTACACGGGTCATTGTTCTGTCGTAACAATCAATGAAGAAATAGTTGCCACTATACCTAACCCTCAAATTGCATTTTCTATTGCGTGTTACGCGATTGGAACAGAAGGGGGTTATGGAAGTGTTTATGTTCGTCCGGCCAAAGACGGTGAAATTCTCACCCATACAGATTTTGACAGTTGGGCGTACTAGCTGGATTTCTACTTAGACTTTCACATGTGAAAGTGGAGGGGAGGGGTTGCGTTTTCAAAAAGCATGATAAAGTAAGTATGAATATTAACTAAATGAGGTCCTTACGGCGATGCCGGAAGGGATCTTAAATACCGGAGATAAGACTATGATGATTCTAACCACTCTTTCTGAAAAACTAGATGACCAAACGAGCCGAGTATTCTGGCGTGTGGGCACTAAACGCAGTGGAATTCTTGATGTAAAAATCGACTTTTCCCATGAAGATTCTGATTTGATTTCAGAATTATCAGCCATTCAATACCTACTCTTTGAAGAAAAAGTAATGGGTCGAGAGCCGGGTTCTGGTTCTGGCTACAAACTCGTTGTGTCAAAGGGAGCAATCAAAAAGCTTGCCCGTGGTAAATCTACGAAAAAACATGCACAAAAGTTTGCAGCATTTCTTCAAAACCGAATGGCTGGAGTGCAAATAGAGGTATCACAAAGTCGTGAGTTCATGGCCGACCCAAAATCATGTGTAACAGTGCTCTTAGATGCAAATCGCCAGGAATATGCAAATACGCATGATGCCGTTGAAACACCAGCAATGGGGACCGTTTATGTTACCGCTCACGCTGTTGAACAGTATAAAGAGCGATTGAGCACTGGAGATCCCAAAAAGCCCTGGGCGAGTTTAGTCAATCGACTTAAACATCCTGAGTTGAGAATTCGAAATTTGCCTGCAAATGTTTTGGCCCATAAAGCGAAAAAATACGGTACTGCCGACAATGTAGAAGCTTGGGGGCATCCAACTTCCAAATTCACATACCTTATTGTTAACGATAATGGGCGTCGCACCTTAGTAACTGTTTTTGAGCGCGAACAATAACCTTGGAAGGAATAAAATTGGATAGTGCAACTAACTACATAAAGGATGGTCACGCACGGATTATGGGTAACAGAAAAATCGCTGTATTAATTGATTCAGAAAACACTCCACACTCAAAGCTAAACCTGATTATTGAAGAGCTTTCTAGTTTTGGGCAGATCATCGTTAAACGTGCATATGGCGATTTTTCTGCTGAACAACTAAAAAACTGGAAGCAGCCTTTGAATGAGTTAGCGATTCAAGCTAAGCAGCAATTTGCCTATATCTGGAAAAAACTCGACAGACTCTTTAATGATTATTGATGCAATGGATCTCTTGTACAGCCAAAGGTTTGATGCTTTTGCTTTGATATCCAGTGATAGTGACTTTACAAGTCTTGCTACGAGATTAAGAGAGTCGGAGATACACGTCATCGGTGTAGGAAAAGCGATGACTCCGACTTCGTTTAAAAACGCTTGTGATGACTTTGTAGCGATAGAGAACTTAAACGCTGATGTTGATCTTGGGGAGGCACAACCAAGCTCTAATCAAGACTCAGAACGCGAATTATGGCGATTAATGCATCAAGCTTGGCAGAACTATCGAGATGAATCGGGCTGGGCAAAACTAGGTGAAATAGGCAAGTACTTAAAGAGACTGAAGCCAGATTTTGACCCTCGAAACTACGGGTTGAAGAAGTTATCTGACTTTTTTGATAAATATCCAACGCGCTATAGAACCCGTAACACTAAACGCACTGGTATGGAGTTTCAGCTGATAACAAAGGCAAGCAAACAAAAATGATGTGCTGCCTTCGCTGACGACATACTGCAATCGGGTAACTCAAAAATGCCCCATTCTAAGCTAGAGCTGTTCTGTACCTCATTTCTAAGCGAGGTTATTTGACCTATTTTTTCTTATGTCACAAAGTGCCTATGGATTTGGTGGCAATTCAATGTACTCGCCATCTGTAGGAGTGAATTTTATAGGTAGGGTTGGCATGTTTGAAGTGACTAAGAGTAACCCTTTAGTTATTAGTTTCATCTTGTGCTGATATTGCACTGCGATCTAACCATTTAAGGTATTGAATAAACTTTGTATATAAAGAATAAAAATGGCGTTACCCAACACAACGAGTTCAAAATTAGAAAGGGGCCTGATGGTGTCCACTTATTTAGCCGCCAAAATGGGCTTAACATACTTCTAGATGATGAAATCCCACCTGAGTCCGATTGGACTCTTAGTCCTAGGCAGGTTTCTATCGCACTTACTAATAACTGTGACTTGAGGTGTGCGCATTGTTATGCGCCAAAGCATCGTTCAACTCTGGATAAAAGTAGAGTAAAAGATTGGTTGCTTGAAATGGATAGTATGGGTGTGTTTGGTATCGGCTTTGGTGGAGGTGAGCCAACATTGCATGAAGACTTGGTTGAACTTTGCCAGTTTGGACAAGAAGAAACCAAGCTAGCAATTAGCTTTACGACGCATGGTCATAGTTTAACTCCTGAACTAATATCTCAGCTAAAAAGTCATGTGAACTTTATTAGAGTAAGTATGGATGGAACTTATAGTAATTATGAGTCTATAAGGAAGAGACCATTTAAGCAGCTGTTAAGCAATTTAGAATTATTTAAAGGGCGTCTCCCATTTGGGATAAATTACGTAGTTAACAGCAAAACTATTGACGACCTACCAAATGCCTTGGAACTGTGCAAGGAGCTAGGTGCTGATGAGTTTCTGATTTTACCAGAGGTACCTGTGGGGTTTGGTAAAAAAATCGATGATGTAACACTAAGTAAATTAAAAGAAATTGTCGACAGTCGAAGAAAAACCACAAAAAGTATGAGGGTATCTATAAGCTCTGATTACAAAAATCAATTTGTCACTGCTATCGGTCTTCAGAAAGAGAGCGACCTGCAAGGCTTTGCGCATATAGATGCGTCAGGTGTTTTAAAACTGAGTTCGTTCGACAAGAATGGAGTTCCTATAGGTGGTGGTTCTCTAACTAATGCTTATCGTCAGTTAACAAATACTATAAGGGTTGAATTAGAATGAAAATTTGGCAGGGCTACGGTGCGGAGCACTCTTTAAATCTAGTAATCGTTGGTGAGTTCAAGGATGTAGAAAAGGCTGAAAATTTTGAGCAATTAGTATCAACGATTAGTTCTTTTCTATGCAGTGATGAATCGAATTTTGACGTGGATGCAGATAGATATGGTGATGAAGTGCTTGAGTTCCTTCGCAAGCAAAATCTGTTTTGTTTTTCTCCCCAACAATTAGCGCAATTTATGTATGACCAACGCCTCGAAAGAAAAGGTTCAAAGATAACCATATCTTCAGATGACGACCTGAATGTATTCATATCTTTACTGATTCATGAAGGAGCGAAGGTCGAATGCTTTTCAGCACACGATTATCCTGATTTAGTTAAAAAAGAGGATTAACTAGTGCTTGATTGGGCTAAGTTTGAACATGTAGCTGGAGAGCATCCTAACGCGCATGCATTTAGTTTTGAAAGCTTATGTAGAGGAATAGTCATTCGACAATTTCGAAATCATGGGCCAATAAAAGAGTTAAAAAATCAACCAGGAGTGGAGTTCCATCTTGAGCTTGATTGTGATGACCCAAGATTGGGAACAAAAGGGTTAAAGGTTGGATGGCAATGCAAATGGTTCCAATATAAGAGTGACGGTGGCTTAACTACCGGGGCAAAGAGCCAGATTAAACACTCGCTGGATACAACGAAAAAATACTTACCAGATTTAAATGTATGGATTCTTTGGACACACAAAACCTTAGCGAAGGCTGACCAAACTTGGTTCTATGATTTACAAACAAAATATGGCTTTACATTACATCTTTGGAATGAAAACGACTTAGAGTCTTATCTCTCAGGCCCAGCAACAGAGTTAAGGGCTAGTTATTTTGGAGAGCTGGCTTTAACACCAGATATGTTAAATGAACAGCATACGAATTCAGTGGCTCCGATTAGAAATCGTTGGATTCATGAAGTTCATCAATCTACGGGCGTAGAGAGAGATATAAGAAGAGTGCTCGGTGAACCTAGCGCATGGTCTGATATATATGCTGCGAAAGTTAAACTAGACGGTTATTTGTCAACTATTTCTGAGTTATCGAGGCATAAGGATTATGTAGATCTTTCGTCTGGTCTAGAAGAATTTATAGCCTTTTGTAAACAGGTTATATTTAGCTGTAAGGTCTTTGAGTCTACAGTGTCAGGCAGAGAAATAGGTAGAATTGCGAACTTTGCTCAATCTTCAGAGCAGACAAAAAACATAAGTCAGTTACTAAGGTTAACAAGAAGGCAGAACCTACCGCTTTCTCTTTATTTGACCAATGCGAATGCAGTTATCAAAGATATCAAAAAGCTGTTGTCAGAAGCTGTAGAACTGTTTTCTCATCAACTAGTAGCTGTTATTGGTAAAGCTGGCAGAGGTAAAACACAATTAGCTGCTGAAGTTACAAGCCAAAATGATGACAGGCTAGCTGGAATACTTCTTCATGGAAAAAAACTTCGTAAGGGGGGAACGCTTGATTCTCTGGTTCAAAATATGTCCTTTGCCTCTAACGAAGTTAGATCGTTTGAATTGTTGCTTTCAGCTATAGATTCGGCGGGAGAAAGAAATCGTTGTCGAGTTCCAATAGTTATTGATGGATTAAATGAGGCTGAAGACCCAAGAGAATGGAAGAACTTATTGGCAAGCATAGAGACTGTATTACCTCGATATCCAAATGTAGTTCTCGTCTGTACATTGCGAGATGGTTATCAGTCTCGGAAACATGTCGGTGCTGTCAGAGCTAATAGTTCATCAAGAGAAGGGTTTGCACAGCAAGCGCTCCCCAATGATTGCTTTGAGTTACTGTTAAAAGGGTTTAGTGACGAAGTAACTGTCCAAGCTATAGGTGCATACTTTAGATATTATAAGATTAGTGCTAATCCAATAGCGGCTCCGCAAAGTTTCTTCAGTCATCCTTTAAACTTGAAAATCTTTTGTGAAGTTATGAATCGCCCAAGGAAGACTTGTGTGGTGGTTCAAAGTTTTCCGTCATCCATATACTCATTGTTTAAAGAGCAAGTCACACATATCGGACAAACTATCTCTGAAATGACTAACCTGTCTATCAGATACACAATTACTGAGGTAGAAAACGCAGTCTACTACTTAGGCGAAGCTCTGTGGGAAGCAAACGGTAGAGGTGTTTTAGAAACAGACTTTTTGCGGAAGTATAATCCACAGTCGACAGATTGGGACAGTAATATTGTCAACTTGCTATCTCAAGAAGGTTTGATATTCAGAGATCTGGTTCGTCGTGGAGAATATCGCTTAAGCCCAGCGTATGATCGACTAGGTGGATACATTATAGCTTTCTATTTAATGGAGCACTATTGTCTAAATCGAGACGTATCGCTATTTAGTTCACAAGGTTTTTTAGCGAAAATTTTCGAAGATGTGACTTTACAGCATGAGCTGTCAGAGGACATCCTACATGCACTTGTCGCTATTGCACCGCAGTATAATCTGCCACACATTTGGCAAATAGTTCCTTCAACATACAAAAACGAAGTTTTAAGTTTGTCGCATTTGATTGAACCTAATTTCATTTGTGATGAAACAGTATGCGAATTGAAAAACTTAATACTTAATGAAGGGTTGAAACAAAAATATATTGAATCTTTAGGAGACGTACGATTCGCAATATCTCACCCTCTAAACGCAAAGTTTCTAAGTGATATATTGTTAGACATGTCTATGGTGGACAGAGATCTTTCATGGGGAGAGTACTTTCGAAGAAACCATGATGAATTGATAAAAGGCATTCGATTTAGGGCTGAATGTTGGAAAAATAGAGAGTTTTCAGATCCAGAAATAGAAAAACTAAGGCTAATTACAACAATTTGGTTCCTTAACTCAGTCGTAACTGAGCTAAGAGATGTTTCAACTGAGGCTTTAGTCTACTATGGAGTGCATAACACTAAGAGTTTCCTAGAAATAGTCAAACCTATTCTAGTGGCTGATGATGAATATATATTAGAGCGGATAATTGCAGCATGTTACTCAATAGTCAGTATTTCTTTGGATAAATCTGAAAACTTAGGTGAGATAGAGGCGTTCAGCAAACACATAGTAGCTGTTTTTTTCAGCCATGATTCGAAGTACGCTACAACCAACATATTGGTTAGAGAATATGCCTCATGTCTAGTGAAGCGTGCGAGTTTGGAATCTCAAATTAATATTAGTGAATCAGAAGTTAAAGCAGCTACTGAACCTTTTGAACAAATGCCCAGAAGTGAATGGAATGAAGAAATAACTGATGGTATGAGCGGGCATTTATCTCCTCTTAAAATGGATTTTGAGAACTATACTATTGGTCGTTTGGTTAAAGATCGTAGCAATTACGACTATGAACATGAGGCTTATGCGAAAATTCGTAATCAGATACTATGGAAAGTATATGATTTGGGGTGGAGCGAGGACAAATTTGGCAACTTAGACAATCAAATTTCTTCGAGCGGTTATCACCGGAGACACGAAACAAAAAAAGTAGAGCGCTATGGCAAAAAGTACTCTTGGATAGCGTACTACCAAATGGCAGGAAAACTACTCGATTCGGAACAGTTGGAGTTCTGGGGGGGAAGGTTTATAGAAGGAATTGACCCTTTCTTTCCTAGTAAAAGGTTAAAAATCTACCCTCTTAGTGAAAAAATGTACTTAGGCGATGAAGGGTTAACTACAGAAGAATGGATTAACTATTCGGAAGATCCGAATCTGGTTCATCTCAGCGATTGTGCAAGTTCTGAAAATGAAAATTTGATTTTGGTTGATGCATTTATAGTCGAGGAATCTGAGGAATTAAATCGTCATTTCTATGCTTCTGTAAACTCCTTTTTAGTTTTCGATGAGTCGTTGAAAGACTTTGATTTTGATAGCGAGGAATCTAGCAAATTGGAGTTCCCCGAAATCGCCAAATTATCTGATGTTTATTTGGGAGAGCTTTATAGCTCGTGGAGTAAAAGCCTTGAACCCCAAGTTATCAAGGAAGAAGATGGTGAAGAAGAAATAGAAGTTGAATCAAACGTGTTCTTTGATGGAAGTGCTTTTGTAAGAACATCTGGAACACATACAATGACTGTTCCTAAATATAAGGAGCATTCGCTTAAAGATTTTATCATCGAATATAGTTCGGAACATTCAAGTGGTAGTTTTTCTATGCCGATGCTAGCTGCTAGTTTTGTTAAAGAGCATGCGCTTAAGTTTGACTGTGAGCGGCTTTGTTACTTCAAAGACGGACAACAAATCTCAAAGTATATAGTTGAAGATCTAGACGGATACTCTAACTCTCGGAAAAGATTCTACTTGGATAAAGAATTCTTAACTGCTGCACTGAAATCTAGTGGCTTAAGAATAATAACTCGGATTAAGGGTGAAAGAAGAGTTTCTGACGTCGGGTATAGTGGGGATTTTGCGTACAAAGATTTTGAAAGTATAGACTTTCTGAGAGCTAATTATTGATTGGAAAGGGAATGCGTAACACATTCCCTCTGTTATTTTTAGTGGATGAACAAAAATGGGCACTAAGATCGAGGTTTTGCCGTACCTCAGGTAATCCGTTAAATTCTAATTTAGCAAAGTCACTGACACGTTTCTGTCCAAAACCTTCACCGGATGAATTTTTACCCGTGGCATTTTCCAACTCAAAAATGCCCCAAAACAATTCAGATCAAAAGTTCTCGCTCACTTAGTTCACAGTACTTTCCCCTATCAAAAGTTATCCGAAGGAGTTTGGGTAGCAGCATTTTTCTGAAATTATAAGGCATCATGCAATCTAACCTCCGTTAACTTTCATTAACCTATTGATTACACGTTGATGGGGTATTAAAAAGGTTGCATCATAGGAATATGAAAGACGGCTAAAAGCCGCATAGAAAGCGTTATGTGCTTTCTCTAAAACTCACCAGGTTCACCAAAACTTTTTTCTAGCTGGCCGCATCGCTTATTTTGAATTAGCACCCTTTAAAATGCCATTTTGATGCCTTATCTTGGCTAAAACGGGGTGTTTTAAGTGTCTGTTTTTATTGGTTTTGTTTTTGTTGAGAACTTTCAGGTAAATGGTAGTCTTCAAATCAAATGTTTTTTGGAGCTACAGCATGGAAAAATCAAAGCAATTATATAATCAAGTGAACTTCTCACATCAGGACTTGCAAGAACATATCTTTAGCAATTGTACTTTTATACATTGTAATTTTAAGCGCTCAAACCTTCGAGATACACAGTGTCAGCGCCGATGTAAAAATGACCCACTAACGCCGATTTAAAATTGACCCACTTGAGGCAAACTATCCGTTCGTAAATGGACAAAGCGGCGGATTATGATCAATCAGGAGCAACTAGTGGAAATACATGTTTTACATCAGCAAGGGTGCAGCATCCGCCGTATCGCCAAGGATTTGGGTATCTCAAGGAATACCGTTCGTAACTATCTCCGTGATAGAAGCAAAGCCCTCGTGTACCCCGAGCGTCAATCGCGACCAACTAAACTTCAGCCATACCATGACTACTTGCGTACTCGCATTGACGCAGCAAAACCGTATTGGATACCAGCAACAGTCCTACTTCGTGAATTAAAAGCGCTTGGCTATGAGGGCGGTATAACGATGCTCAAGGAGCACATCAAGCAATACAAACCTAGCACGCCAGTCGACCCTGTGGTTCGATTCGAGACAAAGCCTGGTGAGCAGATGCAGGTCGACTTCACTACCATCACGCATTACGGCGTACGTGTTAAAGCCTTCGTTGCAACGCTTGGTTATAGCAGAGCGACCTTCGTTCGCTTTTGCGAGCGAGAGCGACAAGAAGACTGGGTTGAAGGTCTTGAAGAAGCGTTTGAATACTTCGGTGGCGTACCCAAAGAAGTTCTCTTCGATAATGCAAAAGCCATCATGATAGAACGAGATGCTTACGGTGAAGGTGAACACCGATGGAATCCTATGTTGCTCACTGCCGCTAAGAAGTACAACTTCAAACCAAGAGCTTGCCGCCCTTATCGCGCAAAGACCAAAGGGAAAGTGGAGCGATTTAACTCTTACTTGAAAAGTAGCTTCGTTACTCCGCTTGCAGCGACACTCAAACAACACGGACTTAAAGTCACCGTCGATGTTCTTAATGGGCATATCGGCGCGTGGTTAGAAACCGTCGCTCACCAACGGATCCACGGTACGACGGGTACAAAGCCTCAAGTTCTCTTAGATGAAGAGCGCTTTACACTTCAACCCCTCCCGTCACCGACACGCCTAATGGTACCGCTAACAATGGGTGATAATGTAATGCCAGTTGAGAGCTTCCAACACCCACTCTCAACCTATGACGCGCTGTTGGAGGTACGAGTATGAACCTTCAAATGAATCGCATCGAAGCGGCCTGTGCAGCGCTGAAGTTACAAGCTATAGGTCAGGACTGGCCAAGACTGGCAGAAGTCGCTAATAGTCGTGAGTTCAGCCTAGCCGATTACTTAGAGTCACTTCTCAACGCAGAGCTTGATGCGAGAGCTGAACGCACAAGAGCCACGCTGACCAAATTCGCCAGCTTCCCTATGGAGAAAACATTCGATGACTATGACTTCAAGTTCGCAACAGGCGCTCCAAGAAAACAGCTTAAGGAGCTAACAGGGTTAGCCTTTATTGAGCGAAAGGAAAACGTGATATTACTTGGCCCAAGTGGCGTTGGTAAAAGCCACCTTGCTGTGAGCCTTGGTCAAATAGCGGTTCAAAAGGGGCTAAAGACACGCTTCATCACAGCAGCAGACTTAATGCTTCAACTGTCTACAGCAAAAACTCAAGGCAAGCTTGAAAGCTACCTAAGACGAAGCGTGCTCGCTCCAAAGCTTCTTATCGTCGATGAAATCGGATATCTACCGTTCGGCAGAGAAGAGGCGAACTTGTTCTTCAACGTCATCGCTAAAAGATACGAGCAAGGCAGCATTATCGTGACCAGTAACTTGCCGTTCTCTCAATGGTCAAATGCGTTCGCCGACGATACGACACTGACGGCGGCGTTACTGGATAGACTTCTTCATCACTCGCACATCGTACAAATCAGTGGAGAAAGCTATCGATTACGAGGAAAGAAGGCGGCTGGAACCATACCAACGGTTCTAGAGAATCTATCTGAAAGTAGAAGTTAATTACGTGGGTGGGTCAGTTTTACTTCGGCGATAACGTCGATAAGTGGGTCAATTTTAAACTGGCGTTGACAACAGTTCATTAACTGTACTTTCATAGAGCAGGGGGCACTGGAAGGGTGCGATTTTTCTTATGCTGATCTTCGAGATGCTTCATTTAAAGATTGTCAGCTTTCAATGTCCCATTTTAAGGGGGCAAATTGCTTTGGTATTGAACTGAGAGATTGTGATCTTAAAGGGGCAAATTTTAGCCAAGTTAGTTTTGTAAATCAGGTTTCGAATAAAATGTACTTTTGCTCTGCATACATAACAGGTTGTAACTTATCCTATGCCAATTTTGAGCAGCAGCTTATTGAAAAATGTGACCTGTTCGAAAATAGATGGATTGGTGCAAATCTTCGAGGCGCTTCATTTAAAGAATCAGATTTAAGTCGTGGCGTTTTTTCAGAAGACTGCTGGGAACAGTTTAGAGTACAAGGCTGTGATTTAAGTCATTCAGAGCTTTATGGTTTAGATCCTCGAAAGATTGATCTTACAGGTGTAAAAATATGCTCGTGGCAACAGGAGCAGTTACTGGAGCAATTAGGGGTAATCATTGTTCCTGACTAAGCGCAAGATTCGGCTACGCACATAACAAAGCGTTTAAGACAGATTCGCAACGCTGGGCATTTTCGGTTTGCTTTGAATTTAGTGTTTACGGCACAATGGTTTAGGTTGGGTGGCATGTTGCTCACTACTTAACGCGGCGTTAGCTTAAAACATTAAAAATCAGTTGTTTGTGGTTTTTCTTTCTTCCTTCGGCCATTCGCTCTGGTTCCACGGCAAATCCACATTGTTTGTCAACATGAGTTTCGAACAGTTGCCTCAATTGAGTTTTGGGACTGCGCGAGGTTCGCCAGTTTGGTGCAAAGTCGCTTTGGAGGTTTTGTTTTAGCTTTGAATTTTCCGAAAGTGATTTATCAAAATTTTCGGGTTTTCAAATCGCATGAAAGGCCACAAAGTTTGAGCCAATTCGGGTTTCAAAGCTTAAGTGGTTTGTTGATTTTCCAAATCGGTTTAATCTCAGGCTTGGTAAATCTAAGGTGCTGAAATTTAAGCTAACAAACTGCTTAAGCGGGATTCGCAATGCGTGGCATTTTCAGCATGCGGTGAGTTTTGTGATTAAGGCGGTGTGCAGTGGCTCTTGCAGTGCATTGCTCACCCCTTAGCAGGGCGTTAGCCCTCAGGAGGAAAAATGAAAATATCCATTATGGCAGCTGTTTCCGAGAATGGAGTAATTGGCTCTGGATTGGATATACCTTGGCATGTATATGGTGAGCAGCTCCTGTTCAAAGCTATGACTTACAATCATTGGCTTTTAGTCGGTCGTAAAACTTTCGACTCAATGGGTAAACTTCCCAATAGGAAATATGCTGTGGTTACTCGCTCAGAAATGGTCTCGAATGATCCAGATGTTATTTATTTCACCAGCATTGAATCGGCATTATCTTACTTAGACAATACGACAACACATGTCTTTGTTTCTGGTGGTGGTGAAATTTACAAAGCATTAATCGAACAAGCAGATGTTATCCATCTTTCAGTGATTCATAAGCACATCTCTGGCGACGTGTTTTTCCCTTCAGTTCCACAGAGTTTCAAACAAACATTTGAGCAAAGTTTCAGTTCAAATATTGATTACACGTACCAAATTTGGGCAAAGGGCTAACAAACTGTTTAAGAGGGATTCACAACGCGTGGCATTTTTACTATGCGTTGGTTTTAGTGGTTAAGGCGGTATGCGGAAGCTTCGGTATTGCGTTGCTCACCCCTTAACAGGGCGTTAGAGCACTCCTAGTAAAGTAACATAGAGTTAACAAAATAATGTTAGATAAATTAGTTGGTAAGGTTATTAATTTCAAAGCGGTCACTAAAACCAAGGTACAGTTTGAATTAAGTGAAAATAATTGTGTAATCGAACTTCAAGTATCTGATGCTTGGGTTATTAATCGTAATGATGAAGTTACTGTTGTCGGCGAGCGGGACTCAAAAACAGGTAAGTTTATTGCCTATGCTTACAATAACCACACAAAGGGAGTATTTGGTAAGTATGATGCCCAAGTAGTAGGTGGATGGTTGTTTGTTGTTATTGGGCTATTCTTTTTTTGGGCTATTTTTCCACTGTTCTTACATGTTCCTGCAGGAATCAAACAGATTTCGCTTGGGAAAAAAGTTAACGAAGCTTTTGACTTGGTGACACAGAGCAAAGTGCTCTAACAAAGCATTTAAGAGTGATTCGCAACGCGTGACTCTGTAACGAAAATCACCTCCCCCTATTGATTAATGTATACCAATTTCATAGAACCACTTGAAGATGTATACATTAATCAGAATCCAAATTTATGCCTGAGCCACACTCAAAATCGGTGTCTATTATTCCTATTATGTTAAACGGGCGAGTTAGCTATCAAAAACAGCCCTTAGAACGCCATCAGAGGCTCTAGGCACGTTTTTAAGCACTTACTATGCCCTACTGACCCAGAAATCGGGCTGAAAGTTTGTGACGCTTTTCAGGCGATTTACAGGGCAAAGATGGCGCTGTTCGTTTGAAACAAAAAACGCCCTCTAAGGGGCGTTTTTCTAGGTTTTATCAAAAAATTAAGTAATTTAAAGATGCAACATTGGGTTCATCTGTTGGTGCAAGATCCGGATAACAAAGATATCGAACTCTCGAACTCGATAAAAAATGGCGTGTTTCTGATGATCATGACGACGTACGCCAGAACGAAGTTCGGAACAATCTCGACCAATGAATGGTGCCTCTGACAGAGTTTGTAAACATTGTTCCATTTCATCGGTGTAGTTGTCGGCTTGCTCTGCGCCAAAATTTAAAAAGGTATATTCGTAGATATCCCCAAAATCGTCTGCTGCTTTTTGGGAAAGTTTATACATGCAGCTTGGCCTTTCTTCTTGCTGCCACTTCTTTTAATGACAAGGAACACTCTCCGCTCGCCTCACCCTCATCGAGCGCTTTTCGCAGTAAGTCTTGTTGATTCTCTTGTTGTTCGAGTAGTCGCAATGCACTTCTCATCACTTCACTTGTTGAGCCATAACGACCTGTTGCGATCATTCTTTCGATAAAACAATCAAGAGATTCTCCGATTGTGACGCTTGTTGTTCTAGCCATAAAATCACCATGTGTTAATTATTAACACACCTAGTATACCTCTTCATTTTCTCTTTTTCGCTAATTGCTTATCACACCATGCCATGAGCTGTTCGGCTTTCAATGTTATTACCCCCAGAGCCAACATACCCAAGATGTAACTCCACCCCAAAGCATTCCCCCAACCCGGTATGTTGTCACTCACCACAATGAAAACAGCGCAAAATGATAATGCTGTAAAAATAACTCGAATAAACATAACAGCCTCTTTCTCATAGATTCTTTTATCCACCTTACCATCAGCGTTTTGTTTCCTAAGTTTGGCTCTTGATCATGCAGCTCAAAAACGCCTAGCGTTCAAAATGCACATCACCGGCCCAGGATAAACTTGCAGTTTATCTTGGGCTAGTGATGCGACAAGCGCAGCGCGTCAGTTCGTGAGGGGCTACTGCCCCTAACCCCGTCAAATTCACTCAAAGCACCGCCCTGTTGCTACGCAATTCAGGCGGTACTTTTCGCAAATTTCGCGAGCCTACTCGCGCTATGTAGAATTTAAAAATTCCACATAGCGCGAGCTTTAATAAGCTTTTATATAATTTCACGCAACAAAAAGCCTGCAACAAAACAATATTGCAGATAAAACGTGAAAATGTCACAATGGAATTTCCATAGCCCACTGCTGCTTATGCAGGAACCTGACCTCTACAACCTCCTTGGTTTGGTCTGCGAAAATCAAATCCGCGCTTAGTCAGAGAACTAAAAAATGATTTTGCCTCAGGGGAGTACGGCCTAGTTAACACCGTACACGTTGGTTTTAATTACTGATACCAACGGTGCTTCTCAAAGCAGCGAAACACAAAAATCAGTACGCACTTCACTGGCGGAAAGTGAACGTGAAAAGGTGTGAACAGTCGGCCTTGCTATACGAAAAAAAGCAAAATTGGCGAACGGCAATGCCGTCTGGATATTTTTACGAAAATATTTAGCTAGTTCTTACGCCCACATCGAGATTTTTATGAGCTTTGATCCAGTAGCAGCGACCGAAGCTGCAAAAAAGACCCGTGCTTTACGCAAAGGCAAAAACTATAAGAAACGCACCTCTAAACTTGAACCGTTCCGTTCTGAAATCGCCAAAATGTACAAGCATGGCGCATCTTTAGAACTGATTGCTCTGCACCTCCAAACTGAACACAAGCAATATGCAGCTCGCAGTACCATCCTCCGATATATCCATTCCATCGGAGTAACACGCAATGGCTAAAGGGCACTTCGCAAAATCAGAAAAACAAGCCGCTTCTGTCATGAAAGAAATGCAGGGGAAAGGTAATGCCATAGAATCGGTGGGAACGGCGAGGAACTACGAACAAGCATTGAAAACCTGTTGCGATTATCTGAAAGAGTTCAAGCTTGGCTCTCTAAGAGAACTAACCCCAGAACAAGCAAAAAACTACATAGAGTTACGCGCTCACGAATGTAAACAAAGCACAATCGACATGGATCGTCAGGCAATACAAACAATGATGCAGCATGTCACACATAAGTTAGAACCCAATCAAACACTATACCCACCCAAAGAGCTTCCTACATCTAAAAAAGAAACTATTGAAAACTCTCGTTCTTACACGCCAGAACAGGTCAATGCGATCATTCAGCACCAAACCGAGCAACATGCACTCTCAACACAACTTTGTCATGAAGCGGGTCTACGCGCTCACGAACTGTACACACTACGACCTTCTGGCGAAGTAAATCCGAGTCCACGGGACGTACACCAAGATAAATTTTCCCAACTCCCCAATGACTCAAAAACCTACACGGTTCAAGGGAAAGGCGGTCTCATTCGTGAAGTTCAAATCCCCAACCATTTGGCAGAAAAGTTAGAAGAACGCAGACTCGATACACCACAGCAACTCTCTGACAGGGGCGTGAATTACGAATCGCATTACAACATAGCAGGAGGACACAAGTTTTCTGATGCGTTCAGCAAAGCGAGTTCTCGCGCTCTTGGGTACTCCAACGGAGCACACGGCTTACGCCATAGCTACGCACAAAACCGCTACGAACAACTGGCTAACCACTTTGAGCGTATCGATGTCATGACGATTATTTCTCAAGAGCTAGGGCATTTCCGCCCCGATATTACAGAGGTATACCTACGATGATTTGGGGATTTTTGACGGTAATTGTTGTGGGATTGGTATTGCTTTTTGCAGCACCATTTCTTGATTTTCTAACTCCCGATAGCACGATTTGGTTAGTAGACTTATCCAACTCAAATGGTCCTATTTTACTAGCACAAGGCGCAAAAACGCTCTGGTACCAATGGCAATCATGGGTTTACATATTCTTGTTTAGCCTCATGACAGCGTTCATTTTAGGTTTAATTTACAACGGCATTCGCACATTCGCAGATGAGTCGTTACTCAAAGCTAAGAAAGAATTAGCTAAAAAAACGAAAGAGATCGAAAACATAAAACGAGAATACCAAGGTCAAGTTGAGAAGGATATCGTAAACAAACACGCCAAAGAAGCGAAACGACTCAACAAGAAAGAAAACGAGATCTACGCTATCAAGCAGCAAACAGAGAACAAGGAAGTGGCGTTACAAAAGCAAATAAGAATAGTCAATCACGCACACCGTCGACAAAACCAACAGACACAGAGTAAGTTAGGTCAAAGAGATCGACTGAGCGCAGAGAAGAAAATAATGGCAGAGTTCTTAGATGAAATAGACTGGAAGTTCACGGATGGAACAAAAATCACGTATACCGCTCTAGCAAGATTAGCAAAGAAACATAGAGGCCATTAATCAGATAACAACCCTAAAAAGGGCTGTTATCTGATATAGCTTGTTTAGTGCCACACATTACAATTTGCCAGTCGACTTCCAACGGAAGTAAGTTCTTCGACTGATACCAAGCTCAACCCAAGGTTCGTTAAGGCTAGGTCTACCTCCACCTTTTGAAACTTTTCCACCCTTAGCACCTTTCTTAGCGTGCCATTGGCTTTTCTTTTCTGGCGTGAATTCTCGATACGTCCAGTTAGCGATCGACTTCGCTATCGCTTTCACTTCTGACACGGGCAAAGGAACATTGAACTGGCTATTCGTACTTTCTACTTTGTCGTAGACGGCTGCATTCCACTTTCTTTTGTAGTTAGGCGCCCAGTATTCCCGAATCGCTCTATATGCCCACTGACGAGTGTTATCGAACAACTCACAGTTACGGCCAAGACCAGACGTTTCGCTACCACGTAACGGGTGGCCTTTCAGATCGAGGTATTCCGCCAGTTCATCGAGTGTGTACTCGTACTCTGTCCAAAACTCATTTTGCCAATGTGGGTGCAGTGGATTTTTCGTCAGTAGTCCTGCGAATCCACGATCCGCTTTCAGACGCTCAATCATCGCGGATTCAATCGCAGCTGCGTAGCGAATAGGTTCACTATGCGCGATATCAGACGTACAGAATGGAACTTTCAAGCGATACGCAATGTGTGCGTGTGCGTTCTCTGGGTTCTTTGAAGTCCAATATGGTGTGGGAAGATCGTTGTCGTACCAAGCCAACACACCGCCTTGTCGATCAATATCAAAGACAAGGTAAGTGACCAACTTCGGTTGGTTCACTTGCAGATATTTTTTCTTAATCGCTGTACTTTTTGGGCGTATGTAAGTGACACCGAGTTCATCGGTGCAATACGGCTTATGAGGAAGCGTCTCGATTAGATCGAGTTGAAATGCGTTTGATTGTTTAGCTTTCACACATAACTGCACTTATGGCGGTTACGTGTGGATTGTCTTTGTCTTTCCATGTGTTAAAATTACCTTAAGCTTTAGCCCTGATAACTCTCCATTCCGCCAAGTTTGAATGAGTTTCGGGGCTTTGTTTTATCTAGAGTTAATCTTACTCCTCAATACCTTACTTCGCAATTTCCCTTCGCTTTTCTTGCTTTCAGGCACAAAAAAGGCCGCTATAGCGACCTTTCGAGAATCATTGTTCTACCGAAACACTGCACTTCGCACAAAGTGACATTACGTTAAATCCCACTCTTCACATTAAGCGACATGTTACCACCTAACATGCCGAATTTATCTTTAAGTCTTTGAATTTATGTTGACCATGAAAGATTAAATGAGCTTAGATCTGAGTAGAAATACGGCTTTTCGCCGTATAGAAAGCGTTATGTGTTTTTCTTGCAAGCGCCATGATTAATCAAAACTTTTTTCTAGCCATGCGGCATGGGTGAATTAAAAAACGGTGCCTTAGAGCGTCAATTTGGCGCCTTATTTTTGCGATTTTAAGTGGTTGTAAGTTGCTGTTTTTAAGGTGTTTATTTTTCTTGAGAACTGGTTGGTAAATGTTAGTCTTCGACTCAAATAGAAAGAGGGCTAGAAAATGGATAAAACAGACCAGTTATATGTACAAGCAGACTTTTCACATCAAGACATGAGTGGTCAGTATTTTAAAAATTGCAAATTTTTCTGCTGTTCCTTTAAACGAGCGAACCTCCGCGATACACAATTTGTAGATTGTTCTTTCATTGAACGAGGTGAATTAGAGGGGTGTGATTTTTCTTACTCGGATCTTAGAGATGCATCTTTTAAAAACTGCAGTCTTTCAATGTCGTATTTCAAAGGTGCAAATTGTTTTGGTATCGAGTTCAGAGAATGCGATTTAAAGGGTGCCAATTTTTCTCAAGCTAGCTTCATGAATCAGGTATCGAACAGAATGTATTTTTGTTCAGCTTATATAACAGGTTGTAATCTTTCATACGCCAACTTTGAAAGGCAGTGTATCGAAAAGTGTGATTTGTTTGAGAATAGATGGATTGGCGCAAATCTGAGTGGTGCATCATTTAAAGAGTCTGATTTAAGTCGGGGAGTATTTTCTGAAGGGTGTTGGAGCCAGTGTAGGTTGCAAGGTTGTGATTTGAGCCACTCGGAGTTGTATGGTTTAGACCCTCGGAAAGTTGACCTTACAGGTGTAAAAATCTGTTCGTGGCAGCAAGAACAACTTTTAGAGCAATTAGGTTTAATAGTAGTTCCTGACTAAATTTGATGGTTTGAACACACACATAACAAACGCCTCAAGAGGGACTGTCAACGCGTGGCGTTTCCAGTCCCAATGAGCCGCTGTGGTTGCAGTTGTTGTGTTTGAGTTTAGTTGTTATGCGTTGCCAGCCCCTTAGGCGGGCGTTAGCCCTCAGGAGGAAAAATGAAAATATCCATTATGGCAGCAGTTTCTGAGAATGGAGTAATTGGCTCTGGATTGGATATACCTTGGCATGTACAAGGTGAGCAGCTCCTGTTCAAAGCTATGACTTACAATCATTGGCTTTTAGTCGGTCGTAAAACTTTCGACTCAATGGG
>NZ_JAWOWA010000023.1:61465-75572 GCF_033340195.1 Vibrio sp. 1457
GATGTTATCCATCTTTCAGTGATTCATAAGCACATCTCTGGCGACGTGTTTTTCCCTTCAGTTCCACAGAGTTTCAAGCAAACATTTGAGCAAAGTTTCAGTTCAAATATTGATTACACGTACCAAATTTGGACAAAGGGCTAACAAATTGTTCAAGAGGGATTCGCAACGCGTGGCATTTTTACTATGCGTTAGTTTTAGTGTTTAAGGTGGTATGCGGCGGCATC
Source organism: Vibrio sp. 1457 (assembly GCF_033340195.1). Classification (NCBI taxonomy): domain Bacteria; kingdom Pseudomonadati; phylum Pseudomonadota; class Gammaproteobacteria; order Vibrionales; family Vibrionaceae; genus Vibrio; species Vibrio sp. 1457. The sequence goes on from NZ_JAWOWA010000023.1 coordinate 61,693, forward strand.
GGTATTGCGTTACTCACCCCTTAACAAGGCGTTATGTTTTATGAGGATTTCATGGGGTTAAGTGATTTTCAGAAGAAAGTGTTTGAAATGTCATCTCGTACGAAGGGACATTCGGGTTTTGCAGCTAAATCTAGCATTCGTTATGTCGAACGGGCTTTTGAACTAGCGAGAACAATGCCTGAAGTGGCAGCGTTTTTAGCTATCACTGCTGAAGAGGAGGCTGCAACAGCTTTATTTATTGCTATTAAAAGTAAAGGATATCTTCGTTCTAATGAACTAAGGATGCATGATCATAAGCATAAGGGTGGCCTTTACCCATTTTTAACTCTCCTAGGCGTTGCATTGAAAGTAAGTGAAATTCCATATCAGCTAGTTGTAGAAAGCTGTAATGGTCGAGATATACTTAAGACTCAGTTACAGATCGGCGACTTTAGTTTCCAACCAGAGCCACCACTTAGCCAGGTTAATGTGGACGCTTCAGGCAATGCTAAAGATTACCTGCACGAAGTGCGTGCGGTTGCATCTGAGCGAGGAATTACGTCAATATTTCAATACATTAAAGATACTGCTAACAAAAGGAATTTATTGTTATATGCATCCGCGACTAATTTGCCTAGTGTCGAAAATATTCAGTCAGAGCTTCAGAGACATATCGGCGCAACGATACTGATCCACATAATCTATCTTTTGATTGCTCAGCATGGTAAGCAGAATTTGGTTGAAGAGTGTCTGGATGTATACTTGAAGGTTCAGCATAATCTTGAAAATAAAACATAACAAAGCGTTAAAGAGGGATTCGTGCCGCGTGGCATTTTTGGTATGCGGTGATTTTGGTGGTGAAAGTGGTCTGCGGAAAGCTGGTTTAGGCGGCACTCACCCCTTAACGCGGCGTTAGCTGCACTTGCCAGAATTGGCGCTTATGTATAGGATTATTAGTGACTTGTGGTTACTCGAAAGGTAATCGCCCATTACGCAGGTGAAACTGCAACATCAAGTGAAATTGAGGTTAATATGCATACATCTTACTCTACACTATTTACAACGATCTACGACGAAACTGCTCCTATCGGAAACCTTGGTCGCGGAACTCACTATTCAATATTACGCTCTACAGAAAGTTGTAACTCATTATTAGACGATCTTAATCACTTCCAAATTCATGATTTCGCTGTTATTTGGGATGAAGATCATGACACAAGAATTATCAATATAATTGAGAAGTTATATCTTTCTAAGTTGTTATCTCCCGTTGTGTTTATCGGGGAACGTAAAGGTGGTGTAACTGCCATCGTTGAAAAAGAATTTTATTATTCTAGTGGTTCGTGCGCTTATTTTCGTTCTAGGTTAATCGATATAGCAAAGGATTCCAATGATCCTTGGTGCGTAGAAGTTGGTTACTATGATCGTGAAACTGATTCAGTCTGTGTATCTAGTGAAGTCATTATCAATGCTCCAAGAAAGCAAGTATCCACATACCTTAACAATATCGATAATCTTTGGAAATTGGGGCTTAAGGAACACACTGTGACTTGCAGCTAACAAACGCTTCAAGAGGGACAGCCAACGCGTGGCATTTTTACTATGCGTTGGTTTTGGTTGATTACGGTGTTATGCGGTAAGTTAGTAGTGGCGTTGGCTGCCCCTTAAGCGGGCGTTATGCTTCAGTTTGTAAATCGGAGTACGAATGGAGAATTTATTTGTAGGTTTAGTTGGTGTTTTATTAGGCCATTACATGACTATCAGGCTTGCGACTAAGAAAGCTAATTTGCAGGAAAGAGCTTTCTACTTTGAGCTTGAAATATTACTAGATAAATACAAAGTTGACTTGTCGCATAAATACGATGATTTTATTAATCCTGTCAAAGATAAATATATAGTAGGAGTGCCTGTTATTGATATGTCTTTGATTAATGCTCTTATGGTCGAGTTAGCAGGCACTGAAAAGGTCCTAAACCAAGAGATTAGAAAGCTGATTATTCATACAAGCAAGTTTTCAGAGGACTTGCTTGTTAGTGCAAAAGAGAGAGAAAGTTATAACAAAGTAAACTCGCAGAACACGGAGGAATTCTCAAGGTTAACAAAAAAAATGTTAATCGAAGAGGTTCAATTAGTCTTTTATCTATATAAGCTAATCAGAGATAAAGACCAATTTATCTTTGGTGAATACAAATTACTAGAAATGGCGAAAGTTGCGTGTAATGTGGCTGATATTGGTTTTGATATGAAAATTTGGCAAAAAATCATGCCAAGTAGCACTGATGGCTAAGAAGCATAACAAGTGTTTAAGGTTTCAAGATACTTTATCTAATCTCAGATAAGCGCGTTAGAGTCATTAATCTAACGCGTTTATGTCCAAAAGTTTGCTAGAGATTGAACAAACTTTGTCATTTCCACAGTGCTTCTGGTAACAATGCACCTTAAAAATGATCAAACTTTAACTTTTGCATCCTGTCGCTGATATTGAACTAGCAAGGGAGTATTACGTCAGGTCTAGACGCCCAGTAATTTCAGAGAGCCCAGTAGCTATTGAGGATTTGGCTGACAATAATCCAATCCAGAACCAAGAAACTAAAGAAGACTTGCTAACCGAAAAAAACAAGCGCAAGGTAATATTGGATTGAGACAGGATGCACATTGTTCTGTCGATACAGTTCACCTAAACATTGATGATTTTTCTCGCGGCCCTTTGAGGCCGTTTTTTTATCTGTAATTGTTATGTTAGTACCACGATATGACATTGCAGTATCATAAAGTGAGTGTTAGAATCTTTCACATGTGAAAGTGGCGATGTTTCGTCACTAGGAATCTCATTTGCAATCGGAGAGCGAGGTAAACATGGCAAAAGCTATCGCCTATGCCAATCAGAAGGGAGGCGTGGGTAAAAGTACTATCTGTATCCAGCAAGCCTTCGATTTGGCAGAAAAAAAGAAAAAAGTCCTGGTACTGGATTTCGATGGTCAGGGTAATACATCTTCACGTTTGGCTCCTCGTGTGGAGTTGGAAGATGGCAGCTACGAGCCAGTATATAGCGGTACTAAAGTAGCTGAATTGTTCCTTGATAACTGCTCAAGCATTCAAGTAACGGAGTGTCCATGTGGTGTTGATTTGATTTACACGCCCAAAAACGATCCGGATTTGTTTGAGATGGAGGCAGTGCCATTGGAACAAGCAATGAACCCAGCTCGACACTTAAAAGAACTAATCAAAGACTATGATTACGTGTTGATTGATTGCCCACCGAGTCTTGGCCGTAAGCTGGTTGCTGCACTGATGATTGCGACGCATGTTGTATGTCCTGTAAAACTATCTGGCTTTGCGGTTGATGGTGTAGAGGGCTTGCTGACGACCATTATCGGTGTTCAGCAACAGCACAATCAAAACTTAGAAATCCTGGGCATTGTCATCAATGATATGGATCGTTCAGTGAACCACAACAAATCGTTTACTGAGCTGAAAAAAGCTATCCCAGAGTTGATCTTTAGTAACATTATTCAACACCGTCCACCGCTTGATTCTGCAACTACAGATGGAGTTCCAGTATGGTCTCTTCGCTATGGTCATGTAGCAGCAAAAGAAGTGCGAGCGGTGCTGGACGAGATTGTAGAGAAGGTAGGTTAAGATGAAACTAAATAACCTAAAAAACCTCAACCAGTTAGCTCAAGCCGCCCAAAAAAAGCAGCCAGATGGTAAGGTAATTCTGACGGTTCCTGTTGATGAAGTTATTTCAAAAGAACAGGTTCGTAAACGGTTCCGTAATATCGAGGAACTGGGTGATTCAATTTTGGAAGAAGGCCAGCAATCCGCGATTGTGGTCTACCCGAAAAATGAAGACGGCAAATATGTCATTCAAAAAGGCGAACGTCGCTGGAGAGCATGTAAAGCCAAAGATATTCCAACAATTGACATCGTTGTTAACGAAAAAGAACAAACGGACTTGGACGAAACAGCGGGAGAATTGATAGAGAATATTCAGCGCGATGATTTGGCTGCACTTGAAATTGCTAATGCTTTACAAGTATTCATTGATAATGGGTGGCAGCAAAAAGACGTTGCAAAACGTATCGGTAAGAACACAATTTTTGTTTCAACGCACCTTTCATTATTAAAAATGCCTGACTGCGTTCGAGAATTATACGATAATGACATTACAGCTGATACGGAAACACTCAATAACTTACGTTTGCTATTCGAACTGAATGAAGAGCGATGCCGGGCTGTCTGTGCCGTTGCTATGAGTGATGGCATGACACGTAAGCAAAGTCGTGAGTTGTTGAATGATGCAAAACGTATCAAGAATGGTGATGAACCAACTTCAAATGAAGATGGTGCAGTAACCAATAACTCTGAGCAGGATAATAATTCGAATTCTGACTCAGAATTGGGTGAAGAGAAGGGTGGCAACTTTACACAAAGTGATGTGGAAAGTTCTGATGATACAACGGGCGATAATGTTGTTCATCAAGCTACGGGAGAGGAATTTACTTCTGATGATGCTTCATCTCAAGGCGATACAAACGCGCCGGGTGATAAGCAGGTTGATGAAAGTGATGATGCAACCGATGATGCCGAAGAAGAAGGCATTGAACCTCCTCTTGCAAAAGGTAAAGACTGGAAAGGGGCTGACCCACGTAAGTTAGTCATCACCGTGAATATTATCGGTGAGAGTGAAAATAAGCGTGGTGTACTGATGACAGATCGTATTGCTACTGAACCAAATGTGGTTTGGGTTAAGACTCTTGTTGGTGAGAAAAAGGAAGTAAAGCCAATAAAAGTAGCGGTGACTGACATCGAGCTCGTAAGCGTTGAGTAAGGTAAGTATGGAATGAAGTTATCTCAGGATATGAGTCGCAAGTTTGAACTGGTAAATGCGCTGTCTAAGTTAGATAAGCCCAGCTTGCACGATCTCCATTCAGAGACCAAGATTCCTGAGTCCACTATTAAACGCCAACTGGCGATGCTTCGTGATGAGTTTGATATGAAAATTATATTCATCCGTGAATCGAGGGGAGAGCGAGGAGCTACAGGCTACTATATGATAACGGACTGGGGTATTTTGGACCGTGAGAAGTTCATCTTGCGGCACGGAAAGCTCTGATTGTAATATCCAACCTCAAATTAGCCCTGGCATTGCGCCGGGGCTTTTTTATGCCTGTAGACTTTTAAAATTTTATAAGCATTATAAAGTGATGCTGTAATATTGAGGAGGTAGCTCCTTTAGTTTTTTGGAGGTCTCAAATGAAAGTTCTTCATCTCCCTGTGAAAGCTCTGTATTTCAGACAAATGCAAACCGGGGAAAAGAAGTATGAATATCGTCTTCAAACGGATTACTGGCGGAAACGTCTGGAGGGTCGCGAGTATGATGAGGTGCATATCAAGCTTGGCTATCCAAAATCTGGGGATACCGAGAAGATTTTAGTTCGACCGTGGAAAGGTTTTGAGGAGATGGTTATTACTCACCCTCATTTTGGTGATGCTCCCGTTAGCGTGTTCGCAATCAAGGTCAATGAGTAATAGGAGATGTACTGATAATGGATTCAGAATTGAAGCAAGAAAGCAAATTTTACCGGGACTTTGAAGATAAGTTGCTACACGTTATAGCAAAAGCCCATGTGATAAACCTGAGCTGTATGAGCAAAGGTGAAGCAATGCGACTGGTTGCTCATTTAGAAAACCTAAACCCTGAAAAATATCCAGAATTTTATGGGGTTAGCAAGTCGCTAATAAACGTTACGAGTTCAAATCTGATTGTTACATTGAACAACACTATTCAAAAAATGAGTTCAAGTCTGTCTGCGCGATTGGCTTTGATCAATCCTGAAAATACCCGCTAGTTTGTACAGAAAAGGGCAATTACTCCCATTGGTATATAGCGTAGGTAGGGGCATGATTGCCCTTGTATCTAAAAAAGTAGCGAGGCTCCGATAATGAATGAGCAAAAGAACCGGGCATTCTGTGAGCAGATGGCTGCGGCAACGGTAGAGCTTGGGACACAAGAGGCACTCTTGTATGGCTAGGTACATGATAGCCATCGCACACGATCAGGGAATCTCATTACAGTTTGAGTGCGATCTTGGTTCTTTAGAAGTCCAACCAAATGAAATACTGATAAAACACTAAAAATTACAGGAGTTGGCTATGAGCAATGCACTGAGAGTTATTACAAAACAACTTTCAAAAGAGTCTGATCCCGCGTTCTTAGAGTTTACAGCTCGGATAGTTGAATCTATTGAATTGGTTTTAGGTTATGAACCAACAGTTGAGAAAGTACGCGACTTGTTGGGAAACAAGAAAAAAACCGTAGCCTTGTTGAATTCTAGTCACAATGAGTCCGTTGTTAAGTTAGCTCTGGAGATCTCACAGTACGACGATAGCCACTACGACACATTACTTTCGGCAGGTATGTCTGCTTTAAACCGATACTTGTCAAAGAATAGCGGTTCTGTTTCTGGTTGTATGTTCATGCCTGGAGATATCACTGCGAAAGAGTTGGCCGAACGATTTAACGGAGAATGGATGTTCTTTAGCGATGATAAGAAGCTTTCACTTACTACAGGAGAAATGTCGTGACGGAACAAAACGAAATGGTGGCATTAGATGGCTATAAATTGCATTCCAAAGTAAAGCGCTTTTTTATTTACGTGTTTATAGCTATGGCTGCCCTGAACTTTATTCAGTTGATTACCAATTTTTACTTACCAGAAAAGCTCTTAATTATCGCAAATGGATTCGCATTAATTTGTGCTGTTTTGAGCGTTATTGATAAGGCCCACTTGTGGGAAAAAACAAGCAGTGATGGGGAAGGCCAGTGAATCGACGTAGACTGTATTTTTTGATAGCGTTCTTGGGTTCGTTGGCATTAGTCAGTGCAAAATTGAAATGGCCTGGGTTCATTGTTGGTGGTATGAGTATTGGTTTTGCTCTTCGATGGTTTCTCATCCACCAGCCTCTCAATCAAGATTCTCGCCCGTTAGAACGAATCGTAACGATCTCTGGAATAGGGCTTTTCATGGTTTTGTCCGGTGGCCTTTTTCATCTGGGGGATAATCCTGCCTTTATCGACCTTATGTTTATGTGGGGGTGTGCATCCTCGGGAGTTGCCTTAGCTGAACTGGTTAATGTGAGAAATCCGGATCGAAGTGAGGGAACTCGAAGTGAGCACTAAGATATACAATGGGTTAATTCTGCGCAATACAACGTTAGAGCAGGCACTAACCAAATTATGCTCCTTGCGCTCTGGTTGCGTTGATACGGCCAAAAAAGCCATCGCAAAACTGGGAGCTAGAAAGCTTGCATTTGATGCAGATATCTCGGCAAACGTAACCATGCTCCAAAAGGATAGAAGCTGCCAAACTCTGTCAGATCTGAGAACTATGTTTATCGAGGAAAAGCATAAAGTTTTGGTGGACGGTATTCGTAGTACGGATTGGGACTTCACTTTTAATGTCTGCTTAATTCCCTGGGGACAACATACATTAGGTTTGTACTACGTTGAAAACGATATTGGGTATCGCCAATCCTTAATCGACGTTGGATTTCAAGATTATCATTACCAAAACTCGACAGATAAACCTAACGATGTGACTGATTCAGAATGGAGACAAAGAGAACTCGCTTGGGAATCAGTGTTACCTGGTTGGACAAGACCAATAGAACGCGGTTTGTCTTACAGCGTGGTTGATTGGGATGATTACCAGAGTGCTGTTCATAGTAAAAGTCTGATCCAAGAAAACATCCCTTCACAAAGCATTAGACGCAAGCGAGTGGCGGTAAGTTTGACAGAGCTGGAGTTGACAGCGAGTTTTCCTACTTCATCTGCGTTTGAAATTGTTGAAAAAACCAGAGAGCTATATCCGGATAGAATTGATGACGTATTGCTCGGTGATGTAACGGTAGTACGTTTCTAAAATAGGGGGGGGGGAGTAATGCTGGATTTTTTCTTTATAGGCCCATTAGTCATTGGTTTGGTTTGTTGGTTTAAAGCCCCAAATGAGGAATGGGAGTCACTCGCTAAAGATTTTTCAAAGCGCTGGGCGTTAAGCCTTATAGCTATGATCGCTGCTGCCGCGTTGGGAGGAATAACGATGCCAAATGGACCAGAAAGTAGTGAGTCAGCATGGCTCATATTTGTTGGAATCATTTGGTTTGTATGCATTGTTACGATGCTTTGGGTTGCCCTAACCACACTAATGCAAGCGATTAAATTGAAGAAACAATAATAAGGAACCGAGTATGGCTCACGTAGATCAATATATTGAAGATTGGTTAATGGTGTTCAGAGCTGCGGGTATAAGCGATGAAGTTGCCCAGGAGGAATTTGGCTTGTGGTGTGAAGGGCTCGATGGCGAAATTAGCAATGAGTACACCCAAAACGCACTATCTGTCATCAACGCAGCTGAACAGGCAATTGAAGAACTACAAGGAATTGCTGGGTGAGAAGAAAGCGTTCAAACTGGGTATCCGTAAGTCATTTAAGCGCCTATGCCGCTGATCCATCTAAATTTTGCCAGCACAGAGGACAAGCATACAACTCCGAGGCTGCAAACGCTGGATTAAAGGCTCACGCCCAAGCAGGAAGTGGTAACAGTCTTTTACCGTGGTTAGTGATTATTGTTGTAGCCATATTGGTTGCTATTAACTGGGATTTGTTATGACTGGGGAACTAGTGTTTTTGCTGGTGGCGTCAATCGGCCTATTGATGGTTATTCTCAGAGGGCTGTCCATAAAGAGGCAGTTCCATATGCCTTGGTACTGTATCGTGCTGGGGGCTGATATAGGCGGTTGGAAAAAGCCTTGGTTTATTAAACGCCGAGGAGTCTGCGGAGCCCCTGATGCAGTATTTTTTGATCCATTGCGTTTTAGATACATTGCAGGAGAATTTAAAAGCAGAGCGTTCAATGGGCGAATAACAATCCGTGAAAAGTACCAGCTCACACTTTATACCGGGTTAATTCAGCGATTCTGGCTACCTCAAGCACAGGGTGTCATAGCCTATGGTTGTGGGCGAGTATTGAAGCTGGACTATGATAAGACACTTTTTAAAAAGCTTATGGCTCTTCGAGGCGAAGTCAAATCTGCCAGAAAAAATTGGAGGCCAGTCGATCACAGACCGTTGTATAAGCGATAGACAAAACTTTTTTACAGGGTTAATATATGATTCTGTAATCTGGCTGAGAGGTCAATGTTATGGCATATAACCCAAACAGTGATGAGGTGTGGGGTAAAGAACTAAGGGTGTATAGTTCGATGAGTGAAGCTGACTACCACCGAGTTCTCCAGCAAGGCGCTTTTGCTTATCAAAGTGGAACGCCATACGCAGAAAACCCGCACAATGATCACGAGTCGAAAGCAGCATGGATTGAAGGCTGGCAACTCGCAGCATTTCATGAACGGATGTCTACCACTCGAACCGTGCAATAAGTTTAATTTGATAAACCAGTGCCTGACAGTGTTCGTCGGCACCTTAATAAAGCGTTATTTTATGAAAAAGTTCCTAAATGTTTTCCAGTTGCCTACTGGATATCAAGTACGTATTGGTAAAAAAACAAAGTCTTTCAATGCCGGAGTATCTAGTGATAACGCGCTTAATTCAGCGTTATCCTTTCGCCTGGATATGTATAAACAGGGGGTCTTACCCGCTAATTGGAATGTTGGTTATTTTGAGCCCAATGCTATCAAGATTATTGATCAGGATAAGCAGAAACGTTCACGTTGCACCATCCGAACAAAGACAGATCGGAAGCCCACACACATAGAGGCATATTGGTCAAAGTTCAAAAACCTAGCCGAAGCGCATTCCTTTTTGAAGCGCGAATACAGCAAATGGTGTAGAGAGCACAATGCAATAGCTAAGCTGTATAACCAAAAGCGCAATGAGATTCTGTTCATCTCGGCCCAGAAAGAGAAAGAACAAAAAATATCAATCCTAAGTGATGGCATTAAGTTTGATGCGAAGCTTTGGAACGAGTGTGTGGCCGAATATGAAGGAGTGATGCCTGTTCCTAATACAATCTCTGATCATGTCCAGGTAGAGGCTTATAGTGACAGTGGTGAGAAGGATATCGACCTTAGCCACCATTTCGCTGTTAATGTATCTGATCAATTGGAGCCATACCAGTCTTCCGAAGTTCTCCATGAACTATTGGACCCGGTATACGATATCCTACATGTTGATAACCATGCTGCATTAAAACTAATGCCAGAAGTAAAATGTAGCTACAAAGCTATGCGTGAGAAGTTACGCAAGATTAAGCCAAACCGTAATGTAAAGGGTGCGATTTGTGCTCCATTTTCTATTGAGACAAAGCTTAAATCATCGTTCCTCGATTTTGCCATACCAGCGTACTGGGATGGACTTCCTTTAAACCCATCCAAAACAATCGTTAATCTAGCCAGTCATAATGGGATCATTCAGGCTGCAAGTCTTTTAGCGACAGCTTCATTTATGTTTATGGGCTACATGCAAAAGCAGCGTATGTTGCAATCGGATGAGAATATAGAACTAGAATTTCCTGTGTTCGAAATCAGTGAAAAGATGCTGAATTCTGCAATTGACTCTATCTACCAAGCGCTTCTATTACAAATGGGACGGAAGGCACTGAACTCGATGGGTAAGTGCGAAGAACGATTAAATCTGTGGCATGACGTTGATGTCTGTGACGTCTACGACGATCAGTTTGGAACTGCTGTCCAGATGGGGCAATGGCAGTGCTTTATGCCCCGAAGCAACAACGCGACGTTGCGTAAACTTCAACTATTGGTGCTGGTGGCAAAAATTGAGCATAACCTAGAAGAAGGCTTTGTTCGTCGTCAACTGTCGAAAAGTGGTATCGGAATTACACCCGTTGATAAATTGAAAGATAAGTACAGCCATATTTCTCATGATTCAATTGAGCGATTTGAACAACTCCGGGATCAGCTCTATGTATCCTCAAAGAAATTCTACCCCTTAGTTAACATGAGTTCTTTGCAAACCCCCAAACCTGATCAAGTGTTTATGGCAAGATGCCGTCATTGCGGCCATGTTCCGAATAAAACCATGCGCAAAAAAGATGGGGTCTGGTTTGGAGCAATCCAGTGCCCCAACCATTTAGACGAAGCGGTATCCGGTGAAAGGGAATATGAAGCCGAACTTCATGAATTAGTGATTGAGTGGCAGAAACGTAACCTGAAAAACTTTGATTTTTCTAAGACATATATGTGGGACCTTTCCAGAAAATCATTCTCTACTGAGCTTGGACCTTTCCTCGATGAAGTAAAGCGTCGTCTTTCCGATATGGTTGAGTACAACAGTCTCGCAATATCACTTCCAAAAGAGATCGTAAAGGACAGGCCAGGGAAAAACTTTGCGAAGCGTATCTATGCGAATTATCTCTGGGCGTGTTTTTTCTATGATGCTTATCAAATCAAACTTTCAGAACTAAAGAAGGAGACCGCACGATGAAATCAGGTCTTGAACGGTTGAAGGAAATAGTGACACAAAGTGCGTTTTATCGTTCTCCGAATTATTCCGTAAACGTTAGCTTTAAAGACTTATTCAAACCCGTTGGTGGTTTGCTTGCCTACAATAGCTTGGTGCAAGAGCTAACAGAGGAGATAGCTTTATCTCCTTATGAGATACTTGAAAAGTTAACCCCTGAGTTTCAGCGTTCCAATCAGAAGTGGACGAAAAACATGCAGCAATGTTTCGTTGAAAACCTCTTGTGTGGATGTGAAACGAAAGTACAGCTTTATGATGTGAAAGGCAGGGGGGGAGAGCTGGATGATTCCCTTATCTTAGATGGGTTACAGAGGCTTACCGCTATTGCGGCGTTTCATTCTGGTGAATTCGCTGTATTTGATGAACTGTATTGGGAAGACTTAAAATCTGGAGGTATTTTCCCAAGGTTGAATTTGGGGTTCTAGGGATTTTCCCCTCTAAAAAGACATAATCCTCTGTAGACCACACCAATAAATGGCTGCGGAGGTGGTTTACTTTCAGCTTGGAGCCTAATCATCCACTATCGGCCTTGTTATTTCGCCAATATTGGGCAATTTCCCAGTATTAGTGAAGTTATACGTTCCGCTTAAGTTGATATTTTGCCACGCAACGGGCGAAACAGCACGAGTGATACCCGCTTTCTCTTCATCTCCTCTCGCTTCAAAGTGTCCCAGCAGATGACTCAGTATCGCGGAGTTGAAGTAGATGATCGCGTTGGCAAGCAATCTTGCACATTCATTCCAGATAGCGATTTCACTCTCGTTTTTGCCTCGGAACTGATCGCCATTCACCGACGCAATAGCCCGTCTCAGGAAGTGCCACGCTTCTCCCCGGTTAAGGGCACGCTGAACGTACTGCCGCAAACTGGCATTGTCTATGTAATCCAGTAAATATTGCGCTTTGACCAGTCGATTATACTCCGTCAGCGCCTGTAATGTCGGGTGCCCCGAAGGATAACCAGACAACTTTCTTACCAGCATTGCCTGTGTCGTTCGCTTTGTCTGAAGTGACAGAACAATGCGCCTAATATCCTGCCATCCCGTTTCGATGACATTCGTCCTGATGGGCTTTTTCAGGGCAAGGTTGGTGCCGCCGTGTTCATTTTCAGTTACGGCAAACAGATCATTGATGACACTACTGAACTGCGCGTATCGCGGTGCAAAACTGTAACCGCATAGATCCAGTAAGGCGAAGTTAACATGATTGACACCGTGTGTATCTGTCGAGAGTACGTCAGGTTTGATTTCACTGCTGTTGGATTGTAACAGGTCATAAATATAGTGTGATTCGTGCTCGTTGGAACCGATGATCCGAGCATTGAGGGCGCTGTGGTTGGCCACCAGTGTCATGGCCGTGATCCCTTTGTTGGTGCCGAAATACTTAGAGGAGTACCGGGTTTTAAAGGTTTCCAGATGGGTTTCGAATTTCTGACCATCCGCACTGGCGTGCAGCTGGTCCTCCTGAATATGGTAGTGGCGGAAGATGGGTAGCGCTGCAACCGCATTATTGATCACGTCGCTGGCGTCATGCAGCGTTTCAGGCCGGATATAGTTGGCCTGCACCGTACTCAGGTGTTCATAGCTTCGATCGGAGATCTGCGCCATGCCATACACACCACGGTGAGTGGCGTTGGCAATCAGAATGGCCAGTAAATCATCCTGATGAGTGAACCCTTGTTTTTGTATCGGAAGTACATGAGTCAGACATTTCATGAACCCGGTTTCGCGCTCTACATACCGCAGTACATCCGCGATACCGACCGGTTGCATTCGCTTAAAAAAGGGATTGTTGACCAGAGATGTAGCGCTTTTGGTCGGCAGACGCCAGCGGGTACCGGTACGATTTTTCATGATCACATTTCGATTGTCTCCCTCATCAATATGGAGAGCAACGTCTTTGAGTGCACTTTCCAGCCGGTGTTGTTTCTCCTGTAACAATAACTCTGCGGGCTGTTTTAGTCTGTCCAGTGTTGATGAGGCCAGCAAGGTATCCTGCGATGTCTGGGGGATCAGGTCGTCTTCCAGTGCGCGGTATTTGGTAACATTTGGCAAATAAATGCGTCCATTCAGTCGTGAGGTTAACTGCCGGTAGAGCAGCCATTCGTAACGTTGCGGGTTAACGTTATCCTGTTTAACCAACCATGGGAGGTGCTTTTTCGGGATGAGCGACGTATCCATCGTCTTCAGTGGTCCACCGAATGCGATTTCCGTCTGCATCTGTTGAAGTTGGGCGACGACGGCTTCTGAGCCTTTACCGGCCTCACATTCAAGGCACAAGAACACCTGCCTTAACAGTTGCTCCAGGAGATTGCATTGTTCATCGTAATGTTGCCACTGGTACTCTTCCACGGTCCGTTTCTGTTTTTTCAGGTAAAGGCAGAGGGTCTGGATATCCCTGTCATTCA
>NZ_JAWOWA010000024.1:0-66895 GCF_033340195.1 Vibrio sp. 1457
GGAAACCTATAAACAGGTTTCCGATTGTCTCTCATCAGAAGGATCGGTCAACTGATCCTTATCTGATCTACATTGCCTTTATTAAGGGCTCTTTTTATTGATAAAAAGCAAAACTCCGTTCGAAATTTAGCCTCTATTTCTCAAACTCATACCTGCCTCTAAGACCCTCATTCCACAATCAATTATCCTGCGCTTAGAATGAATATTTAGAGGGGCAGCCAATGCCAAAGATGAGTGTAAACACGTTGGCGAAATTGCTGGTGTGCTTTTTAATTCCGCTCGGTGTTTTGATGATGCCGATCGATGCTATTCCTATTGACGATCTCACTTTAATTCAGCATCGCCTGTTGGCTATTTTTCTTCTTGCTGCCCTACTTTGGGTTCTCGAGCCGGTTCCCGTTTTTGCTACGTCCATTCTTATTATCGCTCTTGAACTGATCATGATATCGGATAAAGGTTTGCATCTATTTCGCAATCCACCAGCGGGGCATGATTTAGGAGAGTTAATTGCTTACACCGATATTTTCTCGGCCTTCTCTTCACCGATCATTATTCTTTTTATGGGTGGTTTTGCTCTCGCGATTGCGGCTTCCAAATACGAGCTCGACAACAACCTCGCCCGAGTGCTATTAAAACCATTCGGCACACAACCTAAGTTCATAATGCTGGGCTTGATGTTAATTACCGCCGTTTTTTCAATGTTTATGTCCAATACTGCCACGACCGTGATGATGCTAGCCCTGCTTGGCCCCATCGTCGCTTCAGCACCTAAAGGGGATTTAGGCATTAAAGCACTGGTGTTGTGTATTCCAATTGCCGCGAATACAGGCGGCATTGCGACTCCGATAGGCACGCCACCTAATGCGATAGCGCTTCAATATCTCACTGGAGAAAACGCGATAGACTTCCTATCGTGGATGACAATGGGTCTACCCTTTGTGTTGGTACAACTCACTGTAGCTTGGTTCTTGTTGCAAAAGCTGTTTCCGTCTAGCGAACCAGAAATGAAACTAAAGCTAGATGGTACATTCAAAAGGAGCTGGCGTGCGATCGTCGTCTACATCACTTTTGCACTAACCATTGTGCTTTGGATGACAACGAAAGTGCATGGCATGAATACATACGTTGTCGCGATTATCCCACTAGCAGTGTTCACGTTAACGGGCATTATGGGAAAAGAAGAGCTCAAGCTGATTAACTGGGATGTTTTATGGCTGGTTGCCGGTGGTATAGCAATTGGTATTGCCTTAGACAAAACGGGCTTAGCCGAAGCATTAGCGCACGCCATTGATTACAGCCTGCTATCACCATTTGCCGTTGTTTTAGCCCTATCGGTAGTGTGTTGGTTAATGGCGAACTTTATGTCTAATACCGCAACAACAAACTTATTGATGCCTATTGCTGCCGCTATTGGTACATCAATGCCAAGCCTTATTGCGGTTGGTGGCCTACAAGGTTTACTGGTTGTCGTCGCCTTCTCCGCATCACTTGGCATGATCTTACCGGTTTCCACACCACCAAACTCTTTGGCTTATTCAACAGGCCTCATCGAGAGCAAAGACATGACGAAAGTAGGCCTGATTCTCGGTTTGATTGGTCTACTTATCGTGTATGGCGCAGTTTTGGTACTGTTTTAATCGAAGAGCTCCATGAAAAAGCGTGTTGTCATGGAGCTGCTCTCCAGCTACTGCCCTTACAGAGCGGCTTTTACATCCCATAAATTTCGTGCATATTAAGACTCCTCTACTCTACAAGGACGTCGACACATCATGGGTTACGAATGGCTTGCTTTATGCGCCGCTTTTCTGTGGGCAGTTTCTAGCCTAATTTCGGTCATTCCTGCACAACACCTAGGCGCTTTTTCTTACAGCCGCTGGCGCATGGGCTGTACGGCCGTGATCTTATCAACAATGGCCTGGATAACTGGCGGCTGGTTAACGGTTTCTTGGGAACATGTAACGCCAATGATGGCCTCAGGACTGATTGGTATTTTTATTGGCGATACCGCTCTATTCGCGTGTTTGAATCGTATGGGGCCAAGACAAGCCGGGTTACTCTTCTCTTGCCACGCCGTGTTCTCTGCCATCTTGGGCTACTTCTTATTTAGCGAAGTCATGACCACAATAGAACTACTGGGCGCATCATTGGTATTTAGCGGCGTGGTGATGGCGATATTCTTTGGCCGAAGAGGTCAAGTGAATAACGTCTTGGAAGACATTAAAGGTAACATCTGGGTAGGTATTGGACTTGGCTTAACCGCAGCAATGTGCCAAGCATTGGGAGGCATTATCGCCAAGCCAGTAATGCAAACCAGTATTGACCCAGTTGCGGCTTCTGCTATTCGAATGATCAGTGCCTTTTTCGCCCACAGCATGTTGTTAGTTCTAGGGGTCAAAGTCGCTCGCTCGACGCAACACATTACTTGGCGCGTATTTGGTATTACTGCCCTTAATGGTTTCTTGGCGATGGCCGTCGGCATGACGCTAATCTTATACGCACTGCAAGAAGGAAATGTAGGTATGGTTGCACTTCTATCTTCAACCACGCCAATTATGTTGCTACCACTGCTCTGGATTTACACTAAACGCCGACCAAACCGATTTGCATGGTTGGGCGCAGCCCTAGCTGTGATTGGTGCTGGCATTTTGGTTCAGTAACCTTACAGACCAGCCCTTACTGCCAGATACAAAAAAGCCCGAGTTTAAACTCGGGCTTTTGTCATTCGGAGCCGTTAGTTAATTATTTAACTAGTACTTCACCCGTCATTTCTGCTGGGATTTCTAGACCAGCTAGAGAAAGCATGGTTGGTGCAAGGTCAGACAGTTTACCGCCTTCTTTGAATTCAACCGCTTTGTCACCTACATAGATTAGAGGTACTGGTAGGTTAGTATGAGCAGTGTGGATGCCGCCAGTTTCAGGGTCGATCATCATTTCTGCGTTACCGTGGTCCGCAGTGATCAATAGTTGACCGCCAACTTCTTTGATTGCTTCAACCACTTTACCCACACTTTCATCTAGAGCTTCGATTGCTTTCTCAGCCGCTTCATAAACGCCAGTGTGACCAACCATATCTGCGTTCGGGTAGTTACAGATGATGGTATCGAACTTACCAGACTTGATAGCCGCAACCATCTTATCTGTTAGTTCTGGAGAGCTCATTTCAGGCTGCATGTCGTACGTTGCAACTTTTGGTGAAGCAACCAATTGACGCTCTTCGCCTTCAAATTCGTTCTCAACACCACCGTTGAAGAAGAAAGTCACGTGTGCGTATTTCTCTGTTTCAGAGATACGTAGCTGAGTTTGACCTTGTTTAGATAGCCACTCACCGTAAGTGTTTTCTAGAGACGCAGGTGGGAATGCGATAGCTAGAGGGATATCAGCCGCGTATTGAGTCAGCATCACAAAGTTGATTGCTGGGAATACTGCACGCTCAAAGCCGTCAAACGCAGGAACGAATGCACGAGTGATTTGACGTGCACGGTCAGCACGGTAGTTCATGAAGATAACCGCATCACCATCTTGCATGATTGCGTCTTCTTGACCTTCCGCTTTGATAGCTGTTGCTTTAACGAATTCGTCGTTTTCTTCACGAGCGTAAGCCGCTTCTAGACCTGCAACTGCCGTTTCTGCTGTGAACTCAGCTTTAGCTTGAGTTAGAAGATCGTAAGCAACTTGGACGCGATCCCAGTTGTTGTCACGGTCCATTGCGTAGTAACGACCTACTAGAGAAGCAACGCGGCCTTTACCTAGTTTCGCAAATAGGTCTTGGAAACGTTGTAGTGAGTTTTCAGCACTACGTGGTGGTGTGTCACGGCCGTCTAGGAAGCAGTGTAGGTAGATTTTCTCTGCGCCACGCGCCGCTGCCATTTCAACTGCAGCGTAAATGTGGTCTTCGTGAGAGTGAACACCGCCTGGAGACATCAGGCCCATGATGTGTACTGCTTTTTCAGCTTTCACAGCAGAGTCGATTGCTTCAACTAGCGCAGGCGTTTGTTCGAACTCACCATCAGCAATTGATTTAGTGATACGAGTCAGGTCTTGGTATACAACGCGGCCTGCACCAATGTTAGTGTGACCAACTTCAGAGTTACCCATTTGACCATCAGGAAGGCCAACATCCATGCCTGAAGCAGAGATTAATGTGTGTGGGTTATTCGCAATCAGAGCATCCATTACTGGTGTTTTCGCATTCGCAATTGCGTTACTTGCTGTGTCTTCACGGTAACCGTAACCGTCAAGGATAACTAGAGCCAGTGGCTTCTTAGCTGACATAGTGATGACCTCATCAAATTTAAGTAACTTTTGGCGTAGGGCCTCGCTGCCCTATCTAACCTTGAAACAAAACTAGCGTAATTTTACTACACTTTTTAACCAAAACTGTAGGTTAAGATCAAATAATGTTTGCGATTTATTGTTGCTATCTTACAAGTTAAGCGAACAACGAGTCAGTGCCGACAATCGTGTTCCACAAGCATAGTCATTTCTAATACGCTTTGTACACCCCAGTCTAAGTTCGGTTTTCTTACGCTTCTCATTCTTATTTTTGCACTTGAAACAGCGCTAATTTAAAGCAACATCAAACAAGATGGGTTAATACCTATTGTTCTCTTTTCTCAGTAAAACAGAAGTCACTTAAACCGATAAGTCCAATAGGCAAAAGCAATCAAGCTACCAGAGCGAAATGTACGGATAGTAAGGGCATAAAGGGTTTATAGAGATCTCAATTATTCGTTAGAAAATTTTAACCCTCTCGCCTAAGAGCCGTAACCTCGCTATACTCCTGCTTTATTTTTCCGCCAACAGCGTAAGAGCTCAAGACATGCAAGAGTACATTGAATTTTTCCAACAGAACATGATTCTATCTTTGGTTTGGGTAGGTCTTCTTGTCGCCTTTATCATGAACATCGTGAAGTCAGCGACAGCCGCATACAAAGAAATCAACGTAAACCAACTGACTCATCTTATGAACCGTGAAAACGGCGTTGTAGTGGATATCCGTACCAAGGACGAGTTCAAAAAAGGTCATATCACCGACTCACTTCACATTTTACCGTCAGACATCAAAGCGGGTAACTTGGGTAGCCTTGAAAACCACAAATCAGACCCAATCATTGTGGTATGCAAGACAGGACAGACCGCTCAAGAAAGCGCAAACCTATTAGTAAAAGCTGGCTTCGAAAACGTGAGCCTACTAAAAAATGGTTTGATTGCGTGGAACGAAGCGAACCTGCCGTTAGTTCGCGGTAAAAAGTAGGAACGTGGCAAGAACGAAAGTTCGCGTTTAAACGCGCTTTTACCAAGCCTCGCGGACAAAAAACTGAGCAAATTGAAAGCAGTTGGAGCACTAAGTTGTGACGCTTTGCACGTAATACACGCTTCATCTAGTCAAGGTAGATTGGCTCAGTTAGTCTCAGGACATACCAGTTTTCTGAGCTTAGACGTTTCTAGGCTCAACAAATATTGATTTAAGGATTAAAAAATGGCTGAAGCAGCACCTCAAGACGCACAACAAAACTTCGCAATTCAACGCATCTTCCTAAAAGACGTTTCTTTTGAAGCGCCGAACTCTCCAGTAATTTTCCAGAAAGAGTGGAACCCAGACGTTAAACTAGACCTAGACACTCAAAGCCGTGAGCTTGGTGAAGGCGTTTACGAAGTTGTTCTACGTCTAACCGTTACTGTGAAGAACGAAGAAGAGACTGCGTTCCTATGTGAAGTTCAACAAGGTGGTATCTTCACTGCTGAACAAATGGAAGCTGGTCAACTTGCACATTGCCTAGGCGCATTCTGCCCGAACATCCTATTCCCATACGCTCGTGAAACTATCTCAAGCCTAGTCGTTAAAGGTACGTTCCCTCAACTGAACCTAGCGCCAGTAAACTTTGACGCGCTATTCATGAACTACCTACAACAGCAAGCTCAACAAGGCGAAGCTGAAGCGTAATTCACGTTTTATAAGTGACGAATAGCCACAGTGCTGACGTCACCGACTCAAATAAAATGCACAGAGCGTCTACCATCCGATGCAATGTGCATTTTTTATTTCTGACAAAAGTTCCTAGTTCCTAATCGCCAGAAGGCGTAAAATTTGACGATTAGGAACTAGATTCTACTAGTAGCAAGACAATTAGGCGGTAGCATGACACAAGCAAATACAAACAATGCTTACGGTAAAGACATCGCAATGACTGTGATTGGCGCAGGCTCATACGGCACCTCTTTGGCAATCTCACTCGCTCGTAACGGCGCGAACGTTGTCCTTTGGGGACACGAGCCAGAGCACATGGCTCGCCTAGAAGCAGACCGAGCTAACCATGCCTTCTTACCAGGTGTTGATTTCCCTGAAAGCTTGATCATTGAATCGGATTTAGAAAAAGCCGTTCAAGCAAGCCGAGATTTGTTGGTTGTGGTTCCAAGCCATGTCTTTGGCATCGTGCTAAACAGCTGTAAACCATTCTTGCGCGAAGACTCTCGCATCTGTTGGGCAACCAAAGGGCTTGAACCTGAAACGGGGCGCCTGCTGAAAGACGTCGCTTATGACATTATCGGTGAAAACTACTCACTAGCAGTATTGTCTGGCCCAACGTTTGCGAAAGAGCTCGCAATGGGTATGCCGACTGCAATCTCTGTTGCGTCTCCAGATTCTGAATTTGTTGCGGATCTACAAGAAAAAATCCACTGTAGCAAAACCTTCCGCGTATATGCCAATAGTGACTTTATTGGTATGCAATTGGGTGGCGCTGTGAAAAACGTTATTGCGATTGGTGCGGGTATGTCTGATGGTATCGGTTTTGGCGCCAATGCCCGTACTGCATTAATTACTCGTGGCTTGGCTGAAATGAGTCGCCTTGGTGCTGCGCTGGGTGCACAGCCAGAAACCTTTATGGGCATGGCGGGTTTAGGCGATCTTGTCCTGACATGTACCGATAACCAATCACGTAACCGACGCTTTGGCTTGGCATTAGGCCAAGGTAAAGACGTTGATACGGCTCAAGAAGAAATTGGTCAAGTGGTTGAAGGTTACCGCAATACAAAAGAAGTATGGCTACTTTCTCAACGTATGGGTGTTGAGATGCCGATAGTTGATCAAATTTATCAAGTATTGTATCAAGGAAAAGATGCGCGCTTAGCAGCGCAAGATTTACTTGCTCGTGACAAAAAAGCCGAAGGAAAGTAGCAATCTACCGCCCTTTGCAGCTCATCTGAGAAAAATTGAAGTTGTCGGGTCACGGAAGAACCACTCTGGATATTGAGAATGAAACACTGCGAAAAACAAAAAGTCTGGAACAAAATTGTCTCAGAAGCCCGTGAAATGTCAGAACAAGAGCCTATGCTGGCAAGCTTCTATCATGCCACCATTATCAAGCATGAAAGTTTGTGTGCCGCTCTGAGTTATATTCTGGCTAACAAATTGAACACCGCTTCCATGCCAGCGATGGCTGTGCGTGAAGTGGTTGAAGAAGCCTTTGCGGCTGATCCAACCATCACTGACGGTGCGGCTTGTGATATTTGTGCCACGGTCAATCGCGACCCTGCTGTTTCAATGTATTCAATGCCATTGCTGTACCTAAAAGGCTATCACGCACTGCAAGGCTACCGAGTAGCAAACTGGCTGTGGAAGCAAGGTCGTCACGCTCTTGCGACTTACCTACAAAATCAGATTTCGGTAGCATGTCAGGTCGATATTCACCCTGCAGCGCGCATTGGTAGTGGTATCATGCTCGACCATGCAACAGGCATCGTGATTGGTGAAACTGCCGTGGTCGAAAACGACGTGTCTATACTGCAAGATGTCACCCTTGGTGGTACTGGTAAAGAATGCGGTGATCGTCACCCGAAAATTCGCGAGGGTGTGATGATCGGAGCTGGTGCAAAGATTCTTGGCAATATCGAAGTCGGTGAAGGCGCGAAAATCGGATCTTGCTCTGTGGTATTGCAAGCCGTGCCTCCTCACACAACGGTGGCTGGCGTGCCTGCAAAAATCGTCGGACGTCCAAAAACGGACAAACCCTCTCTCGATATGGATCAAGGCTTTAACGGCAAGTCGCAAAGCTTTATCCATGGAGATGGTATTTAATCGTCAACAAACCTTTTTGACAACAACGTGGTAGGTAACTCTCAAGTGCGAAAACAAAATCACCCTGTTCTACGCTCGGCTATTTTATTAACTTGTGCTTTATCTGCCACTTATCCCATTACCTCCTCTGCTGTGAGTCAGCAAGAGCTCAAAGGCGTATCCAGTGAGATAAGCCGTCAGCGCAAATCGCTCTCTTCCCAAGAAAAGCAGCTCAATGAGTTACAGAAGTCACTAAAAGATCAAGAGCTTGGTATTTCTAAGCTTGAGCGTGAAATACGACAAACCAAGTCTAACCTCGCACAAGCAGACAAAAACATAGAAAACCTGGAAGAGAAAATTGCCTTGCAAGAAGCACAGCGTCAAGAGCAAGAAGAAGAACTCAAACAGCTGCTGCAAACGTATTACGTAACCGAGCGAGCGAAGGCCAATGGTCACTTGTTAAATCAAGGTGTGGAAGAAGACCGCATGAGCCAATACTTCCAGCATTTAGCTAAAGCACGTGCTGAAGTGATTGATGCGATCACCAAAATAACCCAAGAATTAGCGCACAACAAAAACCAGCTCGAGCTAGAAAAAGAGCAAATCGAGACTCTGCTCAAGCAGCAATCCGAAAAACGTACAGCGCTAGCGAGTACACAATCCAAGCGTAAGCAAACCCTGAATAAAATTCAGAGCAGTATCAAGAATGACAAACGCTACTTAGCCGAGCTGCAACGCAACGAAACCCGTTTAAAAGCAGAGATCGCCAAAGCAGCGAAGCGTAATGCGGTGCCAATGGACGGACTCGGCAAACAGCGCGGTAAGTTGCCTTGGCCACTCAAAGGCAGTGTGTTACACAACTTTGGTACGCGACAAACCGGGCAGGTAAACTGGAAGGGCATGGTGCTGTCTGCCAACTATGGTCAACAAGTGAAAGCCGTTTATCCTGGTACTGTCGTATTTGCTGAGTATCTGCGCGGATACGGTTTAGTGGTACTGCTCGACCACGGAAAAGGTGACATGACCCTCTATGGTTACAACCAAGCGTTAACTAAAAAAGAAGGCGATCGAGTCACCGCCGGCGAAGTGATTGCTCTCGCGGGTGATACAGGTGGTCAAGACAGACCATCGCTGTACTTTGAAATTCGTCGTAATAGTGAAGCGCAGAATCCGAAATCTTGGTTAAAGCGCTGATTATCTGACTTATTGACTTGTCATAAAAAAGGAGCCACTCGGCTCCTTTGTTGTATTCATGTTTTGGAAAACGCTATGCGTAGTAGGTTTCTACCGCATCAATAAAAGCATTCACATCATCTTTGCTTAACGCGTTGATTCCTGCCGCCGCCTCTCGCCCCCCACCTGTCGGGAACTGACCACACACGGCAACGGCACCTTGTTTATTGTTTAATGGGGCACGGAGTGAAACCGTATAAGTCCCATCTGCATTTTCAGTAAGTACCGCATGCGCAGAATCAGGGGTTTGGTTTGCTAGCCAGTTGCCATAAACACCACTGATTCGGCGTGATGCCGCCGTGTTTGGTAACTCAAACAACTTCAGCTTACCGCTCTCATGCATGGCAGGCACTGCGAGAGCCGCCTCCATGTCTTGTTGGTAAGCCGATTGCAATTGGTAGTATGGCGAGGCCGTATCTTCAATAGCTTCAAATGGTGATGTGTACTTCAGCAAAGCTCGGTACAGCTCCGCAGGGTGAAAGTGTAAATCTTCGACTTTCGATCCGTAGCCGTTGTAGTTAATTAAAGTACCCAGCTCTTTTAGCTGCTCTTTCTGTTGCTGCGACAAGCCCGCGTTATTCGCTAACTCATCGGCTTTAGCAATCATGTTATCGCCATAAGCCGCCGTAATCGCCCAGTCATGAAAACGCCCATCAAGCAACTTATCGACAATCAACGCCGTGCACATGTTGGCATCGAGATCGATGTGCGCATCCAAATTACCATGCTGAGGAATGTCGCCCGCTTTGTGATGATCGGCGTAAAAGACGTGCGCGCCTTGAGCCAAAGCTTGCTCTAGACCTGCCATGTTCTTTTCCATCGAAATGTCTAACACAGTCAGCTCATCACCCGCTTGCACATCTACTTTTTCCACCAGCTTGATGTCGCGCTTTACACCGGTTATTAACTGGGCATCGACAGGATCAGCCAAACGCAATTGTAGAAGAGCAATGATGCCATCAGCATCACCATTAAAAATGTCGTAATTCATGGGGCGATAGTTCCTTTATCGAGAATCTTATCCCTGCAAGGGTTTTTAGCGTATGGGACTATTGTGCGTGGCATATTTGACAAGTCAACTCGAGCCACGACTCGAAAATGAGAGTGACTCTCGAAATATTAAGCAGTTTGACGTTTAACTGTGTAGATTGCTAACCGCATCTTCTAATAACAGTAGCTGCTCTAAGCCCTGCTCAGTTGCTAATGGCTTAACGACATTAAGCATCTGCAACATCCCTTGCTTCACCATTTGCTCAGTAATGTTGGTTTTTGAAGCCATCGCAGATTGATACGCCAACCAACTACACGCAATCAAGTGCAATGTACATACCAGTGACTTCAACTGTTGTTGATCGACATTCAACAGCTTCATCGTTACGAACTCTTGCATAATAGCAATGAGGTTCGCTTGCAGCTTCTCTTGCACATCGATGTACTGTTCGTGTAGCTGTTCATCTCGTGACAAGATTTCTGGTAAGTTTGCGTAGAAAAAGCGGTATTTCCACATCAAGGTAAAAATAGAGTCTAGGTAGCTCTTCAGCATAGTCAGGCTCTCTTGCGAACCTTGAATAGGGGTAAATCTTTCTAAAAGTTCTGCTGAATAAAGCGCAAAGATCTCACGAACGATTTCTTGCTTATTGCGGAAGTGGTAATACAGATTACCAGGGCTAATTTCGATGTGATCGGCAATGTGATTGGTGGTGATGTTTCGCTCACCATGTTGGTTGAACAACTCCAGTGCCGCGTAGACGATTTTGTCGCGCGTTTTCATTGTTATCGTGTTCCCTCTTCATTAACGAATCGAGTATAGCGACTTCACCAACCTAGGTCGATAGAGGCTCCAAATACGGTAACATAACAGACCAGTTAAGATGCCAGTTGAGTTGGCGACAAGGTCTAACCAAGAAGTTTGTCGCCCTACATACCCTTGCAACCACTCAATAACGGCGCTGAATAGCAAAATACTAATCGCCACCGCCCAACGTTGACGCCAACGCCACACACAAAAACAACCTAAAAACGCAAAGCCGCTGTACGCCATAGCGTGCTGCATTTTGTCGAGATACGCGATATTGCCCCAGTCTTGCAGTTCACCTGAACTCAGAGATAAAAAAGCGATCAATATGGCGTAGCTAAAGATGACGAAACGTGCAGCCGTCAGGTTCATTGGACGTCCTTATGCAATTGGAAATGGAAAGGCCGTCACTTGATCAATGTGGTCACAGCCTAGCGCCAGCATGATCAAACGATCGATACCCAACGCGACCCCTGCACAATCTGGCAACCCTGCTTCCAGTGCAGAGATCAGATGATAATCGATCGGCTGTGGTTTTAAACCCATTTCGATACGCTTTGCGTTATCTTGTTCAAAGCGCGCTAATTGCTCTTTCGGGTTATCCAGTTCATGAAATCCGTTCGCCAGCTCTATCCCCTTAAAGTACACTTCAAAACGATCCGCGACGCGATGATCTTGAGGATTGATTTTCGCAAGCGCCGCCTGTGATGCAGGGAAGTCGTACACAAAAGCCGGCACGTCCTGACCAATTTTGTTTTCTACTCCCACGCTAAATAGTAGTTGCAGCAGCGTATCGCGATCTTCTTCTGGCTCAGCAATGTCACTCAAACCCAGCTTGCTTGCCGCCGCTTTCAGCTCAGTCATCGAGCCTTCCAGTGGACACACACCCAACACATCAATGAAGGCTTGCTGATACGTCATGCGCTGCGCTGCGCCACACTTCAATACCAGCTGCAACAGGTCATCCATTTCATCCATCAATTTATGATGGTCAAAGCCAACGCGATACCACTCCAACATCGTGAATTCAGGGTTGTGGTAGCGACCATTCTCTTCATTACGAAATGCTTTGTTGATTTGATAAATACAACCGCTGCCCGCAGCCAAAAGGCGCTTCATATGGAATTCTGGGCTGGTCATAAAAAACAGCTTACTGCCATCGGCATAGCCTGGGCCAACAAACTCGGTTTGGAAAGTATGCAAATGGATGTCAGTCACGGTTGCGTGACTCATGGCTGGCGTATCGACTTCCATCACCTGTCGGTCAGCGAAGAATTGTCGAATCGACGCGATTAACGTCGCACGTTGACGAAGTTGGTCAATGGAAGCAGTAGGTTGCCAGTTGGTTTGCATAACAAGTCTCTCAAACTTTAATTCAGCGAGGAAAGCCTCATTCTACATGCTTTTTACTCTTCAAGAAGAGAGGAATATCCCTTCTTCTTTTTACTAATGTGCTCGCCAATTTGAGGCAAGCATTACTCGTGCCGCAGCACAAAAAACACTCAGTTAAAATCCTATTATCCATGCGGTTAATGTCGCGCAACACAGGTTTAACATCCCTAATGTTAATGCTTGAGGGCCAAAACCTCGATGCCGTGATAGCAGTCACATAACCTATAAATTCTATGCCCTTAAGTGCATTACCGAAGCAAAAACCCAATTACATCAATTTTTCTGCCATGTGGCTCATCTACACTAACCCTACTACTTTTGGGGAGTTCTTTTTAAGGAGCGCCTCGTAATGACAATAACAAGCGGATTTCCGCAATCACACACTGGAGGATAACTGTGCAAATTATCACCACAGATATCGCAGTCATCGGCGCAGGCGGCGCTGGTCTTCGTACTGCTATTGCAGCGGCTGAAGCAAACCCAGACTTAGAAGTCGCTCTGATTTCTAAAGTTTATCCAATGCGCTCCCACACGGTCGCTGCAGAGGGTGGCTCAGCAGCAGTTATCAAGGATGAAGATAGCTTAGACAACCACTTCAACGACACTGTTGGCGGTGGTGACTGGCTATGTGAACAGGATGTTGTTGAATACTTTGTAGAGAACGCGACTCGCGAAATGATCCAAATGGAGCAATGGGGTTGCCCATGGAGTCGTAAAGAGAACGGTGAAGTCAACGTACGCCGCTTTGGTGGTATGAAGGTTGAACGTACTTGGTTCGCTGCAGACAAAACTGGCTTCCACATGCTTCATACGCTATTCCAGACATCAATGAAGTACAGCAACATCAAACGTTTTGATGAGTACTTTGTGGTGGATCTGCTTGTTGATGAAGGCGAAGTTCAAGGTCTGATTGCTATTCACATGTCTGAAGGCGAGCTTGTTACTATCAAAGCAAAATCTGTTGTTCTAGCAACAGGTGGCGCGGGCCGTGTTTACCACTGTAACACCAACGGCGGTATCGTAACGGGCGATGGTATGGCAATGGCGTACCGTCACGGCGTTCCTCTACGTGATATGGAATTCGTTCAATACCACCCAACCGGTCTTCCTGGCACAGGTATCCTGATGACGGAAGGTTGCCGTGGTGAAGGCGGTATCATCGTTAACAAGAACGGCTATCGTTACCTACAAGATTACGGCATGGGCCCTGAAACTCCAGTTGGCCAACCGAAGAACAAATACATGGAACTGGGTCCTCGTGACAAAGTTTCTCAAGCTTTCTGGCACGAACAACAGAAAGGCAACACCATCAAACACCCACTGGGTGACGTGGTGCACCTAGACCTTCGCCATCTTGGTGAAGAGTACCTACAAGAACGTCTACCGTTCATCTGTGAGCTAGCAAAAGCTTATGTAAACGTGGACCCTGCAAAAGAGCCAATTCCAATTCGTCCAACCGTTCACTACACCATGGGTGGTATTGAAACGGACGGCGGTTGTGAAACTCGCATTAAAGGCCTATTCGCGGTGGGTGAATGTGCGTCTGTTGGTCTTCACGGTGCAAACCGTCTAGGTTCAAACTCACTGGCTGAGTTCGTGGTATTTGGCCGCGTAGCAGGTGAAAACGCCGTGAAACGTGCGGCAGAATTCAAAGGCTGGAACGACGCGGCAATTGACGCGCAAGTAAAAGCGGTTGAAGAACGCATCGCTAACCTAATGAACCAAGAAGGCGACGAAAACTGGGCAGAAATCCGCACGGAAATGGGTCACACCATGGAAGCGGGTTGTGGTATCTACCGCCAAGAAGATTTGATGCAAGCGACTATCGACAAAATCACTGAGTTGAAAGAACGCTACAAACGCATCAGCATCAAAGACAAAGGTAAAGTGTTCAACACAGACCTTCTATACGCAATCGAAGTGGGTTACGGCCTAGAAGTCGCAGAAGCGATGGTTCACTCTGCGATTCTACGTAAAGAATCGCGCGGCGCGCACCAGCGTCTAGACGACGGTTGTACAGAACGTGATGACGTAAACTTCCTAAAACACTCACTTGCTTTCTACAAGCCAGAGTCAGCACCAAGTATCGATTACAGCAATGTGACCATCACTAAGTCACAACCAAAAGCTCGTCTATACGGTGAAGCAGCAGAAAAAGCCGCGGCTGAAGAGAAGAACGCAGAGGAGCAAGCATAATGTCAGCAAATCGCATTCAAAAAGTAGACATCCTGCGTTACGACCCAGAAAAAGATGCAGAACCATACAAGCAAACATTCGAAGTACCATTCGATGAAACCATGTCTGTGCTTGACGCACTTGGCTACATCAAAGATCACCTAGACAAAGATCTGTCTTACCGTTGGTCTTGCCGTATGGCGATCTGTGGTTCTTGCGGCATCATGGTGAACAACGTACCGAAACTTGCTTGTAAGAGCTTCCTACGTGACTACCCAGACGGCGTGACTATCGAGCCTCTAGCGAACTTCCCAATCGAGAAAGACTTGATTGTTGATATGACGCCATTCATCGAGCGCCTAGAAGCAATCAAACCATACATCATTGGTAACGATCGTAAACCAGAAGACGGTACGAACTTGCAAACGCCAGAACAGATGGCGAAATACAAGCAGTTCGCTGGCTGTATCAACTGTGGTCTGTGCTATGCCGCATGTCCTCAGTTTGGTCTTAACCCAGAGTTCATCGGTCCTGCTGCACTAACGCTAGCCCACCGCTACAACCTAGACAGCCGTGACAACGGTAAAGATGAGCGCATGAAGCTTATCAACGGTGAAAACGGTGCTTGGGGTTGTACGTTTGTTGGTTACTGTTCTGAAGTTTGTCCGAAGAACGTTGACCCAGCAGCGGCAGTAAACCAAGGCAAAGTGGAGTCTTCTATGGACTTCGTGATTGCTATGTTGAAACCTGATGGTTCACCAAAGAAAGTGGAGGCATAAGGATGAGCAATCGTAAACCTTACGTTCGTGAAGTAAAACGCACTTGGTGGAAGAACCATCCTTTCTACCGCTTCTACATGCTACGTGAAGCTACGGTGCTTCCGTTAATTCTATTCACTCTGTTCCTAACTTTCGGTTTAGGTTGCTTGGTGAAAGGTCCTGAAGCATGGCAAGGTTGGTTAGCGTTCATGGCGAACCCAATCGTAGTCGCAATCAACATCGTTGCACTACTCGGTAGCCTATTCCACGCTCAAACTTTCTTCAGCATGATGCCACAAGTAATGCCAATTCGTTTGAAAGGCAAACCAGTGGACAAGAAGATCATCGTATTGACTCAGTGGGCCGCGGTTGCGTTCATCTCACTGATCGTTCTCATCGTGGTGTAAGGAGCTGAGCAATGAAACCGAATTATAGTGTAAACACATCACCAAAACGTTCTGATGAGCCAATCTGGTGGGGTCTGTTTGGCGCAGGTGGTACTTGGTTCGCGATGATCACGCCAATCACTGTTCTTGTGCTAGGTATCTTGGTCCCACTAGGCGTGATTGATGCAGAAGCGATGAGCTACGAGCGTGTCTCTGCATTCGCAACCAGCATCATCGGTGCGCTATTCATCATTGGCACGCTAGCATTGCCAATGTGGCATGCAATGCACCGTGTACACCACGGCATGCACGACCTTAAGTTCCACACTGGTGTGATTGGTAAAATTGCATGCTATGCATTTGCAGGCCTCATCACTACACTAGCAGTTATCTTTATCTTCATGATTTAAGAGACTGACCAAAAAAAGAAAAAGCTGGCTAAATGCCAGCTTTTTATTGCTTTGGGTTACCTATGATCTTTTTGCTTTTTAAGCTTTTGACCACCCATGATCTTATTGCTGTGCGACCTTCTTTGTCTGGTCCATAAGACCCAGAGCACCAAAGCCAGTAATCACATCTAGGTTTGTTTTCAAGCCCGTTTCGTCACTTCCACCAATGTAATTTTGTGGCATCTGAACTTGGAAGTTTTGCAAATTGTTGTACAGCGAGTTCGCTACGTCTCGATTCAATTCTGCCAAGTAAACTTCACGGTTTGCTCCTAACGCCGCATACTTACCTTTTAGGACTTCAGATTCTGCGCGACCTTTCGCTAATATCGCTTTCGCTTCAAACTCAGCAGAAAGTGCGTTCGCTTTTTGAATCGCTAAGTTAGCCTCTGCGATAGCTAGCTCTTTCTCCTTCTCGACCTCAGCAAGTCGTTTGGTTTTTTCCACTTCAACGATTTCACGCTCTGCAATCTGACGCGCCACTTCCACTTCTTTTTGTTGAGCAATAATTGCGAGTTCTTTACCACGCTGGGCGTCTTGCACCTCACGTGTTCGTTGAATCTCTTTGCGTAACTGCTCGGTCTCTGCCTGTGCTTTCGACGTTTCTTGTTCCTGAATCGCGCGAATACGATCCGCCACTAAACGCTTTTTATCTGCCAATAGCTGATCTAATTGCTTTTCGGGCTGTGGGTCACCAATGGTCACCTGCGTCACTTGAATACCGTATTGTTGTAACGGATTGTCTTGACGAATCGGTTGCCCGGTTTTGTCTACGACAGGCACGGTTTTCCAAACCAGTTGATTGGTGCGCTGTAATTGGTTCGGATTGGCTTGATTCGCCCCAACAGGCGCAAGATCCAACTCTTCCACTTCAACCTGACGTCGCTCTGTTAGATAAATCCCCTCTCGTAACTGATCGCCAAGTTTCGATTTGAATTGGTTCAAACCACCTTGGAAAAACTCTTCACCCGTGTATTGGGTTGCGGTAATCACCGTTACGTTACGTGCGTTCTTTACAAGCAGCGCATCGATCAAGTTACTGTTGTTGCGGAACTCTTTGTGCATCTTCTTCACCGCTTCAGGGTCATTACTGAGCTTAAAGCGGAATGTTACGGGGATCTGACCAATATAGGTGTCGGCAAATCGAACCTGAATCGCATCAAGGCGTTGATAAAAATCTTCGCCCTTGCTGTTACCGAATGACACGGTGATCACTTGGTCATACTTGGTGATTTTGGACAGAAATGGCATGCGAAAATGAATGCCAGGTTCAGTAAACACATCC
The DNA here is from genome assembly GCF_033340195.1 of Vibrio sp. 1457. Lineage (NCBI taxonomy): Bacteria > Pseudomonadati > Pseudomonadota > Gammaproteobacteria > Vibrionales > Vibrionaceae > Vibrio > Vibrio sp. 1457. The sequence goes on from NZ_JAWOWA010000024.1 coordinate 17,527, forward strand.
AACTCACCAGTAATATTATTCTGATGCACGTAGCTGTAACCCGCATCGGTCATCAGCACCGAGCTATTAATCGTTAAGCCTATTGCCAACAGCGGTACGCCAAATACGGCTGCTTTTAATCCTTTATGTAGTAACTGACGTCTTTCTTCCACCTTTAAACCCCTTCCTAAACCTCTGCTTTCCATTTTGTTCTCCTTTTTGGATTGTTACTGAGTTAAATCGATAAAAATCAGATTGCTATGCAACTCAGCGACAAGTACTAATGTATCAAAATGTTACATTAAGGAATAATCGACAGATTCATGGAATAAATAAGATTTTTACGAATAATACAAAATCCTCAAAAATTTGCGGAGGATATCGATGTTTTACGCAGAGGGATTAAAAGAGAAGAATCACAGGCAATAAAAAAGGCCGCCGAAGCGACCTTTCTAACAATCATATAAAGTGCTTACTTCACACGACCTACGTATTCAGCAGTACGAGTATCTACGCGAATCACTTCACCAATTGAGATGAACAGAGGAACACGAACAACAGCGCCAGTTGATAGCGTCGCTGGTTTACCGCCAGTACCTTGAGTATCACCTTTCAGGCCTGGGTCTGTGTCTACAACTTCTAGCTCAACGAAGTTTGGTGGAGTAACAGTAATTGGGTTACCGTTCCAAAGAGTGATCATACAAGTGTTGTTTTCTACCAACCACTTAGCGTTTTCACCTACCGCTTTTGCATCCGCTGCGATCTGTTCAAACGTTTCACTGTTCATAAAGTGGTAGAATTCGCCGTCTGAATATAGATAATCTAGGTCGATATCCATTACGTCTGCCACTTCACAAGTGTCACCAGACTTGAATGTTTTCTCTAGCACTTTACCAGAAAGAAGTTTACGAATTTTAACACGGTTGAACGCTTGGCCTTTACCTGGTTTAACGTATTCGTTTTCCAGAATTACACAAGGCTCGTTATCAAGCATTAACTTAAGACCGCCTTTAAATTCATTGGTGCTAACTGTAGCCATTTTTTCCTCTTACATTCTTAGAGCTAAATTCAATGCCGCACATAATAACCCGAAAAGTCGAATCTGTTGAGCAAAACTGGCTCAAACAGTTGGCGAATGGGATCTCTGATCCTGCAAAATTGCTCGAAATACTGGAAATTGATCCTTCACCGTGGCAAGACGGGTTTGCCGCGCGCAAGCTGTTTGCACAGCGTGTACCGCAAAGTTTTGTCGATAGGATGGAGAAAGGCAACCCTAAAGACCCTCTTTTACGTCAGGTTTTACCACTGAGCGACGAATTTGAGGTGCATCCGGGTTACTCCAATGATCCATTGGAAGAGCAGGACAATGAAGTCCCTGGCCTGCTACACAAGTATCGCAACCGCGCCCTGATGATTGTCAAAGGTGGCTGCGCGGTAAATTGCCGTTACTGTTTTCGTCGTCACTTCCCTTATCAAGAGAACAAAAGCGGGAAACAAGCCTGGACCAAGTGCTTAGAGTACATGGCACAACAACCAGAGTTGAACGAAGTCATCTTCTCAGGTGGTGATCCATTAATGGCAAAAGACGATGAGATTTATTGGCTTTTAGAGCACATTGCTCATATTCCTCACATCAAACGTCTGCGTATTCATAGCCGTTTACCTGTGGTGATTCCAGCTCGAGTCACTGATGAACTATGCCAACTGCTGCAAGCATCAAGGTTACAAATCATCCTCGTCACTCACATCAACCATGCCAACGAAATCAATGACGAATTTGCTGAACAGATGTTCAAGCTCAAAAGAGCGGGCGTTACGCTTCTAAACCAAGGCGTTCTGCTGAAAGGCGTGAATGATTCGGTAGAAGCTCAAGTGGCGTTAAGTGAGGCCTTATTTGACGCGGGTATCTTGCCTTATTACCTCCACGTTCTTGATAAGGTGCAAGGCGCAGCGCACTATTTTATTTCGGACGAAGAAGCGAAAGCTATTATGCGCGGACTCATCACGCGTGTATCGGGTTATCTGGTACCAAAACTCACACGAGAAATTGGTGGCAGGCCAAGTAAAACGCCGTTGGATTTGCATTTAGAGTAAGCTCTGACGCTCAATTAAATTTGTCGTCTAGATTGATTATTTTTGTTCGCTTTGCACGGTAAGTCTATGCATACTCCGCACTTTTGGAGGTCAAGATGCATACAGCATTCGAACAAATTTTCGATCTTGGCCCATTCAGTTGGCCTGCCCTACTATGCTGCGCCATTAATGGGCTCATGATCGGTATAGAGCGCCAAACTCGTGGTAAACCGGTTGGCATTCGCACAGCAATATTAATTATTTCAGGCACCTACCTGTTTATGTCGATGGCAGTGTCGTTATCGCCAAATACACTTGATCAAGCACGAGTGCTTGGTCAGATCATTACTGGCGTCGGCTTCTTAGGCGCTGGCGTTATGATGACACTTGATGGAAAAATCCATGGCGTAACATCCGCGGCTGTAATATGGGTGCTAGCAGGTTTAGGTTTGATGATAGGTTTGGGTTATTTAACGCAGTCGGTGGTTATTACTCTCCTGACATTAACCGTGTTGTTAGGTGTGGATAAAGCAGAAAACCACATCAAAGCATTACGCCGCGGTGTTCATCAAAGAATTCAACAACGCAAAACTTCATCACGATTAATTAAATAGTTAACGCCCCGAGAAACTCACTTCATCTCATCAGTAATTAAAGAGCCCTCGACGAACATCGAGGGCTTTCTGTATATAAAGATTCTGACTTTCTCAGGGATTACTTAGCAAAGTTGATGAGTGGGAAACACTTGAAGAAACCGTTATCCGCACAGTTCAAAAGACCAATTTGCACGCCATCGATTTGATCGGTCATGTTGAAGAAACCAAACTGGAAATTAGACTTCTTAGAGATACTCGCTAAGCCCACATCCGCCATGGTGTAGCCTTCAGAATAGTTCACCGCGCTCCAGTTCAAGCCTTTTACGTTGTTCGTAATGTTAACAGCACCCAAGTTAACACCCGTCGTCTGACCTTGGTTCCAGTTAACTAAGCCTAAAGACGCGCCTTTCATTTCTTGATTTACTTTTGCTGCGCCAAAAAACAGACCGAAGTTCACACCTGTCGTACGATCCGTTTCTGACATACCAAGCAGTGAAAAGTCGACACCTTTAACCTCATTTACCTGTCCATGCAACACAGCTAAACGAACACCACCAACTGAAGAATTAGAAGGTGCGTTTGTGTTATCGATAGTAGAGAACATCACAGGTGTACTGTCGGCAAAAGCAACAGGTGATGCGATAGCGGCTGCAACCGCCAATGACGTCATAAGCTTTTTCATTTTCATCTCCATGATGGGAAGCAACAATTTACAACATAGTGTAGTGTTCAGATTTTGCTCTGTCCCCGTTCAAAAAGTGTTAGCAATAGGTCAGATTTAACCATCTGACTCAAAAGAAAAAATATTTCTCTTCGATTTTTTACTTCTGAAATGGCACTTTTTACGCTCAAAAATCTCATGATAAGCCACACCAGAACGTCATGTTTCTCAGAGGACGCGCATAAAAAAGTCGAGGCATCTGCCTCGACTTTTAAAGGTTTGGTCGGTTATCTTTCCGCTATAAGGGCTTCCTTAGAGCGATGAGATAAGCTGGCTTACATCATGCCGCCCATACCGCCCATGCCACCCATGTCAGGCATCGCTGGCGCGTCTTTTTGCGGTAGGTCAGTAACCATCGCTTCAGTTGTGATCATCAGACCTGCAACCGATGCTGCGAATTGTAGTGCAGAACGAGTAACTTTAGTTGGATCTAGGATACCCATTTCTAGCATGTCGCCGTATTCGCCTGTTGCCGCGTTGTAGCCGTAGCTACCTTCACCCGCTTTCACGTTGTTCGCAACAACTGAGTCTTCCTCACCTGCGTTCTTCGTGATTTGACGGATTGGCGCTTCCATTGCACGTAGTGCAACGCGGATACCAACGTTTTGTTCTTCGTTGTCACCCGTTAGGTGAGCAATCTTAGATGCCGCGCGGATAAGTGCAACACCACCACCAGCAACAACACCTTCTTCAACCGCTGCGCGAGTTGCGGCTAGCGCATCTTCTACACGGTCTTTCTTCTCTTTCATTTCAACTTCAGTCGCTGCACCGACTTTGATTACTGCAACACCGCCAGCCAGTTTAGCTACGCGCTCTTGTAGTTTCTCTTTGTCGTAGTCTGAAGTTGCGTCTTCGATTTGTTGACGAATCTGAGCAACACGGCCTGAGATCATCTCTTCTTCACCGATACCATCGATGATAGTCGTGTTTTCCTTCGTGATAGAAACACGCTTCGCTTGACCTAGATCTTCTAGTGCAACTTTTTCTAGCTCTAGACCGATCTCTTCAGAAATCACAGTACCGCCAGTTAGGATAGCGATGTCTTGTAGCATTGCTTTACGGCGGTCACCGAAGCCAGGTGCTTTCACAGCTGCAACTTTTACGATGCCACGCATGTTGTTCACAACCAATGTTGCTAGCGCTTCGCCTTCTACATCTTCTGCAATGATAAGCAGTGGACGAGATGCTTTCGCGACAGCTTCTAGCGTTGGAAGAAGCTCACGAATGTTTGAGATCTTCTTGTCTACTAGAAGAATGAATGGGTTTTCTAGATCAACACTGCCTGATTCTTGGTTGTTGATGAAGTAAGGAGACAGGTAACCGCGGTCGAACTGCATACCTTCTACTACGTCTAACTCGTCTTGTAGCGCCTGACCTTCTTCAACCGTGATAACGCCATCACGACCCACACGCTCCATTGCTTCTGCAATGATATTACCTACGCTTGCGTCTGAGTTTGCAGAGATAGTACCAACCTGCGCGATCGCTTTTGTGTCGTTACATTCAACAGAAAGCTCTTTTAGTTGCTCAACTGCCGCGGCAACAGCTTTGTCGATACCACGCTTAAGATCCATTGGGTTCATGCCCGCTGCGACTGCTTTTAGACCTTCGTTAACGATAGATTGCGCTAGTACCGTTGCTGTTGTTGTACCGTCACCCGCTGCGTCGTTTGCTTTAGACGCAACTTCTTTAACCATTTGTGCGCCCATGTTCTGGAATTTATCTTCCAGCTCGATTTCACGCGCTACTGATACACCATCTTTAGTGATAGTTGGTGCACCAAAAGATTTGTCTAGAACGACATTACGTCCTTTAGGACCCAGTGTTACTTTTACTGCGTCAGCCAGAACGTTTACACCTTCCAGCATTTTAACTCGTGCGTCATTACCAAATTTAACGTCTTTAGCAGCCATCTTTGATTTCCTTTCTAAAATTCTTTGTGTGTAATTTCGTAATTGAATCTGAGCAAAAAATCACTCAATGATTGCTATTATTCAACGATCGCCATGATGTCGTTTTCAGACATGACAAGCACTTCTTTACCGTCGATTTTTTCAGTTTTTGTACCGTAACCTTCAGCGAAGATAACGGTATCACCGACTTTAACGTCTAGTGGCAGTACGGTGCCGTTTTCTAGGATGCGGCCTTTACCCACAGCTAGAACAACACCGCGAGTCGATTTTTCTGCAGCAGAACCAGTCAGAACGATGCCACCAGCAGACTTAGATTCAACTTCTTTACGTTCAACGATAACTCGGTCATGTAATGGACGAATGTTCATCGGTCGTCTCTCCTGAAAATTTCCATGTTTATTTGATAATTGTCCTTAGGGACTGTAGCCCCAGACACGTGATCCCTATATAAGGGGTCGAAGCAGCGATCCCAAGGGGGTGGCACAAAATTTTTGTGACTTAGTTAAAATAACGAACAACTAGGCAACGGTTTGCGTTAGAAATGCTCACTCGCTCGGCATCTCGCTTTCTTGTATCCTTGCAGTTTGCTCACCAGATAGTTGTCACACATGCAGGAAAATAACAAGCTGGAACCCCAAGCGACCGATAAGCATGGTTTGTTGACCGCACCCATTCCTGAAACGCTGCGGAAAATGACCGTACCCATGACCATGGGCATGATCGCAATTTTGATGTTTAACTTGGTGGACACGTTTTTTATCTCGTTGCTTGGCACTCAAGCGCTAGCAGCTATCAGCTATACCTTCCCTGTCACCTTTGCGGTTAACTGCATTACGATGGGGATTGGCATGGGACTATCGACCAATATTGGTCGCTTGCTTGGGCAAGGTCATGCACCACAAGCTGCTCGGTTCACCACCCACGGTTTGTTATTAGCCGTGTTACTTGTGGCTATCGCGTCTTCTATTGGCTTTACCACCATTGCGCCATTGTTTCGTTTTCTTGGTGCGTCTGATGATCTCATCCCTCTTATTGAGCAATATATGCAGGTCTGGTATCTCACCATTCCTCTGCTAGTGATCCCAATGGCGGGCAACAGTGCTATCCGAGCTACTGGCGACACAAAAACACCAGCAAAAGTCATGATGTTGGCTGGTTTGATTAATGGCATGCTCGATCCATTGTTGATTTTCGGTTATGGCCCTTTTCCGGAACTTGGCATTCAAGGCGCAGCCATAGCAAGTGCCTTTAGCTGGTTAGGTGCTTTGTGTGGCTCATTCTATGTGCTAATTAAACGGGAAAAATTGCTTGCTCAACCCCAATGGGCTTTGCTGAAACAAGACTGGCAACAGACACTAAAAATTGGTACCCCTGCAGCGCTATCAAACGCGATGAATCCGTTGTCCGGTGCCATTCTGATGATGCTGTTATCCAACCACGGTACGGCGGCGGTTGCTGCTTACGGCGCAGCGCAGCGTATTGAGTCTATATTGATTTTAGTATTGATGTCGCTGACCTCTGCCCTCACACCGTTTATGGCACAAAATTTAGGAGCCAAACAACCGCAACGAGCCTTTTCCGGTTTATTTATTAGCATGCGTTTTGCAGTGGTATTCCAAGGGTTTATCTTCTTGATGATGGTGCCACTGAGCATTCCTCTGGCTGCGCTGTTTTCTCAGGAAGATGCGGTGAAAAACCTGCTTTGGCATTATTTACTGGTGGTGCCATTTAGTTATGGCTTCCAAGGCATCGTGATGATGTTAGTCAGTGGTTTGAATGCGATGCACAAGCCATTGCGTGCATTCCAGTGGAGCTTTATGCGGCTGTTCATTTTTACCTTGCCATCGGCGTGGATCGGGAGCCAAATCTACAGCATTGAAGGCTTGTTTATCGGTATCGCGGTTGGGAATACGTTGGGTGGGCTACTGGGCTACTTGTTTGCGCTGCGCGAGCGAAAATTAACGCTCATAGAGCAGAGCAGCGTGTCTTAACACTCGTCTATCGCTAGTTTCTTTTTGTTGATTCTCAAATACAAAAAAACCGCGGAAAGCCGCGGTTTTGTTTATCTATTTCAAGCTTGCTTAGAACAACTCTTCAGCAACTTTGTATAGATCGTTGCGTACTGGACGCTTCATGTTTTCGATTGCGTCGATGATATCGTGGTGAACAAGTTGCTCTTTCACGATACCTACACAACGACCACCATGACCTTCGATCAATAGGTGAACAGCGTAGTTACCCATACGAGATGCTAGTACGCGGTCAAATGCAGTTGGACGACCACCACGTTGGATGTGACCAAGTACTGTTGCACGAGTTTCACGACCTGTCGCGGCTTCGATGTCACGTGCTAGTTCATTAGCATCCATCATTAGCTCAGTAAGCGCGATGATCGCGTGTTTCTTACCTTTAGCGATACCATCTTGGATGTTGCTGATCAGCTTGTCTTTGTCTAGACCAGTTTCCGGAGTGATGATGTATTCACAACCGCCCGCAATTGCAGACATCAGAGTCAAATCACCACAGTGACGGCCCATGATTTCTACAATTGAAATGCGTTGGTGAGATGAAGAAGTATCACGTAGACGGTCGATTGCATCGATAACGGTGTTTAGTGCACTTAGGTAGCCCACAGTGTAATCAGTACCTGCGATATCGTTGTCGATTGTGCCCGGAAGACCGATACATGGGTAACCCATTTCAGTCAGTTTCTTCGCACCCATGTACGAACCATCACCACCGATTACCACTAGTGCATCGATACCATGTTTTTTCAGGTTCTCAATCGCTTTTTCACGAACTTCCACTTGTTTAAACTCAGGGAAACGTGCAGAACCTAGGAACGTACCACCTTTGTTGATCACATCTGAAACGCTAGAACGATCTAGCTTCTCGATGCGGCCTTCGTATAGGCCTAGGTAGCCGTCGTACACACCGAATACTTCCAATCCTTCGGATAGTGCTGTACGTACTACGCCGCGTATCGCAGCGTTCATACCAGGTGCGTCACCGCCACTTGTTAAAACACCGATCTTCTTAATCATGCTCACCCTCGATCTTTGGCAATCAATTATTTAATTTTCTTTTAGGCCCCTTGTTACCAAGCAACCTGCATAATCCAGAACTGTGCGTTATGTTACATTTCCTCTACAGGATTACCAATGAAAACGCACTTTTTTATGTAACTTTTCTACTTATGTAAGAGTATTACAGTTTCTCTATGAAACTTTGTTGATTCATATCAGGATCACGAATCTTAATAAGTATTGATGGAAAGATAGTCAATAAGTACCTGTTTGTCGTCGGGCACTGATGGATTTTTCAAGCCTACCAATCTTGCGCTTTCTGCTCTTTCTCAGGTCCGAAAACGACAGACAATGGATCTTGATGGATCAATACGTCCGCATCAGGAAACAGAGCCAATAAATTATCTTCCACTTTATCAGCGATGTAATGCGCCTCAATTAATCGTAAGTTATCGTCTAGCTCTAAATGCAACTGTATAAAGCGCGTCGGTCCGGACATTCGCGTGCGTAACTGATGCACGCCCAATACCCCTTTTACGCTCAAACAAGCTTGGTTAATTTGCTCAAGTTCTTCATCGGGCAACTTTCTATCAAGTAAGGTTTGAATCGCTTCGCTGACCATTTTGAAAGCGCTATAAAGAATGAAGACACCAATACCAATCGCAAACACAGCATCCGCTTGAGTCACTCCAAAATAACTGAGCCCCAGAGCAACCATGATCGCAGCATTCATATACAAGTCAGTCTGATAATGCAGAGAATCCGCCGCTATTGCTTGGCTCCCCGTCACGCGAACCACATGTTTTTGGAACATCACCAAGCCAAGTGTGACCACAATCGCAAACAGCGATACATACACACCTAACTCCGGTGCGTGTAAAGCATGCGGGCGGAAAAATCGGTCAATCCCGTTAAGAATCAAAAATACTGCCGAGCCCGAAATAAACATTGCTTGGGCTAGGGCCGCTAAGGACTCAGCTTTACCATGTCCAAACGCATGTTCGCGGTCTGCCGGTTGTAAGGCGTAACGAACCACCACAAGATTCACAACCGAAGCCGCGATATCTAACATGGAGTCAATCAATGACGCCAATAAGCTCACTGAGCCGGTTACCCACCACGTGATGACTTTTACTATCAGAAGAAGCGTCGCCACAATGGTTGCAGTCCAAGCGGCGGTCGTAACTAAACGTGCGTATTGCTGTTTCATAATCAAAGAGTTAACTAAAACCATACGTTGAGTATATTGAATGACCATGAAATAACCAGATCAAAAAGAGGCAACCAATGGCTGCCTCTTTATATAACATCAATTCATGACTTAATTATTGCGCGACTTTTCCATGCGCTTGTGCATTCTGTCGCCACACTCTTGCATACGTTCATTTTGTAGCTCAACAAATTTCGCTTTCTGCTCAGATGTTAATACGCTAAGCATTTGGTGCTTTCTTTCTAGCATTTGCACGCGACGTTCCGTTTGGCGCTCAACCATCTCTTTTGCTAATTCGCTAGCTTGAGCTTCATCAAAGTTATCCGCCAGCAAAAGCGATTGTACTTTTGCGTGATGCGCTTGACGCTCAGCCATACGTGCCTCTTTGCCATCAGCGAATTTTGCTTTCATTTCTGCTTTGTTTGCTTCACGCATTTCTTTTAGCTGATCTTTTTGTGCATCAGTCAGGTCTAGTTGACGCATGACACCTCGGTCCATACCCATGCCGCATTCGTCACGAGGACCTTTATGATGGTTTTTACCACCGTAAGCGAATGCGCTTGCGGCGCCAAGAGTAAGAGGTAGAACAACAGCAGCTAACACAAGTTTTTTTGCAGACTTCATAATACGATTCCTTACACAGGTGAGTGGTTCTTCTGAGCTGTTCTCACAGCGCTTGAGTATAGAATACGACCCGCTAGGTAAAGCGACGTATAGGGAGCGTAAAGAATCGTAAAGAGTGATTTTTCTCCTCTTCGTTGCGCATCATTCCAATGTAATATTAGGCTATCGGTAACTTACTATAGGTGCCCCCATGGCAAACATTCTTTTAATCGATGACGATATCGAGCTAACCAGCTTATTAAAAGAAGTACTCAGTTTCGAAGGGTTTGACGTCAGCGAAGCAAATGACGGTGAAGCCGGCTTAGCCGCGATCAATGATAAGATTGATTTGATTTTGTTGGATGTCATGATGCCAAAACTCAATGGCATGGAAACGCTGAAACGCTTACGTGAAAATTGGGAAACTCCCGTCTTGATGCTGACCGCTAAAGGGGAAGAAATTGATCGCGTGATCGGCTTGGAACTGGGCGCGGATGATTATTTACCAAAACCTTTTAGTGACCGAGAGCTGTTGGCGCGTATCCGTGCGATTTTACGCCGCACTAGCAGCACACAAAAAAATACCAAAAACAGCGATTGCATTGAGTATCAAGAAATCCGCCTCTATCCCGGTAAGCAAGAAGCGTATTGTGAGCAACAGCTACTCGACCTCACAGCAACCGAGTTTGCGCTACTCACCCACTTCGTACAAAACCCAGGACAAGTGCTGACCAAAGAGACACTGAGCTTAGATGTGCTTGGTAAACGACTCGCTGCTTTTGATCGCGCCATCGATATGCATGTCTCGAACTTACGTAAAAAATTACCAGATCAAAGCAATGGCAAGCCGCGAATTAAAACCCTGCGTGGTCGTGGCTACATGCTGCTTGAGGAGGATTAATGCACCTATCACGCATCAAACTGCCAAACATCAATAGCCTGTATGGACGCATCTTTGCCATTTTTTGGTTCACCATGTTATTAGTATTGATAGCCGTGCTATCACTGCCACATTTGGACCCACGCAAAGCTCGCGATATTCCAGAAGAACACTACAAACGTATGGTAGAAACGCGTGACTCAATCCAACAAAAATACAGCCAGCAAACTGATTTAGGCCGCATACTTTTTCGTATCGAGGGCAACCGCCACGGCAAGCACGACCCTCGCCCGAGGGTGTTTTTTTCTGACTACAGCGGTAATGTTCTTACGACAGAAAAACGCAGCAATTTTCAATTGCGTGCCATGCAAAACTTTGTCACCAGTATCGAAGATTACAATAATCCAAAGCAGAAGCTGTATGGTCGATACATGATTGCGGGCCCAATTCCTATCACTTTGGCAGGTTCCGATATCTTGATGTACGTGGGCTTCAAGTGGAATGAGCCACCACCTCTACTCCTGCGTCTGTTTGATCACCCATTCCAGCTCTTGCTTGCGGTCATGCTGGTTAGTACACCATTGCTGTTATGGCTTGCTTGGGCTTTGAGTCAGCCTGCACGTCGTCTTGAAGCCGCTGCTCAACGTGTGGCGAAAGGTGAATTTGTCACAGACCCAAATTTAGAAAAAGGTACGGCGGAATTTCGTCAAGCAGGCAGCAGCTTCAACCAGATGGTCGAAGCGGTTAATCAAATGATTTCAGGACAACAACGTTTGCTATCCGATATCTCTCACGAGCTGCGCTCACCTTTAACTCGTCTGCGCATGGCAAGCGCATTAGCGACGCGTAAACAAGGCGAAAGCCCAGAACTGACTCGTATCGATACCGAAGCGCAGCGCTTGGAACAGATGATCAGCGAACTATTAGAGCTTTCTCGCATGCAGGCGAACAGTCATATGACTCGCGAAACACAGCCACTAGAAAGTTTATGGGAAGAAATCATTAAAGATGCGCAGTTTGAAGCAGAGCAAATGGGCAAACAGCTACACTATTCAGAATTACCTAAGCGCAATATTTCCGGTAACCCTAAACTGCTGATGAGTGCGGTGGAAAATATCGTTCGTAACGCCATTTACTACGGAAAAGACGAGGTACAAATCGACATCAAAGCCGATGACGATACGCTTCGTATCACGGTTGACGATAATGGAGAAGGTGTACCAGAAGAGGAACTGGCCGCGATTTTTCGCCCGTTCTATCGCGTTTCCACGGCACGCGATCGCCACTCTGGCGGCACAGGTCTCGGCCTAACCATTACCGAAAGTGCCATTCGCCAGCACAGTGGCACGATCGCAGCCAGCCGAAGTCCGTTAGGCGGATTGCGTATGAGTATCACCTTACCGATCAATTGTTAGTCTCAATTTGATGAACTAACAATAATTCGCACCATATTTCTAGAGTGAGTGATTCACAGCCCCACCCTCACTTTAGAAATTGGTGAGGCTTCTTAGAATACCCTTACAAAGATCAAAGTTGATAATAATTATCGTTAGCATTAAAGTGAATTTTCCAATTAAGGAGGATTTACTATGTCACATACATTTCCCGCTCTGCCTTACCCGTACGATTCACTAGAACCGTACATCGACGCGAAAACCATGGAAGTGCATTACAGCAAACACCACAAGACGTACTTTGATAAGTTTGTAAATGCCGTTGAAGGGAGCGAGCTCGAAACTCAGTCATTAGACGAGATCTTTGACAATATCTCTAAGCTCAGTCCAGCAGTACGTAATAATGGTGGCGGCTATTACAACCACATCATTTATTGGAATTGCATGTCACCAAACGGTGGCGGAGAGCCTCAAGGCGCGCTTGCTCAAGCAATTAACGATAAATTTGGTAGCTTTGCGCAATTTAAAGAGGCGTTTGCCCAAGCTGCCATCAATACCTTTGGGTCTGGCTTTGCATGGCTGATCGTAAAAGATGGTGAGATTCACATTACGTCCACCAGTAATCAAGACAACCCTCTGATGGATGTAGTGGATGTGCGCGGTGAACCAATCCTCGCATTAGACGTGTGGGAGCACGCGTATTACATCAGCTACCAAAACCGTCGCCCAGAATATATTGATGCGTGGTGGAACGTCGTCAACTGGCGAGCAGTTGAAGAAAACTATGCTCACGCTCTCTTATAAAGAGCATCGCTACTTACGGTATTAACATCCGCGCTAATGCCTGCTTTCATACCCAGGTCAATCTTGCTGAATCTCGCATATTTCGGTGACTTGGGTATATACTGCCCCTCTCTTTGACCAACTCTATTTCAATACCATGTTTGATATCGCTTTATACGAACCAGAAATCGCGCCGAACACCGGCAACATCATTCGACTATGCGCCAACTGCGGTGCAAACCTTCACTTAATTGAACCTCTGGGTTTCGATCTTGAAGAGAAAAAAGTCCGCCGCGCTGGTTTGGATTACCATGATTTAGCTCGCGTAACGCGTCATAAAAACTATCAAGCGTTCTTAGAATATTTAGAGAAAGAGAAGCAAGGTAACTACCGATTGTTTGCCTGCACCACCAAAACCACAGGTCACCACGTTGATGCACAATACCAAACGGGTGATGTTTTGATGTTTGGTCCAGAAACTCGTGGTTTGCCTGCTGAAATCATCGATAGCTTGCCAATGGAGCAGCGTATTCGCATTCCAATGATGCCAGATGCGCGCAGCCTAAACCTTTCGAATGCCGTTGCGATCATTGCTTTTGAAGCATGGCGTCAAATGGGCTTTGAAGGCGCATTGTAAGCAGCACGAATTCCAAATACAGAAAAGGGCGATTGGTGCGCCCTTTTATTTTCTTTACTGTCTAACTCAATCAGTTGAGCTTGTTGCGATCATCATCGTCTTTACGCTCGTATTCCCCTTCGAAGGTATTGCCATTATCTGACTGGGAATCAAATGGGTCACGACGGAACGGGTCTTGCTCAAATGGCCCCTGGTTAGAGAAACCACCTTGGAAGCCACCGCCATGCATGGTTTTCACCACCATTTTGCTCATCAAGTATTTAGCTATCGCGGCGCGTGGCGCAGGAAGCAACACCAACATACCAAGGGCATCGGTCATAAAGCCCGGGGTTAACAGTAGCACGCCAGCCACCGCGAGCATTACGCCTTCAAAAATTTGCTGGGCTGGAATTTCACCTTGTTCAAGACGCCCCTGTACTGACATCAGTGTTTGTATACCTTGGCTACGAACCAACGATGCACCAACAAATGCCGTGATTAAGACTAGTGCAATGGTCGGCCATAAACCTAAAAAGCCGCCCACCTGAATAAATAAGCCGATTTCAATGATCGGAACAAAAATAAACGCTAATAATAAGATAGGAAACACACGCCCTCCTTTGTTTAATTCAGTGTAATGGTAAAAGCAGACTAAGCTCAAACGAATCGTTGTAAAAAAGCGTGTTCATACTGGTCTCCTTCTCTTTTAGACAAAGTAGCGGGAGCGCGTTTCATTCAATTGCATACCGATTTTTTCGTGCTTTTAAAGTGCTAATTTCGAACTCTAAAAACTCATGTTTGTCGAGGAAAATCGAGTACCCATAAAGGGTTATTAATAACCCGTTCATACTTTGCAAATTATTGACTCATGAAAAACGAAAAAGGTGATCTAGTTACTATTTTTATGCGCTAGGTGCAGTATCATGTGCCACATAAGTCAGGACGGATTTTCCAGCCAAAAATTCTGATGAATGGATTCTAGATTGCAGAAATGGCTAATAAATAACTTTATTATCAGAATTATCATCTAAGGATCCTGCTATGGCTACCCTATCTGATGCTCCAAAAACAGCAAACCCAGCCACTCGTATTGAAGAAGATCTATTAGGTCAACGTCATGTCCCTGCAGATGCGTACTACGGTATTCATACGCTACGTGCGATCGAGAACTTCAACATCTCTAATATGACCATCTCTGACGTACCAGAATTTGTACGCGGCATGGTAATGACCAAAAAAGCAGCAGCGTTAGCAAACAAAGAACTTGGCGCTATTCCAAAAGACGTTGCAAACTACATCATCGAAGCGTGTGATTTGATCCTAGAAACTGGCAAGTGTATGGATCAGTTCCCATCAGACGTATTCCAAGGCGGTGCAGGCACTTCAGTTAACATGAACACGAACGAAGTGATCGCAAACGTTGCGCTTGAGTTGATGGGTAAAGAGAAAGGCCAATACGAATTTGTTAACCCAAATGACCATGTAAACAAGAGCCAATCAACCAACTGTGCGTACCCAACAGGTTTCCGTATTGCGGTATACAACAGCGTACACAAGCTAATGGAAGCAATTGAGTACCTAAAAGGCGCATTCGAACTTAAAGCCGTTGAGTTTAAAGATGTACTGAAAATGGGCCGTACTCAGCTTCAAGACGCAGTACCAATGACAGTCGGTCAAGAGTTCCATGCGTGGGCGGTAACACTAAACGAAGAGATTCGTGCTCTAGATTACACATCTAAACTCCTCCTAGAAATCAACCTAGGCGCAACCGCAATCGGTACTGGTCTAAATACACCAACTGGCTACCAAGCGCTTGCAGTAAAACACCTAGCGGAAGTAACAGGCCTTGACGTTGTTGCAGCAGAAGACCTTATCGAAGCAACGTCTGACTGTGGTGCATACGTAATGACTCACGGCGCGCTAAAACGCCTAGCAGTGAAACTATCGAAGATCTGTAACGACCTTCGTCTACTTTCTTCTGGTCCTCGTGCGGGTCTAAATGAATTGAACCTACCTGAAATGCAAGCAGGCTCTTCAATCATGCCAGCTAAAGTAAACCCAGTTATCCCAGAAGTAGTAAACCAAGTTTGCTTCAAAGTTCTCGGTAACGACAACACGGTTTCTTTCGCAGCAGAAGGCGGTCAGCTACAGCTAAACGTTATGGAACCTGTGATCGCACAAAGTGTGTTTGAGTCTATCTCTCTACTACACAACGCGTGTGTGAACCTACGTGATAAATGTATCGACGGCATCACTGTGAACAAAGAAGTTTGCGAAAACTACGTTTACAACTCTATCGGTATCGTCACTTACCTAAACCCATACATCGGCCACCACGAAGGTGACATCGTAGGTAAGATTTGTGCAGAAACTGGTAAGAGTGTTCGTGAAGTCGTGCTAGAGCGCGGTCTGCTTACAGCAGAGGAGCTTGATGAAATCTTGTCAGTAGAAAACTTCATGCATCCTACTTACAAAGCAAAACGTTACGAGTAATAACGAATCCGAAGGGGGCCACTCAGGCCCCTTTTTTAGGCTCTCATACGGTTAACCACATTTTTTATATGCTTTTATTGCCGCTAAACCACTAGGTTCTCATTCTCTGAGCATTTACTCCTGTTCCTGAGTGTTCAAAAAATCAGAATCAAATAAAAAACTAAAGAGGTATCAATATGGTCATGGTCGAACTCTTCGTGGTTCTGCTCTTCATCTATTTGGGGGCAAGAATCGGTGGTATCGGCATTGGTTTTGCCGGTGGTGCTGGGGTCATTGCGTTGTCTTTGATCTTGGGCGTACCAACAAGCCAAGCTTACATTCCCGTTGACGTAATTTTGATCATCATGTCTGTAATCACCGCTATCGCAGCAATGCAGGTAGCGGGTGGTTTAGACTGGATGGTGCAAGTTGCTGAAAACTTTTTGCGCAAGCATCCTGAGCGCATCACCTTTTATGCGCCTATCGTAACTTACCTAATGACATTAATGGCGGGTACTGGCCACACGGCATTCTCTACTTTGCCAGTGATTGCAGAAGTAGCGAAAGGCCAAGGCGTGCGCCCTTCTCGTCCACTGTCTATCGCGGTCGTAGCATCGCAAATCGCTATCACCGCATCACCAATCTCAGCGGCTGTTGTAGCGTTCGCGGCAATGCTGCACCCATTTGGCGTTGACTACCTAACACTACTAGCAATCTGTATCCCAACGACGTTCATCGCGTGCATGATCGGTGCGTTCGTGGCGAACTTCATGGGCTGTGAGCTAAAAGACGATGCTGAATACCAAGAGCGTCTAGAAAAAGGCTTAATCAAGCTAAATACAGAAGCAAAACGCGAAATCCTACCAACAGCGAAGAAAGCAACATTCATCTTCCTAGGCGCAATCGCATTTGTCGTGTGTTACGCAGCAGCAATTTCTGGCTCTGTTGGCCTTATCGAGAACCCTGCTCTAGGTCGTAACGAAGCTATCATGACGGTAATGCTAGCAGCTGCGGCAGCTATCGTAATGAGCTGTAAAATCGATGCTGGCAAAATCCCAGCAGCAGCAACATTCCGCTCTGGTATGACAGCGTGTGTGTGTGTTCTTGGTGTGGCATGGCTAGGTTCTACGTTCGTTAACGCGCACGTTGACGGCATCAAAGAAGTGGCTGGTGCGCTACTAGCAGACTACCCATGGATGCTAGCACTCGTTCTATTCTTCGCTTCAATGCTGCTTTACTCACAAGGTGCAACCACTGTTGCGCTGATGCCAGCAGCACTAGCAATCGGTGTCGCACCACTTACCGCAGTTGCATCTTTCGCAGCAGTAAGTGCGCTATTCGTGCTGCCAACTTACCCAACGCTTCTAGCAGCGGTTGAGATGGACGACACGGGTTCAACTCGTATCGGTAAGTACGTATTCAACCACCCATTCTTTGTACCTGGTGTGGTAACCATCGCTTCTGCGGTAGCACTTGGCTTCGCATTCGGTGGTCTACTGATCTAGTAGAAACAGAGTCTTACTCGGGGAGCTTCGGCTCCCTTTTTTATTGCCTGTTGTCTTGATTTATGCTCAATAAATCTTCATTTTCATGAAACTTATTGACTCGCCTCCGGGTCTGATTGAGTTACACTAACGGCAATTATCTAAGATGAATTGACTCTTTTATGCGCGCATTACTTTCCGTTTTACTCTTAGGGCTCATTACCTTTTCCACTCCGTCTTTAGCTTTATTTGGCAAAGACCAGTTTAACAATAGCCAGAACAACAGTTTTGGTAGCAGCAGCGACAGCTTTGTTCCGGTTGATCAGGCGTTTCCATTTAACTTCTACCAGCAAGATGACAAATTGATGCTCGATTGGCAGGTACGTGACGGGTACTACCTATATCAAGAGCGCTTGTCTGTAGCTGGTGAGAAAGTATCGCTAGGCGAACTGCAAATGGAAGACGGCACACCGCATAAAGATGAATTCTTTGGTGACGTGCATATCTATACTCAACCTCTCTTCGTTAATGTACCAATGCATGATTGGCAAGACGGTGCGCGCGTGGTGGTGCAATACCAAGGTTGTGCGAAAGCAGGCTTCTGTTACCCGCCAGAAACTCGCGTGATTCCTATCAGCGCGTTTACTTCGTCGAACTCAGATTCAACAACGGCGACAACTGCATCAAAAGCAGAACAGGCACCAACAGCAACGCCACCAGCGGCGCAATCATCTACGTCTGGTGACACATCATCGGCGCCAGTAACACAGCAAGATAGCCTTGCAGCCAACCTTGCTGATAACTGGTGGACACCACTTCTGTTCTTAGCGCTTGGTGTGGGCTTGGCGTTTACACCTTGTGTGCTGCCGATGTACCCAATTCTGACCAGCATAGTGCTTGGCAGTGGCAAACTAAGCCAACGCCGTGCGCTAGGCTTGTCATTCGTCTACGTGCAAGGCATGGCGCTGACTTACACCCTACTCGGCCTTGTGGTGGCATCTGCAGGTATGCAGTTCCAAGCGGCAATGCAACACCCTTATGTGCTGATTGGCTTGAGCGTACTGTTCATCGCACTCGCTTTGTCTATGTTTGGTCTGTACTCATTACAGCTACCAAGCAGCGTTCAAACATGGTTGAATAACTTAAGTAATAAGCAACAGGGTGGCAGCAGTGCAGGCGTATTCGCCATGGGGGCGATTTCTGGACTGGTTTGTTCTCCTTGTACCACGGCACCTCTGTCTGGTGCGCTACTTTACGTGGCACAAAGCGGCGATTTGCTGACGGGTGGTATCGCGTTATACGCGCTGGCGATGGGCATGGGTATTCCGCTTATTCTTGTTGCAGTCTTCGGCAACAAACTGCTACCAAAAGCAGGTGGTTGGATGGACCGTGTGAAAACACTCTTCGGCTTTATTCTGCTTGCCGCACCTATCTTCTTACTAGAACGCATCATGCCAGAAATGTGGTCAACGATTCTGTGGTCAGCACTGGGTATTGCTGCTTTTGGTTGGCTATACCACATCAAAAACAGTCTAGAGTTTGGTGGCTGGAAACAAAGTGCCGTGGGCATAATCGCCGTCTTAGGTTTGCTAGCCTCAGCACAACCTATCTTAAATTACTGGTTTGGCAACAACACAACACAAACTCAGCAAGCCACTGTTAGCTTTACTCGCATTGCTAACGTGGCGGAGCTTGAAGAACAACTGGCACTTGCGAAAGCGGCAGGTAAACCCGTCATGCTCGATTTCTACGCCGATTGGTGTGTAGCATGTAAAGAGTTTGAAAAGTACACCTTCCATGACCCAAGCGTCGAAGCAAAACTGCAAGACTTCGTTCTTCTGCAAGCGGACGTGACCAAAAACCAAGTGCAAGACATCGAACTACTGAAGCACATGAATGTACTTGGTTTACCAACAATTGAGTTTTGGGATGCCAGTGGCGAACACGTTTCAAACGCTCGTTTGACGGGCTTTATGCAAGCCGAGCCTTTCTTAGAGCATATCAAGCAGTTCTGATAACCAGATATTCAAACGCCAGTGATGTCCACTGGCGTTTTTTATTGCTCAGATTTGAATAAGAACATTGCGTTTATATGCAATTTTCCTAATAAAAGTCGATTTGGTTCAGACTTTTAGCGAATAAATATTGTCCACTCTCTCAAAGCTGGACAATAATAAATTTAACGAAATAGTCAAAAGTGTTTAACGTCATGGATTCGACCTACACCATCATTATTGCAGATGATCACCCACTCTTCCGGAATGCCTTGTTTCAATCTATCCACATGGCTATTAGTGGTGCAAATTTGCTGGAAGCGGACTCACTCGACGCACTTCTGGCTTTGTTAGAACGAGAGGAAGAGCCAGATTTAGTGCTATTGGACCTCAAAATGCCAGGAGCAAATGGTATGTCTGGCTTGATTCATTTGCGAGCAGAGCATCCAGATTTACCTATCGTCGTCGTTTCAGCGAGTGAAGAGCCGGCGATCGTGACGCAGGTGAAAAGCCATGGTGCATTTGGTTTTATTCCCAAGTCCAGCGACATGCGCGAATTAGTGAACGCGCTCAATCAAGTGCTGAATGGCGACCCATACTTCCCTGAAGGGTTGATCACCAATAACGCGGCATGTAATGACTTAGCGGAAAAGATTGCTGCGCTAACACCGCAGCAATATAAAGTGTTGGGAATGTTGTCCGATGGCTTGCTGAACAAGCAAATCGCTTACGAATTGAATGTTTCAGAAGCCACCATAAAAGCGCACATGACAGCGATTTTCCGTAAGCTCGGTGTAAAGAACCGCACGCAAGCCGTGATTATGCTGACGGAAATGAGCGACTAGATTGACGTCTTATCGTCAGACTTACTTTTTTCGTTTGGCAATCGGATACCGACTTTAGTGACCTGCTGATCAACAACATCAGCGACGATCCAATGCAAACCTTGCCACTCGAAATGGTCTCCCAATACTGGCGTGCTACCTAATTGCTCTTCGACAAGGTTTCTCAAACTTTTATCCAGCGGTTCATCCCCCAGATTCAAACCATACATCACGGCAATATCGGCAAGCTTCACTTCAATATCGAGGAAGAAGTCACCGAAGAATCGCGCTAGCGACGCTTTCTCTGGGGCTTCACTAAACAGTAAGCTCAGTGCATCTAAATCCTTTTCTTGTGCTAATACACACAAGGTATCATCTTCCTCAAGACGCGTACTGCCGGATGGGTGCAATAGCTCTTTACTGCGAAATACAGCGGCGATACGCGTTCCTTCCGGCATCGAAAGACTACGTAATGGCTCACCAATGCACCATTTATCTGCTTTAAGTCTATAGATAAACAGCTCCCACTCACTGGTCGGGTAAATCTCTACACCCGTACGCGAAATTGGCTCAGGCTTAGAAGGTAGCTCGACCTTTGCAAGAGACATCGCCTTAGTCAACGTGCCCCCTTGTACTATCAAAGACACCATTACTACAAAGAATGCCAAATTGAAGTACAGTTGAGCATCTGGCAACCCTGCCATCATCGGAAATACCGCGAGGATGATAGGTACAGCACCACGCAGTCCTACCCAAGAGACAAACCACTTTTCACGTGGCGTGAAACTCTTGAATGGCAGTAAACCAATCCAAACTGAGATTGGTCGGGCAAACAAAATCATCCCGAAAGCAAGCGCAAGACCTGGCAACGCAATAGAGAGTAAATTGGATGGTGTAACCAACAAACCAAGCACCAAGAACATACCAATTTGAGCTAGCCACGTCATACCATCTAAAACATGAAGAATAGAGTGGCGGCTGCGTGTTGGACGGTTACCTAATAAAAGACCAACAAGGTAAATCGACAAAATACCACTGCCACCCAAAGTGTTAGATAAAGCAAAAATAAGCAAGCCACCACTGACCGTTAAAATAGAATACAGCCCATCTGGTAATTGATTGCGATTGATAACTTTCCATAAGATCCAGCCACCAGCGAAGCCAAGTAACGCGCCAATACCAAACTGCTTAAGAAAACTGAACGCCAAAAAGCCCGCACTTAAATCTGCGCCAGGGTTCGCTAAAATAGCAATCAGAGTTACGGTCAGAAACACCGCCATAGGGTCATTGGTGCCGGATTCAATTTCCAGCGTTGAACCAACACGTTCGTTCAGGCTACGACCTTTGAGTAGAGAGAAGACCGCGGCAGCATCGGTGGAACCAACAATCGCACCAACCAATATGCCTTGCAATAAATCTAAGTCGAATAACCACGTTGCCATCAGCCCGGTTAAAATGGTGGTGATCGCAACGCCAAATGTCGCCAAAGAGACCGAGGGCCATAACGCAACCCTAAAGCTGGCGACCCGCGTTCTCATCCCACCATCAAGCAAAATGATGGCTAATGCGAGGTTACTAACCAAATAAGCGATCGAAAAGTTATCGAATAAAATGCCGCCTAAGCCGTCTTCCCCCGCTAGCATTCCAACGGCTAAAAATACCAAAAGAATTGGGATTCCCAACTTAGAAGACACTGGGCTTAAAAGAACGCTAAGTGCGATTAACAACGCACCTATTAGAAAAAAACTGTTAATGGTGTCTGCGTCCATTCTCACCCTCCCTTAATGAAAAACGATAATAATTGTGATGAGCAAGGCTACTTCGTTAATGAGGTAATGCCCTAATCTGCCTCCCCTTTACACCGTCTCAAAATGCGAGGTTGTACGAGAATGACTCAGCTATATTACTTTATTGTGCGTTAAAACGGTGATTTGATGCGAAAACTTTATGTAAATAAATTACTTGTGAGCTTTCTTATCTACGCCTTCTCTCTTTAAGAGCCACAAGATCACCACCAATACTTACACAGCATCTCCAAATTCAATGAAGAAAAGATTAATGGCCCGTCTTAATCATGCCTGTTTATCCAATCAACCTTTAGACCTTTGGCTAACTTAACAGTTTATTAACATAACGTTTTACCCCTTTGTTCGCTGCAAAAGCCCATAATATGGGGGTTCTTCATTTTTAACACCCCGACTAAAGTTGAAAAGAGTTATTGCCAACACCTTGCTAATGTACATATTGAAACATTTCATTAACAACAATACCAATCGTAAGGAGACGGCAATGGCATTTGAAAGCGAAGAAAGAGCCAAAGCCTATTGGGACAAAAACGTGAAGCTCATGATCGGCCTAATGGTCATCTGGTTCGTCGTGTCTTTCGGCTGCGGCATTTTATTTGTCGACGTACTAAATCAATTTCAACTAGGCGGTTACAAACTCGGTTTCTGGTTTGCTCAACAAGGCTCCATCTATGCCTTCCTAGGAATTATTTTCTATTACGCATGGAAGATGCGCCAAATTGACCGTGAATTCGGCGTGGACGAATAAGGAGTCACTCAGATGGATTTGAAAACTATTACCTACCTGGTCGTTGGCGCCACGTTCATCCTGTACATCGGGATTGCTATTTGGGCTCGCGCCGGCTCAACCAAAGAGTTTTATGTTGCTGGTGGCGGTGTAAACCCGATTGCAAACGGTATGGCAACCGCAGCCGATTGGATGTCCGCAGCGTCGTTTATCTCAATGGCAGGCTTAATTGCCTTCATGGGCTATGGCGGCTCAGTATTTCTAATGGGTTGGACTGGTGGCTACGTTCTGCTTGCGCTGTTGCTAGCGCCTTACCTACGCAAATTTGGTAAGTTTACGGTGCCAGAGTTTGTTGGTGAACGCTTTTACTCCAACACAGCACGTATCGTAGCGGTTGTTTGTCTTATCATCGCATCAGTGACTTATGTTATCGGTCAGATGAAAGGCGTGGGCGTTGCGTTTGGTCGCTTCTTAGAAGTGGATTACTCCACTGGCCTATTAATTGGTATGTGTATCGTTTTCATGTACGCGGTTCTTGGCGGCATGAAAGGCATCACTTACACGCAGATTGCTCAATATTGCGTACTCATTCTTGCTTACACTATCCCTGCAATCTTTATCTCTCTGCAACTCACTGGTAACCCAATCCCACAAATTGGTCTAGGGAGTACCATGGCTGGTACCGATGTCTATCTACTCGATCGGCTTGACCAAGTGGTGACCGAACTCGGATTCAGTGAATACACGACCCAAGTACGTGGCGACACACTTAATATGTTTGTCTACACCATGTCACTGATGATTGGTACTGCCGGACTACCACACGTAATTATCCGTTTCTTTACCGTGCCGAAGGTTCGCGACGCACGTACATCAGCAGGCTGGGCTCTGATCTTCATCGCAATCCTTTACACTACTGCACCAGCGGTATCAGCGATGGCTCGTCTCAACCTAATGAATACGGTAAATCCAGCTCCGGGTCAGCACCTAGCGTATGACGAGCGTCCTGCGTGGTTCAAAAACTGGGAAACAACTGGACTACTCGGTTTTGACGATAAAAATGGCGATGGCAATATCCAATACACTTCAGATGCGTCCACCAACGAACTGCGCGTTGATAACGACATCATGGTATTGGCTAACCCAGAGATCGCTAAACTACCAAACTGGGTGATTGCACTTGTGGCAGCAGGTGGTCTTGCAGCTGCACTATCTACCGCAGCAGGTTTACTACTCGCCATTTCTTCAGCTATTTCCCATGACTTAATCAAAGGGGTTATCAATCCGAACATATCCGAGAAAAAAGAGCTACTTGCTAGTCGAATATCAATGGCAGTAGCGATAGCAGCCGCAGGCTATCTCGGTTTAAATCCGCCTGGATTTGCCGCAGGTACGGTAGCACTCGCCTTTGGTCTTGCCGCTTCATCCATCTTCCCTGCATTGATGATGGGCATCTTCAGCAAGAGCATCAACAAAGAAGGCGCAATCGCCGGTATGATTGCGGGTATCAGTATTACGCTGTTCTACGTATTCCAACACAAAGGCATCCTTTTCGTTGCTGATTGGAAATATCTAGAAAGCTGGGGAACAAACTGGTTCCTGGGCATTGAGCCAAACGCGTTTGGTGCTATTGGCGCACTATTTAACTTCATCGTCGCATTCGCTGTCTCCAAAGTAACAGCAGAAACGCCACAAGAAGTAAAAGACCTAGTCGAACACGTTCGCGTGCCAGTAGGTGCTGGTAGTGCAGTGGATCACTAAAAACTAATCAAAACCACAAAAGCCCCGTTTGGAACCAGCCGTCCGGGGCTTTTTTATTCTCACTTTTCAGTTACCATATTCGCAGTATGTCGTTGCAAGGAAGCCAAGATGTTCAAAAACAAGCACTTTATTCTCGCTCTACTGATTGCGCCAGTTCTCTCTTTGATCGCTTACTTCGGTACCGATATGGCCCTCAGCGAGAAACCCCACGCGGCGCAAGAAGGGGAAACTTACAAACTCGCGAGTAAGTCTAATTGTCGTTACACCAGTGGTCTGTGTGATATGGAAAATGGCGATTTTAAAGTGAAATTTCGCTCTGAAAAACTCACTAAAAATAACTTAGAATTGTCACTCAACGCCGCTTACCCACTTGAAGGGGTTAAAGTTTCTATTGTGAGTGACAAAGAGAAAAACGCTCAACCGATTGATATGAAGCCCGCAGATCAAGCAGGCCAAAGCTGGTACATCACCTTACCAAAGCCTGCATCTGCAGAAAGCTGGTTAAGAGTCGTCATTCAATCAGGCGGCACACTATATTATGGTGAAACACAAACCGCATTTGTGAAGTACGAAACCTTATTTACTGAATAACGGCGACAAGCTAATTCACCGGTATTCAAACGACAGTGACTTAGTTTCACTCAGCATAAATGAATTCCTACTCAGCCGACGCCTTTGCGTCGGCTTTTGTTTCCGTAAGTCTTTCTTCAACAACCTCTTACTCTAAAAAGGGTTGCCAACTCACAAGTTAATTGATAATAATTATCATTACATTTAATGAGAGGTGGTTATGGACAACAAACGGGACATCTTTAATGCATTTTTTAAAGCCCAAGATAGATTCCTTCTCGCCGCACCACATGGCTTTGAGCCAGACGTGATTCATGACTATATTCATTGGGGCATGGTGTTGTCTTCCTGTTATGAACACGATGCCGATGAAGAAAATCTATTGTTGTGTGAGCTGTTTTTACGTCAGGTTTATTTCCATTTACTAGACGCAATTCAAGACTCAACTCGCAGTCGCATCTTCCGTCGTGTCTGTCTCGATTCTATCCATACGCCATTATTCTGCCTCAAACGCTATTACTACCAGTTTGAACAAGGCGACGTGAAATTTCTCGCACTACAACAACAATTACGCCTGATTCAAATCTCACTCGATTAACCAAAAGGATCCCTACCATGAGCACCGAATTCCGCATAGAAACTGACAGTATGGGCGAAGTAACGGTCCCTGCAGATGCTCTCTACCAAGCTCAGACTCAACGCGCCGTCGATAACTTCTCATTCAGTCAACATAAAATGCCATCTGGTTTTATCAAAGCGTTAGCACACATCAAGCAGACTGCGGCACTCACCAACGCACAGCTAGGGCTGCTTGAGGGAGATATTGCCAACGCGATTGCTGACGCAGCTCAAGCAATTATCGAAGGCAATCATATTGAGCAATTCCCAATTGACGTATTTCAAACCGGATCAGGTACTAGCTCAAATATGAATGCGAATGAAGTAATTGCAACACTGGCCTCCCAGCATCTAGGCGGCACTGTCAGCCCTAATGATCACGTCAATATGGGACAAAGCAGCAACGATGTGGTACCAACGGCCATTCAAGTTAGCGCAGCATTAGCCATTGAAAAACAGCTCTTCCCGGCCCTGTCACACCTAAGCCAAACACTAGAGTCTAAGCAACAAGCATTGAAAGATGTTGTAAAAACCGGTCGCACCCACTTAATGGACGCGATGCCAATTACCTTTGCTCAAGAACTTGGCGGTTGGCAGTTCCAAATCGAGCATGCAAAACAAGCGATTGAACAAACACTTCCTGCTGTAAAAGCCTTAGCCCAAGGTGGTACGGCGGTTGGAACGGGGATCAATGCCGATCCACGCTTTGCAGACTTATTCGCTAGCAACCTAACCCAGTCAACTCGTATTCAGTTCACGGCCAGTGATAACTTCTTTTTCAATTTAAGCAGTCAAGATGCGATCGTCGCTCTGTCGGGACAGCTCAAAACAGCAGCAGTTGCTATCATGAAGATCGCAAACGATCTTCGTTGGATGAATTCAGGTCCATTGGCTGGTTTAGGTGAAATTGAATTACAAGGCTTGCAACCGGGTTCTTCCATCATGCCTGGCAAAGTAAATCCTGTGATCCCAGAAGCCGCAGCTATGGCATCAGCGCAAGTCATTGGTAATGACACCACCATTACCGTCGCAGGCCAAGCGGGCAACTTCCAGCTTAACGTCATGCTGCCAGTTATTACTCATAACGTATTGGAGAGCATCGAGTTACTCTCTAACAGCGCAACCGCTTTAGCTGACAAAGCCATTGCGACGTTTGAAGTTCGCCAAGATAACTTGGATGTTGCACTCGCCAAAAACCCAATTTTGGTCACGGCTCTCAACCCAGTCATTGGTTACCTAAAAGCGGCAGAAGTCGCGAAAAAAGCCTACAAACAGGGACGCGCGATTATTGATGTCGCGGAAGAAGAAACTGATTTGGATAGAGCCACACTAGAGCGATTGCTTAATCCAGCCAAACTGACCCAAGGCGGCGTCGCAGAATAAACGGCAAACTCAGCCTATCAACTAAGATTACAAACATCGAGACCTCCATTCGGAGGTCTCTTTTATAGCGATTTTTCAAACACTCCAATCCTAAGCGACTCGATTGAGCACCGAACGCAGCTTAAGCGGCTTAACTGGCTTAGCAATAAAGCTGAACCCATTTGCTTTGATGCCATCAAGCATATCATCGGTACGATCTGCACTGATGATGACGCCTTCAAAGCTGTGGCCTAATCTCAGGCGGCATTGCTGTAACACTTCTAAACCAGTACGACCATCATCAAGTCGGTAATCGGAGAAAATTACATCCGGAATCCAACCATCCTCAAGCGCTTGTAGACTTTCAACTAAATCAATCGCAACTCGTGTATCGCAACCCCATCGGGAAAGTAAGTTTTCCATGCCGACTAGAATGTCAGGCTCATTATCGACACAAAGGATTCTCAGATGACCGAGTTCAGATTGCTTATTCATCGCCACGTGAACTGGATGAGGCTGAACATGATCAGCTTTATCTAGGGTGATGGAAAAAACACTGCCTTTTCCAACCCAAGAGCGCATCGAAATTTCATGCCCAAGTACCTGAGCAATTCCTTTCGAAATCGCCAAACCAAGTCCGAGGCCTTGGTCGGAACGAACTTGAGTTCCGCGATTAAACTCTTCAAAAATCTCTTGCTGCTTCTCTTCTTCAATCCCCACTCCATTATCCCATACATCAATACGCACTCGCCCTTTTACGCGGCGAACACCGAGTGCGACTTTGCCATTCGGGTTATAACGAAACGCATTGGTCAGGAAGTTTTGCACCACACGGCGCAGCAGTTTGGGATCCGACTTAACCATGAGTGAGGACGGAATCATCGTGAACTCTATACCTTGCTGTTTGGCTAACGCACTAAACTCAGCATTCAAATTCGATAACACATCATTTAACGCAAAGCCATGCACGTTGACTTCCAACTTGCCCGATTCCAAACGCGAGATATCCAGCAAATCTCCAATTAAGTCTTCGGCAGCCTCTAAAGCACTTTCAATGTGTGCTGACAGCTTTTTGGCTTCGCTGTCTTTGGCGACTTCCGATAGTGAAGATGCGAATAGACGCGCCGCGTTGAGCGGTTGCATCAAGTCATGGCTTACTGCCGCCAAGAACCGTGATTTGGACTTCGATTCCAAATCCGAGCGCTGCGTCGCTTCCACCAGCTGCTTGTTAAGTTGTTCTAATTCTCGAGTCCGCAGACGTACCCTTTCTTCCAATGTCTCGTTGGCGTCTTTCAGTGCTTGCTCTGCATCACGGAATACGGTGATGTCGGTAAAGCTCATCACAAAGCCACCACCTGGCATTGGGTTACCTTGCACCTCTATCACGCGACCATCGGGACGAACCCGAGAAGAGGTGTGCCGAGTCCCTTGCTCAAGGTGATAAACACGGCGACGAACGTGGTCATCAGGGTCACCAGGGCCACACAACCCCTGCTCTGCATTGTGCCGAATCACATCCGCAATCGGTCGACCTACTTGAATCAGGCCTGGCGGAAATTCAAAGAGTTCTAAATAGCGTTGGTTCCACGCTACCAAGCGTAGTTGCTTATCGACGACCGCAATACCTTGTCCAATATGCTCAATCGCGCCTTGGAGTAAACCCCGACTAAAATCGTACAGTTCAGAGGCTTCATCGACGATAGTCGCCACCTCTTCAAGCTGCATGTTTCTTCCTTGCAGAGCAGAAGTAAGCACTAACTTAGCAGAAGATGCTCCAAATACCCCTGCTAGCACACGCTCCGTATGCCGAATCAGAGAAGATGGCGCTTGCTGATTCGGCATCAACTCTTCTCGTTGCTGGCTCCAGTAGGCTTGAAACGCCGCTTTAACTCGCGTTCGTCCTACAAATCTGGACGCTAGCATTTCCAGTTCTGCAACCGTAACGCGGCTCTGGTACAGACTCATATTTTCGCTTTCAGGCAACGGTGTACCAACGAATGATGCCGATTGTAAGCGCTCACTTAGGCTTGGTCGGGTAGCCATAGAAACCACAACAAAACACACTGCATTAGCGACCACGCTGAGGATCATCCCCCAATCTGAAATCGCGATATCAAAACTAGCCAATACCTCTGGTGGTGTAATCAACCAGATCAGGAAGTTATTACTGGCGTCTCCGGCAAGCATGTCTGTTTGGCTCATTAACGCAATCAACCAGGTAGCAAAACCCACCGCGAGGCCAACATACACACCTTTCTTATTCCCTTGACGCCAATACATACCGCCAACCAGCGCAGGAGCGAATTGCGTGATAGCCGCGAACGAGAGAAAGCCGATAGCAGAAAGTGAATGAATGGTGTCCAACGCTTGATAGAAACACCACGCGCCAATCAACAAAACTAAAATCAAACCACGGCGGATCCGCAGTAATAATTCAGAAAAATGGTGGTGGTTACGCTGCGTCAGTCGCATGCGACGCAATAGCAATGGCATAACCAAGTCATTCGAGACCATGATCGCTAAGGCAATCGTCGATACGATAACCATGCCGCTTGCCGCTGAAGTACCGCCTAGAAACGCAAGCAAGGCGATTTCACTCGCCCCGACCGACATCGGCACACTTATGACATAAGTATCAGGCGAAGCGCCACTCAAGAGGCCTTGCCCTACCCACGCAATAGGTAAAACAAAAATCCCCATTAAGATCAGATAAATGGGGAACAACCAACGAGCCACGTGCAAATCTTGAGCACGTTCATTTTCCACCACCATCGTATGGAATTGTCGCGGAAGGCAAACGATCGCCAGCATGGTCAGTACAGTATGAATCAATATAGTCGGGATATTTGGTGACTGATACGTCTGCGCGGCAACATCAAGTAAGCTCAAACTCTCGGTGTTCATCGCCAACCAAACAATGAAGACACCGACCACTAAAAAAGCCAGCAGTTTGATAATGGATTCGAAGGCAATTGCCATCATCATCCCACGATGGTGTTCCGTGTTATCAATGTGGCGGGTACCGAATAGCATCGTAAAAATCGCCAATGCGACCACAACAAACCACGACACGCTATCGTTTTGATAACCAAAATCAGTAGCCAGCTCTGGTGCAATAATTTCAAGCCCCATAGTGATACCACGCAGCTGTAAAGCGATGTACGGCAAAATTCCCGCAACCGCTATGAGCGTAACAACCACGGCCAAACCTTGGGATTTACCGTAGCGTGCTCCGATAAAGTCAGCAATCGACGTGATGTGTTCCCGTTTAGCAATCAAAATAAGCCGAGCTAAAACGCGCCATCCGATGGTAAACACTAAAATGGGAGCAATATAGATGGGCAAGAAAGACCAAGGATTACTGCTGGCCTGCCCGACCGTGCCGTAGAAGGTCCATGATGTACAGTACACCGCAATGGAAAGGCTATAAATCCAAGGCCGCCAGCGCGCTAGCCACCTTTTCTGAATGTCGCCGTACCACGCGATGATAAATAAAGCTCCCAAATACGCTAAAGAAACGGGAACCACCAGCCATCCTTGCATCCGATATCCTTTCTTGCCTTTCTTGCTACTTTTAAAGCAAGAGAATAAAAAAACCTCTCCATGAGGGAGAGGTTTCATTTAACACTGCTTTGATAACGGAGACAAAGCTTAGTTTTTAACCTTTGTTACATAAGTCTAATTCTGTGTTTCAAGTGGCTTGTCTGATACATCAACCACCTGATGTGGGTCTTGCGAATCAAGCTTGATGAACAGAGCCAATAACCCCATCGCGGCCATGCCCCAGAACACAAGCGGTCCCCAGTGCTCATAACCCCAGCCACTCAATACGGTCATTAACGCGATAAATGCGCCCAACGGAATCGCGTTATACAACGCTTGCAACGCTACGATCTTATTTTCTTCGGAGTTTTGGATATATTGGATCGCGGCAATGTGTGCGGTAGCGAAAGTCACACCATGCAATAGTTGAACAATCACCAAAGCAATAATTGATGTTGTCGACGCCGTAATACCCCAACGCATCATTACACCAACGGCAGCAGCAATAAACAGCGCGCGTATTGACCAACCTACGAATAAACGCTTACTCAGTGCAAACACTGCCACTTCTGCGGCCACCCCCAAGCTCCATAAGTAGCCAATGACATCTTCCGAGTGACCAGCGGCCTTCCAGTGAATCGCACTAAAGCCGTAGTAAGCCGCATGACTGCCCTGAATTAGTGACACCAACACTAAGAATTTTAGTATCGGCTTGTCGGTCAAAAGAGCGGTCAGCTTTGGACGTTCTGCGCTTTGCCCACCGTGCGTTACAGGCATTGGGTTAGTCGGTCGCATAGCAAACAGCAACGAGATAAACACGCCGAACATCGCAGTGTACAAGATCATATCGGAGCCAAATTCAGCCACCAGGTAGCCCACTGCCGTCGAGCCTGCGATAAAGGCGATCGAACCCCATAGCCGCGTGCGGCCATAATCGAGCATTTTCAGGCGAGCGTAGTAATTTGCCATCGCGTCCGACAACGGAATAATCGGTCCACAACAAAGATTGAACAACACTGTCGCTAGTGCCATTAACCAAAAGCTACCACCCGTAAAAAAGTGAAATCCAACAAAAAGGAGGGCAGCGAAACTCAACCAACGTAAAGCAGGCATAAGATGTTCGACTTTGTGTACTCGTGGGGTGATCACGATATTGGCAACACAACGTGTCGCAAGGCCTAACCCGACCAGCAAACCGATATCTGTCGAAGATACGCCCTGATCCTTAAACCAAAGTGACCAAAATGGCAGATACACGCCATACGCAAAGAAGAATCCGAGAAAGTACTGGGAAATCCAGCCATACGGAGAAGGTTTCAACATTACTAATATCCTAAAACGGGAACACCAACGTTCGAGCCGGGAATTATGGATCGCCATGCGTATTATAAAAAGGGAAGAATAAGAAACTTATCGTTTCCTCGATGGAATACTAACTTTGCGACATTTGGCATCTTCAAGCGAAAACATCGTAATTTAGACCAAAGTCGTCTGGCTTCCGGTAAGAAATTTGTCAGACTTAGAGAGTGTTCCTTCCATCATTATTGGGTGTTCTCATGCCTGACAAATTTAACATGCAATCTCCACCGTTCGATCGCTTAACTGAAGCACAACAAACGCGACTGCGATCGTCTCTGGACGTCGCCTACTATCGAGCTCGAGATGTTATTTTATCCTGCGGACAGAAGAACCCCCACTTACATATTCTGATCAAAGGCGCGGTAGAAGAGCGCTCCAACGATCAACAGGAAGTGTTCGCACATTATGCCAACGACGATATGTTCGATGTACGCTCGTTACTTGAAGACAAGGTACGTCATCACTACATCGCGCTTGAGGACACGCTCTCTTACCTACTGCCGAAAGAAATTTTCCTTGCCCTTTACAACGAAAATGGCCAGTTTGCAGCCTATTTCGATAACAATTTATCGAAACGGCAAGAGCTCATCGAAGCGGCCCATCAACAGCAAAACTTAGCGGAGTTTATTCTCACTAAAGTTGACCGCAGCATTTATCACCCACCGATGATCCTTGAACCAAATACACCAATTAACGAGGTAACACGTTCCTTAAAAGAAAATGGGATTGACGCTGCATTGGTTCAACTCCATGGCGATGATCCACGATTGGAAAAATGGCCATCAGCCCACCCGTACGCAATAGTGACTCGTACTAATATGCTGCATTCTGTGATGTTGGATGGTTGCGCGCTCGACACACCAGTGGGTGAGATCGCGAGCTTTCCTGTTTATCACGTTGATGATGGTGACTTTCTATTCAACGCCATGATCACAATGACCAGAAACAGAATGAAACGCCTCATGGTATGTGAAGGCAACAGAGCCGTCGGCATGCTGGATATGACCCAAATTCTTAGCGCGTTCTCAACCCACTCTCACGTGTTAACGCTCAGTATTGCTCGAGCAAACAGCGTGGAAGAGCTCGCTTTGGCCTCAAACCGCCAACGTCAATTGGTCGAGAGCTTATTGAAAAACGGCATCCGCACTCGCTTCATCATGGAGCTGATCTCAGCCGTAAACGAGCAAATTATCGAGAAAGCGTTCGAGTTAGTAATACCACCAGCCTTGCACGACCATTGTTGCTTGATCGTACTCGGCTCTGAAGGCCGAGGAGAGCAAATTCTCAAAACCGATCAAGACAATGCCCTGATTATTCAAGATGGTCTGGAATGGCCTCATTGCGAACAAGTGATGCAATCCTTCACACACACCCTACAACAGCTCGGTTATCCACTTTGCCCTGGTAAAGTGATGGTTAACAACCCGAAATGGGTCAAAACACAGCAAGAATGGATAAGCACCCTAAACCACTGGATAGCTAAAGCCGAACCACAACAAATCATGGACTTAGCCATTTTCAGTGACGCCCATGCTGTTGCTGGGAATTGCGAGCTGCTGGCTCCAATTGCGGCGCATCTTCGTGACACAATGAAAGATCGCATGTTGATATTGTCTGACTTTACTCGCCCTGCCTTGCAGTTTTCTGTGCCCCTAACTCTGTTTGGCAACGTAAAAAGTGCTAAAGACGGATTGGACATTAAACGCGGCGGTATTTTCCCAATTGTACACGGCATTCGCACCTTGTCTTTGGAATATGCCATTGAAGAGAAGAACACGTTTGAGCGCATTGAAGCTCTGAGAAATAAGCGCATCTTAGAATCCGAAACGGCAGATAATCTCAAC
Organism: Vibrio sp. 1457; assembly: GCF_033340195.1. Taxonomy (NCBI): domain Bacteria; kingdom Pseudomonadati; phylum Pseudomonadota; class Gammaproteobacteria; order Vibrionales; family Vibrionaceae; genus Vibrio; species Vibrio sp. 1457. The sequence continues at coordinate 51,684 of NZ_JAWOWA010000024.1, forward strand.
GAAGCACTGAAATTGTTTTTTAAACTTCGCCTTAATCAGCAACTCAAAAAGCAAGAAGCGTTGAATAACATTGATATTAAACAACTGGATAGAACTGAGCGTGATTTGCTTCGCCACAGCTTACATGTGGTGAAGAAATTTAAGCAATTTTTAGGCTTCCATTATCAAATTCGTGATTAACCCTGATTTTCATAAATCACAGAGGCGTAAGCAATGAACTGGTTACAACGCAAATACTGGTACTACAAATTGAAAGGCTCGCCTTATCAGTCGCTGTTTTGCACGCCAGATAAAACAGAATACGTCTCTCTTGACTGCGAAACCACCAGCCTTGACCCAAATCGCGCCGAGCTGGTGACTATTGCAGCCACCAAGATCATCGACAACCGCATCATCACCAGTCAACCATTTGAAGTCCGCTTACGCGCGCCGCAATCGCTCGACTCTGGCTCGGTCAAGATCCATCGAATTCGCCACCAAGACTTAGTCGATGGCATCAGTGAAAAAGAGGCGCTGCTCGAGCTGCTCGACTTTATCGGCAACCGACCACTTGTGGGCTATCACATTCGTTACGATAAAAAGATCTTAGACCTTGCTTGTCTGAGGCAACTTGGCTTCCCACTTCCTAACCCACTCATCGAGGTCAGTCAGATTTATCACGATAAGTTGGAACGACATTTGCCGAATGCCTATTTCGACTTAAGTCTGGATGCCATTTGTAAACACCTCGAACTTCCTATCCAAGACAAACACGACGCCTTGCAAGACGCGATTTCTGCCGCTTTGGTCTTTGTCCGCTTAACGAAAGGCGATTTACCCAACCTAACCGCACCGTATACATAAAAATCAGTTGACCTAGCTCCCAGAAATACTTTTGTTTCAGCGATTTCCCGGCGCTTCTATCACTCTCATCCTAAAGTCTAATTGTGGAAATACGCGCGGTGACTGACAGTTATAAGCACAACGTCGTCATTACCACGACCAAGTTATTTAGAACCAAAAAACAGCCCTACAAAAATATATTCAAAATCTTATCTAGATTGGTGTAAGGCCGAGAAATAAGGCACAAGGAGAGAAGCCATGAGCGAAGCCCACGTTTATCCGGTAAAAGAAAATATTAAAACTCATACACACGCGGATAATGATACTTACTTAGCCATGTATCAGCAGTCGGTAACCGATCCAGAGGGCTTCTGGAACGAACACGGCAAAATCGTTGATTGGATCAAACCTTTCACCAAAGTAAAAAGCACTTCTTTCGACACTGGCCATGTTGATATTCGCTGGTTTGAAGATGGCACACTGAACGTCTCGGCTAACTGTATTGACCGTCATCTTGCAGAACACGGGGATGACGTCGCCATCATTTGGGAAGGCGATGATCCAGCCGACGACAAAACACTCACTTTCAACGAACTGCACAAAGAAGTGTGTAAATTCTCCAACGCATTGAAAGAGCAAGGCGTACGCAAGGGCGACGTGGTGTGTCTATACATGCCAATGGTGCCAGAAGCTGCAGTGGCTATGCTCGCTTGTACCCGTATTGGTGCGGTTCACACCGTAGTATTTGGCGGTTTCTCACCAGAAGCACTATCCGGCCGTATCATCGACTCTGACGCTAAAGTCGTGATCACCGCAGACGAAGGCGTACGTGGCGGACGCGCTGTTCCACTGAAAAAGAACGTGGATGAAGCACTAACCAACCCAGACGTAAAAACCATCAATAAAGTCGTCGTGCTTAAACGTACAGGTGGTGATGTTGAATGGCATGAACACCGTGATGTTTGGTGGCACGAAGCAACAGCCAACGTTTCTGACGTTTGCCCACCAGAAGAGATGAAAGCCGAAGACCCGCTGTTCATCCTCTACACATCTGGCTCGACAGGTAAACCTAAAGGCGTACTACATACTACAGGCGGTTACCTCGTCTACGCGGCAATGACCTTTAAATATGTCTTCGATTATCAACCAGGTGAAACCTTCTGGTGTACCGCGGATGTGGGCTGGATTACGGGCCATACTTACCTAATTTATGGTCCACTAGCGAACGGGGCCAAAACCATTCTGTTTGAAGGTGTTCCAAACTACCCAAGCACGGCTCGTATGAGTGAAGTGGTTGATAAGCACCAAGTGAACATTCTCTACACTGCGCCAACCGCTATTCGTGCACTAATGGCAAAAGGTAACGAAGCGGTAGCAGGGACATCTCGTTCAAGCTTACGTGTGATGGGTTCAGTAGGTGAGCCTATCAACCCTGAAGCGTGGGAGTGGTACTACAAAACGATTGGTAACGAGAGCTCGCCTATCGTTGATACTTGGTGGCAAACAGAGACCGGCGGTATCTTAATTGCACCACTACCAGGCGCAACAGACTTAAAACCAGGCTCAGCAACTCGACCATTCTTCGGAGTCCAACCTGCACTGGTTGATAACATGGGCAACATCATTGAAGAAACCGCAGCAGAAGGTAACTTGGTGATCCTTGATTCATGGCCAGGTCAGATGCGTACTGTTTATGGCGACCACGAACGCTTTGAACAGACCTACTTCTCAACCTTCAAGGGAATGTACTTTACTAGTGATGGAGCTCGTCGTGACGAAGACGGTTACTACTGGATCACGGGCCGTGTTGATGACGTACTAAACGTGTCGGGTCACCGCATGGGTACCGCTGAAATAGAATCGGCTCTTGTCGCACATCATAAAATTGCTGAGGCCGCTATTGTGGGCATTCCGCATGATATCAAAGGCCAAGCTATCTACGCTTACATTACCTTGAACGATGGTGAATTCCCGTCAGCAGAGCTACACAAAGAAGTGAAAGATTGGGTGCGTAAAGAGATTGGTCCAATTGCAACACCAGATGTACTGCACTGGACGGATTCCTTACCGAAGACTCGTTCTGGTAAGATCATGCGTCGAATCCTGCGTAAAATTGCAACGGGTGATACCAGCAACCTCGGAGACACATCAACGCTTGCCGATCCGAGCGTTGTAGATAAACTTATCGCAGAGAAAGCAGAATTGGCATAAATTCAACCAACTGTTTTAAAAGCACTTTAAAAACCGCCATCACTCATGGCGGTTTTTTGCTTTAGTGCACAAATTGGCCACACAAAAAATATGGCAATTATGTTGTTTTTGTTAACTTGGTTACAGAAACGAGAGTGGCTATTAGGAGATTAGACCAGTAAATTGCTGCTAATTGCTATGAATTAGCTATAATCTTGGTCGATTTTTTAAAATTTGCTCGGTTTTAACAAAAAAATCGTGCTGAACTATCGTATATTTGGGAATATAAACGTTCCACTCACGATAAGGGAAGATAGCAACACAATGTCTGCAAAGTCACGGATTCTTGTTCTAAACGGACCAAATCTTAATCTATTGGGTCTGCGCGAACCGACACACTATGGTCACAGTACCTTAGCTCAAGTTGTGGATACTCTTACAGAGCAAGCCCATAACGCTGGGGTAGAACTGGAACACCTACAATCAAATCGTGAGTACGAACTGATTGAAGCCATTCACGCTGCCTATGGCAAGATTGACTTCATCATCATCAATCCAGCGGCTTTCACTCATACTAGTGTGGCGCTGCGAGATGCATTACTTGGCGTCGCCATCCCATTTATTGAGGTGCACTTATCAAATGTGCATGCACGTGAACCATTCCGTCATCACTCTTATCTGTCAGATAAAGCAGAGGGTGTGATTTGCGGTTTAGGCGCACAAGGTTATGAATTTGCTCTGTCTGCAGCGATCAATAAGCTACAGGCAAAGTAACCCTAACACTCTGCAACCCTACGAGGGTTGTCTTAATCACAAGATAAAAGAGAAAGAAAAGATGGATATTCGTAAAATCAAGAAGCTAATTGAGTTAGTTGAAGAGTCTGGCATTGCTGAGCTAGAGATCTCTGAAGGTGAAGAGTCAGTGCGCATCAGCCGTCATGGCACTGCAGCTCCTCAAGCACCAATTCACTACGCAGCAGCTCCAGCGGCGGCACCTGCTCCAGTAGCAGCGGCACCAGTAGCGGAAGCGCCAGCAGCAGAAGCTCCAGCAGCAACACCTGCAGGTCACCAAGTTCTTTCTCCAATGGTTGGTACTTTCTACCGCTCTCCAAGCCCAGACTCTAAAGCATTCGTAGAAGTGGGTCAGAAAGTAAATGCTGGCGATACTCTATGTATTGTTGAAGCAATGAAAATGATGAACCAAATCGAAGCGGACAAATCTGGCGTTGTTACAGCAATCCTAGCTGAAGACGGCCAACCAGTTGAATTCGACCAACCTCTTGTTGTAATCGAATAAGCGGGGCTTGCCTTATGCTAGACAAAGTAGTCATCGCGAACCGAGGTGAAATTGCACTTCGTATTCTTCGCGCTTGTAAAGAATTAGGTATTAAGACCGTCGCTGTTCACTCAACAGCGGATCGCGATCTTAAGCACGTACTACTCGCAGACGAAACCGTATGTATCGGCCCTGCTCGTGGTATCGACAGCTACCTAAACATTCCACGCATCATTTCTGCAGCAGAAGTGACTGGTGCTGTGGCTATCCACCCAGGTTACGGCTTCCTGTCTGAGAACGCAGACTTCGCAGAGCAAGTTGAGCGCAGTGGTTTCATCTTCGTTGGCCCAAAGGCAGACACTATCCGCCTAATGGGCGATAAAGTATCTGCTATCAATGCAATGAAGAAAGCAGGCGTTCCTTGTGTACCGGGTTCTGACGGCCCTCTAGACAATGACGAAGAGAAAAACAAAGCATTTGCTAAGCGCATTGGTTACCCAGTAATCATCAAAGCATCTGGCGGCGGCGGCGGTCGTGGTATGCGTGTTGTTCGCGCAGAGAAAGACCTTATCCAAGCTATTGCAATGACACGTGCTGAAGCAAAAGCGGCGTTCAACAATGACATGGTTTACATGGAGAAATTCCTAGAAAACCCTCGTCACGTTGAAGTTCAGGTTATTGCTGACGGTCAAGGCGGCGCAATCCACCTTGGTGAGCGTGACTGTTCAATGCAACGTCGTCACCAAAAAGTAGTGGAAGAAGCTCCAGCACCTGGTATCACCGAAGAAATGCGTAAGTACATCGGTGAACGCTGTACTCGTGCATGTATCGAGATCGGTTACCGCGGCGCAGGTACGTTTGAATTCCTATACGAGAACGGTGAGTTCTACTTCATCGAAATGAACACTCGTATTCAGGTAGAGCACCCAGTAACAGAGATGGTTACTGGCATCGACCTAATCAAAGAACAGCTTCGCGTTGCAGCGGGTCAGCCTCTGTCATTCACTCAAGATGATATTAAGATCCGTGGCCATGCGATTGAGTGTCGTATCAACGCAGAAGACCCTGAGCGCTTCCTACCATCCCCGGGTAAGATCGAGCGTTTCCACGCTCCTGGCGGTATGGGTGTACGTTGGGAATCTCATATCTACACAGGCTACACAGTACCACCTCATTACGATTCAATGATTGGTAAACTGATCACTTACGGTGAGAACCGTGATGTAGCGATTGCACGTATGAAGAACGCACTGGGTGAGATGATCATCGAAGGCATCAAAACTAACGTGCCACTGCAATTCTCCATTATGAATGACGAAAACTTCCAACACGGTGGTGCAAACATCCACTACCTAGAGAAGAAGCTTGGCTTACAATAAACCTAAGCAAACGTCTTAAAAAATGCCCACTCCCGTGGGCATTTTTGTTTTATATGTACGCGAACGGCTCAACATATAAATCGGCTTATTTGGGTATATACTCAAACAAATCGTAGAGTTCTGGTAAACTCTGCGCCACTTCATTCACTTTAAGAGCAAAAACCAATGCCTTGGATTCAAATCAAACTCAACGCGACCAATGAAAACGCTGAGCAAATCGGCGATATGCTAATGGAAGAGACTGGCGCGCTGTCTGTTACATTCTTAGACGCGCAGGATACACCTGTATTCGAACCTCTACCTGGCGAAACTCGCTTATGGGGCGATACTGATATTCTGGCACTGTATGATGCAGAAGCAGACACTAACTTCATCATCGACCAAATTAAAGCGAGCAATATGCTGGCTGACAATTTTGCTTACAAAGTAGAACAGCTTGAAGATAAAGACTGGGAACGCGAATGGATGGAAAACTTCCACCCAATGAAATTTGGTGAACGCTTATGGATTTGTCCAAGCTGGCGCGACATTCCAGATCCTGACGCTGTTAATGTTATGTTGGATCCAGGCCTTGCATTCGGTACGGGTACTCACCCTACAACAGCACTTTGTCTTGAGTGGCTAGAAAGCATGGACTTAAGCGGTAAGACCGTTATCGACTTCGGTTGTGGCTCAGGTATTCTCGCGATCGCAGCGATCAAACTGGGCGCTGAAAAAGTGATAGGGATCGACATTGATCCTCAAGCCCTGCTTGCTTCAAAAGACAATGCTGAGCGTAATGGCGTTGCAGACAAACTAGAAGTTTACTTACCGCAAAATCAACCTGAAGGTCTCGTCGCTGACGTCGTTGTGGCCAACATCCTTGCAGGACCTTTACGTGAACTTGCACCTATCATCAAAGAACTAGTTAAGCCAAATGGCGACCTCGCTATGTCCGGCGTATTAGACACTCAAGCTGAAGATGTTGCGAACTATTACCGTGACGAGCTTCACATTGACCCGATTGTTGAGCAAAGTGAATGGTGTCGCATCTCTGGTCGTAAGCAAGGCTAGACAAGGTTTTCAGAGCTAATTGTTTGAAATTCATACAATTTACAAAAACAATTTGTAAATGCTCAAATATTAGTCTTTTCACGCAGTGAAAAAATGCGTAAAATGCGCGCCCTTGCTGGTACAGAACTGTGATGACGTTTTGAAAATCGGAAACTATCAACTTAAGAACAATCTAATCGTAGCCCCTATGGCTGGTGTAACGGATAGACCGTTTCGCGAGTTGTGTCTTCGCTATGGTGCGGGAATGGCCGTCAGTGAAATGATGTCTGCTAACCCAAAACTATGGGGAACGTCAAAGTCGAAACAGCGTATGGTACACGAGGGCGAATCGGGCATTCGCTCTGTACAGATTGCGGGTTCCGATCCACAGCTTATGGCGGACGCAGCTCAATTCAGTGTTGAGAACGGTGCACAAATCATCGACATCAACATGGGCTGCCCGGCAAAAAAAGTGAATAAGAAGCTAGCGGGCTCTGCTCTGCTTCAATACCCAAACATTATCGAAGAGATTTTGAAAGCGGTCGTGAATGCAGTGGACGTTCCTGTAACGTTAAAGACTCGAACTGGCTGGGATACAGACAACAAGAACTGTGTCCAGATCGCTAAATTAGCCGAAAACTGCGGCATACAAGCTCTTGCTCTGCATGGCAGAACGAAAGCATGTATGTACAAAGGTGAGGCCGAATATGACAGCATTAAAGCGGTAAAAGAGGCGATTTCAATTCCGGTTATCGCGAACGGTGATATCGATAGCCCGGAGAAAGCCAAATTTGTACTGGAGTACACCGGTGCGGACGCTTTAATGATTGGACGCCCTGCCCAGGGTCGTCCTTGGATTTTCCAGGAAATCCATCACTATTTGGAAAACGGCACCACAATGGAGGAGCTTCCAACTGAGGAAGTGAAAACCATTATGCTTGGTCATGTAAATGCTCTGCATGAGTTTTATGGGGAGTTCTTAGGTCCACGTATCGCGCGCAAGCACGTTGGGTGGTACCTGAAAGAGCATGAACAGGCAAGTGAGTTTCGCCGTACCTTCAACGCTATCGACGCAGCTCCGCTGCAAATTGAGGCGTTAGAAGGTTATTTTGATAACGTTGCATCATAATTAAGAGAAGAGCTAGACCGAATATGTTCGAACAAAATCTGACTTCAGAAGCATTAACAGTAACTACAGTAACGTCACAAGACCAGATTACTCAGAAGCCTTTACGTGACTCTGTTAAAGCGTCTCTTAAAAACTACCTTGCTCAACTAAACGGCCAGGAAGTAACAGAACTATACGAATTAGTTCTAGCTGAAGTTGAACAGCCACTACTAGATACTATCATGCAGTACACTCGCGGTAACCAAACTCGCGCAGCAACTATGATGGGTATCAACCGCGGTACTCTTCGCAAGAAACTTAAGAAATACGGCATGAACTAATTAAGTTTCACATCTCATTGATATTAAAGCCAATATTCGTAATGAATATTGGCTTTTCTCTTTTAAAACCCACAAAAAAACCCAACTACGTCAAACCACTTTCGTATAGCTTTTACTAAATCTAATCTCCTGCACAGCTATGTGCTTAAAGTTTTTTCATATGAGCTTTACTAAGATTAAATGAGAACTTCACCAAACAATTCTCAATGGCAACGTATAGATCCTCAACACGCACAAAGAGGAAAATATATGCACACCTTAGTAAACAAACCATTTGATAGATTACTAACCGTCAAAGAAGTATCAGCAATCATGGGACGCTCCCCTAAGACGCTCTGGCGCTGGTGGAAAGTAGAAAAACGATTCCCTGTACCAATCAAGTCAAGAAATCGTGCTCTAGGCTGGAGAGAGAGCCAGATAGAGCACTTCTTGAGCCAACATAGCAGTGATTAACCGCGGGTTGCTGTTGCTAAAATTATGTCCGAAATTGAGAACATTAAGCTAGTTTTATCAATGACAAGTTAGTCATCAAAGCCTGAAAGCACATAACATTAAACCGAAATAGGTGTGGGGTATTTATTAATATCCCTACCTTGCTTTTCACTTCCATTGGTTTAGAAGCAATCAAGAAACGTCAGCAGCCATGAGCCAATATACAAATAACCCATATATTTCAATCGATGGTATGCATTGGGAAGTTAACGTGGGAGCTAAGTGCCAGTATTTTATAAACCAAACTCGATTAAAGGCGATGATCCGCCAACTAAACCTCATGCAAGAAGCCTATGCTCGAGTTATCTGTATTTCATTTCAACTACATCTACCTGAAGGGGCGTATTCTGATGATAACAAATGTATAAGTAATTTCTTCCGGCACAGCAAGACACTACTAACACGAACTCACAAGCTCAAAAAAATTGGCTACTGCTGGGCAAGGGAGAGAAGTAAATCAAGTCAGCAACACTATCATATATGGCTCTTTCTTGAGGGTAGAAAAGTTCAATCTTCACACCGCATCATCGAGTTCTTAAAGAGTCAATGGAAAGAAATAACCATTGAAGGGAAACTAAGCGTTCCTGAACATTGTTACTACAAACTACATCGAGACAATATTCAACTCAAACGTGAGATCATCTACAGGCTGTCTTACCTTACTAAAGAGCGCTCTAAAGAAACAATCCACCAGCTAAAGAAGTATGGGTGTAGCAGACTATTGTAATTTTTATATATGTCAGTGGATCTAAATTACTAAGATTTCTATTTCTCAGGTGAGCATGTCGCCAGATGAGTATCTAGCTGTAGGGGGAGATAGGGTAGCCAACACCTTAGCTACCCTTGTACAGTGCAGTTTTTAATATGTATTGATGAGCTTACTTTCACCTTTGTACATTACAAATTCATCCGAAACCATACCATCTATAGAGGTGTTGTAGCTTTTATGTATAACACCATTATCTTGGCTAAAGTAGAAATTCGATGTTCCTCGTACATAGCCCCCATAACTGTTTTTGGCTTGATAAGTTGCTAAATAACACCAAGACGCCGAACCAGTAACATATGAGTATAGGTTACCTGTAAGCCAACACTTGTATTCACTGACAATTTTAAAGTTTTTCAAACTGTCAGGATCTTTTAAGCCCTCTCTAACTAAATTCATTAAGATCTCTTTATTAGCCTCAAGATCTAGCTTGATACCATGATCCATATCCTTGGGTGTAGACTGACATCCAACTAGCAACATCGATGACGACACCATAAGCGAAATCCAATACTTCACTGCAATTCAATCCTATTTAGTAAAATGATGGCGCAAAGATACATGCCGCGAAGTAAAGCATCAATTTTTTAATATGAAGTTTTGCTCACCTATTCACCTACAGCAGGTATAGATATATTTACAACATTATCTTGAACTTCCATTTCTAAAAGCTTGCTAAACCAGAGGTTTAAAGCTCTCCTTTTCTTTTCCAAGTGTTGTGATCGGTTGTAAATCCCCATCGTTCCTCCTAAAGCATGACCTAACATTTGCTCTACGATATAGGGTTCTACCCCCAAGTCGTTTAGCATTGTCGTGAAAGTCCTGCGAATATCATGGAGCGTCCAACTGTGTTCATGATTTAGCTTTTTCCAAAGCTTACCACCGAAACTAGAAACAGCTTCAGGGCGCTTTACATCTCCCAGAAGGTAGTCATTTGAACCACTATTTATTAGTAATTTAATGTAGCCAGCTACCTGTTCAGGGATTGGGCGCTGAATGGCGTTGCCTGTTTTGCTTTTATGCTTGGGAACTGTCCAAATTAAACTTTCCAAATCCCACTCATCAACCGTAGATAATCTAATTTCCTGCGTCCTGCACCCAAAAAGAATCAGTAGGTAAAACAGGTGTCTGTAATAAGGAGGGTTCTTTTCGTTTGAGGTCCACTTCCATACATCATGAAGTTCTTCCCACTCTAAAACCCTATCTCGCTTGTATTGCTTCTCACCTACATCTACCACGTTTAGATCATCGAGTGCGTGAGATACGGCAAAGTGCCTTACTCGACAGAATTTCAATGCTTGCTTGGCATTCTGAAGGATATAGCCTGATGCTTTGGGGGCGGCACGATGATAAGTACCATTAGTAATCGCATCAAAAACTTCAACCCAGTGCCTTGTCTCACATAGCTCTAATGGCAAGTGTCCTATTAATGGGTATACGTGCCTTTCAAATTGCGATCGGTGCTTATGGTAATTCTTACGACGCTTTTCAGCATAGTTCACCAACCAATACTCCAGAGCACCTTTGACTGTTACAACATCAATAGATTTTCTTTTTTCTAAATCTTTATGCAACTTAGGGTCTGTCCCCTTAGCAAGAATCTCATTGTACTTCCTAACCTTAGAGCGCGCTTCCAGTAGGCTCAAATTAGGATATTTCCCTAAAGCCAAATCTCTCGGTTTTCCGTTGTAGCGATAACGGTACACAAAAGACAAGACACCTGTTTTACGATGATAAACATACAAGCCATCACGATCTGACAACTTAATCGGTGACCTCGTATGCTCCTTTCCAAGCATGGATTTGAGTTTTGAATCAGTTATAGCCATATCAAAATCGTATCGAAATAATTTACTAAACTATACACACACCAAATAAAACCCACAATACAACCCAAAAATCTTTGAGAAAAACCAACACTAATTGAGAACAACCAAGAAAAACCCAGAACAAAATAAACAAAAAAACAATCAGTTAAAAACAAAATCGAGAAAACAAAAGATTAAATGAGATATAAAGATTGATAATACGGCATGAACTAAGACCGTTTTTCAAAAAGTATTTGGAACAAGCCGTTACCTTTTTAGGTAACGGCTTTTCTTTATCTACTAAAACACTACGAATAACGCTCACTTTGTGCAGTATTACCAACTGGCTTTAAGATAACCACTGCTGAGCCAAACAATAGCAAAGCCACGACAGCGACACATTCATTGCCTACAGAATACGCGAAGCCCGCCAAGGCAGACCAAATCGCGACACCAAAGTGCATCATACTCATTCCAGAAGACATCAACACACCTCGATATTCATCAGATAAGTTTGCTATATGTGCTTGTAATGCTGGAGAACCAACCCCTCCAGCAAGAGACCAGAGCACTAGAGCTGGAAGATAAGCGGTAACCGTACTCATCTCACTTGAGAACACCCATGCACTGCAAGGTATGCACACCATTAAAGCCACTCGCATAACAGCTCGAGAGCTACCAAGCCAACGGCAAGCTCTCCCCACGCACATATTTCCAACCACACTCACGATCCCTAGAGCGGCATAAATAGCGCCCACCCAACCGAGCGCCAACTCGCTGGTATCTCGAATATGAAGGCCTATCAGGTTAAATACACCAATACCTCCCCCTAGGCCTAAACACATCGCTAGAATCGCCCTCAACGCGCCTGGAAGATGAATGACGTCTGTGATAGGTGGCAGAGTATCTGACTTCTTGGACTCATTATGCTTGTTGTTCATGGACACTACGCTCATGGCACCGACAAAAAGAGCCGCCACGCCCAAAATAATAAAAGCGGTACGCCATGATAAAAGCTGGGTCAACAATGCTCCGATCGCCGGACTAGTTATCATACCTAGCGTTAATCCCGCCTGAACCATCACAATTTGACGCATCGCTCTATTACCCTTCGCGTCTCCCGCTAACGCGAATGCAATTGGTAACATGCCTGCACTTGCAATACCAGTGATCACACGAGTTGCAATAGCAAGTTCAAAATCATGAACTATGCCCGTCGTAATAGACGCAACCCCAAATACAAAGCAAGCAGGCACCATGATACGAATACGCCCAACTCGGTCTGATAAACGGCCCAAGTAAGGAGCGCAAATTGCTATGGCTAAACTATATGCCGTAATAAATAAGGTCACCTGACTCGGTTGAACACTTAAATCATTTCCGATAGGTTCAAGAATAGATCCAAGCATCAACTCATCAGCACCAACAAGAAAAGCAACGAGAAATAGGATCATGGACTGCATCATAGCTCCACCTCCTGTTCTGTTTTCGATTCAGCACAAGTGAGCAACGAAATATCTAAAACTCTATCAGGCCAAGATTGCAAAAATGCCTTCTCATGAGATACCACAATCACGCTACCGGAAAAGCGCTGGAGAGCCTCTTTAAGCGCATTTTTGCTGCTGCTATCCAAATGTGTTGTTGGTTCGTCCAACAGCAAAACATTGCATTTCTGAACCGATAAACAACACAGTTTCACCCGAGTTTGCTCACCACCGCTCAATGTACCTAAGTGGCGCTGCGTCTTATCCCCCGTGATCCCAAAGCGAGCTAATAGCTTGCGTGACTCTTTGCTTGAGATTGTTGGCGCACAAGAGCACAGCTCCTGTTCAGGCGTGTTCTGAGGATGGCGCCAAGACAAATCTTGAGAAAAATAACCAATCATTGCACCTTTTGCCAATACCACCTCACCAGAGAGTGGCTCGATCTTCCCCATCAGGGTTTTAAGTAAGGTCGACTTACCCACGCCGTTAAAGCCAGCAACAACCAAATTTTCCCCGCGCGCTAACGTGATATCAAATACTGGAAGCAGAGACTGCTGATAACCGATCATCAACGCTTTTGCCTCAACCACATTCGGTTGCTCAATGGGCTGGTAAGCAAAGTCAAACGTCGATACTTTCTCTACATGATTCAGTTGAATACGTTCGATTTTATCCAGTCTCTTCTTACGCCCTTTAGCAAGACTGGCGTTAACTCCTGCACCATTTTGGGCAATAAATTTCTCTAACTTTCGAATTTCACTTTGCTGAGCCTTATATTGCTTTTCTAATAAAGCACCATCGTGATGCTTTTGCTGCATTGCTTTGACATAAGTGCCGCTGTATTTTCGAACCGTTTGATAATCAATATCACAAATACTGGTCGCTACTTGATTAAGGAAATCAACATCATGAGAAACCAGTAAAACGGTGCCAATGTAATCATTGAGAAACGTGACTAGCCATTCAATGTGCGGAGCATCAAGATAGTTTGTCGGCTCATCAAGAATTAACACATCGGGGTTGCGAAGTAACAACCTGCCTAAAAGGACTTTGTGTCTTTGACCGCCACTTAGCGAGACAAGCGGTGTATCTAAGCCAAATTGATAAATGCCAAGACCTACAGCAACTTGTTCAATTTTGGTATTAATTGCATAGAAGTTTTCATCTTCTAAATATGCCTGTAGCCGAGCGACTTGGCTTAAAAGAGATGTAGAGTGAGACTCGGTCATCGCATGATACAAAGTCCAAAGCTTTTGCTCTGCAGCGTATAAACTCTCAAAAGAGCCCTTTAAACACTCATGAACTGTCAGCACATTATCGATCTTAAAATGTTGTTCTAAATACCCTACCTCAAGGCTTGGTAACCATTCAATGCGGCCCTTATCTGCAGATAATTCACCGAAAAGCAGTTTCAATAAGGTGCTTTTTCCAACACCATTCGCTCCGGTGATACCTACTTTCTCTCCCACGTTAATACGAAAGGTCACGTTGTTGTATAATGTCTTATCGGCTATCTGATAAGACAAATTTTTAACTTGTAAAATACTCATGTTTTCAACCAAATAAAAAAGGGCCGGTGATCAATACCGGCCCTTATTTCAATACTGGGAAATGCTTTGTAGCTGCTTAACAGATACAAAAAGGCCGATGATGAAATATCACCGGCCATCTCTTCTCTTTTATCAGGTGTACAAGCACCTGCGTATAACTTCAGCGAAGCTACCCACACATAAAACACCTGATGAAGATTAATTTAAGACTCCGAGCAACACTTCATCGCGTTTTTTGCACGGAGTTCAGCCTTCTTACAAAGCTTTTAAACAAGAGATATAACATGATTTACTGTCGAAAAAATATTCGATGTGAAGCGTACACCTTTAGAATAAAAAGTACCAGATAATTATTAAAAACTATCGTGACTTAGACGAAGATCCACTGAAAGAAGACCTTTCCTCAGTCAATGTGCTAGGTGAACGACTTACTCAGCAAACACAGCTATGAAAGCACCTATACCGCTCACGTTATACGTACGTAGTGGTGGCTTTGAAGGTTGGAGAGGGTTAGAGGGAAGAAGTAGCGAATATACTTTAAGACACTGGCTTAAATAGATCGACAAAACAAAATCCATGTTTGGAAAGTTTTAAATGCGCTGAGTTTATATTAATAAGCGCCTATGGCTAAATCAAAACATCTAAAGCAGAGAAATCTCCCCCGAAAATAACATAACCTATTGAATAAATTTTCCAGGTAATAATAAAGGAAGCTTTGGTAAGTTAAGCACAGGGGCTCAAAACTAGCGCTCGAGACTGCAGAAACCACACAAAACTGCGTTCCACTTCACTCATAACAGGGCTTAGAAAGCATCGCCAGAGGGAAGCCGGCCTCTCGATGCAAGGTTTCAATATGAAAGTGGGTTTAAGGTAAGTCGGGGAACCAAAACGAAAAAAGCCTCAGTCTTTCGACTGAGGCTTAATATAAGTGGCGGAGTGGACGGGACTCGAACCCGCGACCCCC